>JALEGH010000012.1 GCA_022763065.1 Alphaproteobacteria bacterium
ATCTGAATATCTAGTCCAAAATCAAGCGCCCGAACGCTATGGGTGAGAGCTCCAATCGAAATAAAATCAACGCCACTTTCTGCGATCTCTTTTAGGTTGGAAAGTGTAATACCACCAGAAGCTTCGGATAACATCTTTCCATCAATTTTTTGAACCGCTTTACTGAGCTGTTGGGGTGACATGTTATCAAGAAGCACGATATCGGCTCCTCCGTGCGATAGAACCTCATCCAGTTGATCTAGCGTATCGACCTCAATTTCAATTTTTGTGTTTTTGCGAAGACTTTGTACACGGTCCAAAGCTTTACCGATACTTCCAGCAGCAGCGATATGATTATCTTTGATCAGAGCCATGTCATAAAGACCAAGGCGGTGATTTTGTCCGCCGCCTAATAAAACAGCCTGTTTTTGAAGGGCGCGCCAGCCGGGAAGGGTTTTGCGCGTGTCCAAAATTTTTGCTTTCGTATGGGATAGGATTTCCACATATTTTTTTGTTTCTGATGCCACGCCGCTTAAGTGAGACAGAAAATTGAGAGCCGTGCGCTCGGCTTTTAAAATTGAAATTGTTTTTCCCTGAATTGTCAGGATGGTTTGATTTTGTTCGATCTGATTGCCATCTTTTTGTTCTGTAGTGAGTGTAAGCGCAGGATCAACCAAATGAAACACTTCTTTCGCAATATCCAGACCGGCGAGAATTCCGTTTTCGCGGGCGCATATAACGGCCGTCACCTCATCGCCATTCTTAAAAATAGCCTGTGAGGTGATGTCGCCCTTGTCTGATAAATCCTCAGACAAAGCTGCCTGAATTAGATTTTTTTCAGCAGGCGTTAAAACGGACATTGGGGTTAGCTCATATCCAGCATTTTTTGGATGGGAACAAGAGAACGTTCGGCAATCTCGGGGTCAATTGTGATTTCTGGTCCTTCGGTTTGGAGCGCTTCTAGAATTTTAGGTAAGGTAATACGTTTCATATGCGGACACATCTGGCAGGGGCGGACCAACTCCATATCCGGATTGGCGGCGGCGATATTATCGCTCATCGAGCATTCGGTGATAAGCACAACACGCTCGGGCCGTTTACCGGTCACGTAATCAATCATTTGCTGAGTTGATCCGGTATAATCCGCTTCGGCCAAGACTTCCGGCGGGCATTCCGGATGCGCCAAAACAGTGACGCCCTCATAACGTTTCCGGAAGTTTTGGATGTCTTCTGGTGTAAAACGCTCATGCACTTCACAGCTTCCTTCCCAAGTCAGAATTGTTTTGTCCGTATGTTGGCGGGTGTAATCAGCCAGATATTTATCTGGGATCATGAGAACCGTATCGGAATCCAAAGCATTTACAATTTTGACAGCATTACCGGAAGTGCAGCATACATCGCTTTCGGCTTTCACTTCGGCGGAGGTATTCACATAGGTCACAATCGGCACGTCAGGATATTTCTCACGGAGTAATTTAACGTCTGCGGCTGTAATGGACTCGGCCAAAGAGCATCCGGCCTTCATATCAGGGATGATCACTTTTTTATCCATACAAAGTGTTTTGGAGGTTTCGGCCATAAAATGTACGCCGCACTGAATAATCATATCGGCGTCCGTTTTGGCGGCTTCACGGGCAAGGGCCAGTGAATCCCCCACAATATCGGCTACACCATGAAAAATGTCGGGCGTCATATAGTTGTGGGCCAAAATCACCGCATTTTTTTCTTTTTTCAGGCGGTTGATCTCATAAATATAAGGGGCCAGTGTTTGCCAATAAGGTTCGTCATATTGGTTGGCGAGCATGGCATGAACATCGGCTGTGGCTTGAGCCACTTCATCTGTATAAGCTAAATTTTCAGTCATAATGCCTTTTACCGTAAAACAAGCGCAGGGGAAAGATTATTTCTTCTTTTTGAGCAAAACCCGGATATGGGGGCGGCCATTTTCTCGCTCATATTTTTCGTAATATTGTTGGTGGTAATCCTCAGCAGGCCAGAAGATGACGGCAGGAGACAGCTCCGTTACAATTTTATTTTTCCAGATTTTATCTTTTTCTGTTGCCTGAATGGCGCTTTCGGCTTCGTGCTTTTGCGCATCGTCATGATAAAAAATAGCGGAGCGGTATTGTGTGCCCTTATCAACGCCTTGACGGTTTAGCTGTGTCGGGTCATGGGCTTGACGCAGGAAATAGTCCAGTAATTCCTGGTAGGAGACAATACCCGGATCGAAATATATCTCAACGGCCTCAGCGTGACCGGTTTTACCTGTTGTAATGTCACGGTAGGTGGGATGTTCAAGTGCGCCACCTGTATAGCCGGAAACGGTGTATAACACCCCTTCAAGGCTTCTGAACTCACTTTCCAAGCACCAAAAGCACCCTCCGGCAAAGGTGGCTATTTCGGCATTATCAGGTTTTTTATTCATGATTGTTTCTGCGATGTTCATTGCTTGGCTGTGTTTTGATATCAAAAACAGACCAAATGCCAGTAGTCCGCCAAATAGGATTAGTAATGCATATAATTTCATATCTTTTTTCACTTTTAAGTATAAATTCTTTTTAAAAGCGGGAATAGTTACATTTAACTATAGAAAAATCGGTATGATTCAAATAAAGCCAAACAATAAATTATCTGTTTTTTCGTGGTGCTTGTATGATTGGGCCAATACCGCATTTGGCACGGTTATTATCACCTTCATTTTTAGTGTCTATTTTGCCCGTGAAATAGTGGGGGATGAAACGCTGGGTAGTGCGCAATGGAGCTTTGCCATTTCCGTGTCTGGTTTTGTGATTGCGGTTTTAGGCCCTGTTTTAGGCGCCATAGCAGATCACTCGGGCAGACGGAAGTTTTGGATTTTTATTTTATCGCTTTTATGTATCTTTCCGTGCGCGGCGCTGTGGGGCGCTGTGCCGGGGGGCGGAGAACAAACTATCTTTTTTGTTTTGTTGTTAGTGGCGCTCGCCAATGTTGGGTTTGAACTGGCACAGGTGTTTTATAATGCGATGCTACCTCATATAGCGCAGCAAAATAGGATAGGCAGAATTTCTGGTTGGGCCTGGGGGTTTGGATATTTGGGAGGATTAACGGCTTTGGCGGTGACTTTATTCGGTTTTATCGGTTTTGGTGATGTGAAACCGTTCATAGATTTACCGCGTGAGAATTTTGAGCATATCCGGGTGAGCGGCCCTGTCATTTCCTTGTGGTTTTTTGTTTTTATGTTGCCGCTTTTTTTGTTCGTGTCTGACAAAAAGACCAAAAATTTGAGCGTTCAGAAATCCATTACACTTGGTTTAAGGCAATTGATGAAAACGCTTAAGAATATAAAGGAATACAAAAACATTGCTCTATTTTTAATCTCTAGTGCCATATACCGTGATGGTTTGGTCACGTTATTTGCGATTGGCGGGGTCTATGCGGCAGGTCAGTACGGTATGGGTTTTTCGGATATTTTAATCTTTGCGATTGGTCTCAATGTAACGGCTGGGTTAGGGGCATTTATTTTCGCCTATATAGATGATTGGGCGGGACCGAAAAGAACGATTGTGACCTCCCTTCTTGGTTTAATAGCTTTTGGTACAGCTATTTTATTCGTGCAGGATAAAAATACATTCATTATCCTGTCTTTGGGGCTTGGAATTTTTATAGGTCCTGTGCAGGCGGCGAGCCGGACAATGGTTGGCAAAATTTCACCCCCCTCTTTGATAACACAAAGCTATGGTCTCTATGCGATGACAGGAAAGTCGGTGTCGTTTTTGGGGCCGTTATTATTTGGCCTCGCCGTAACGGCTTTTGGGACACAGCAGGCGGGAATGATCAGCATTATTTTATTTTGGCTTGTGGGCTTGTTGTTGCTATTGTGGATTAAAGAGGAAAAAGTAAATGAGTGATATTATCCAAAGACCATCGCCTAATTTTAACGAGCGTGCGGGTGCAAAAATTTCCTATCTTATTTTGCATTATACGGGGATGGAAACGGCTGAAGACGCGTTGAATATTTTAACGGATCCGGAGTCAGAAGTTAGTGCGCATTACACAATTGATGAAGATGGCACAATTTACCAGCATGTAGAAGAGGATAAGCGGGCTTGGCATGCGGGTGCTTCGGCTTGGCGGGAAGATGAAAACCTGAATTCACAATCTATCGGTATCGAAATTGTTAATCCGGGGCATGGACTTGGATACCGTCCTTTTACGCCTGAGCAAATTAAGGTGGTGAAGGGGCTATGTCATGATATCAAAACCCGCCATCCTATAGAGCATGTATTGGCCCATTCTGATATTGCGCCGGACAGAAAACAAGATCCGGGGGAGCTATTCCCCTGGAAAGAGTTGGCGCAAGACAATATTGGCATTTGGCCGGAGGTATCAGATGAGGATATGGTCAAGGCGTCCGGTATTGATGTGTCACAGGCGCTTAAGGATTTTGGCTATCACGCGGCAAAGCCTAAAAACATGCTGCTTGCGTTTCAACAACATTACGTACCCGAAGCATATAAGCGTGGGAAGCAAGGGGTGGCTTGCGGTTTAACAAAAGGCCGGCTTTACGCGTTGCTTGCGGGGCATTTGATTTCTCCTAAATAGATGTGCTAGAACACACTCTGTCAGAAGGCTGGGTGACCGCGCTTTGATTTTATTTAAGGTGAGGAAAGTCCGGGCTTCATGAAAACACGGTGCCGGGTAATGCCCGGGCGGCGCGAGCCGACGGATAGTGCAACAGAGAGTAGACCGCTTATTTGTCATTTTTTAAACCCGACACGGCACGAAGTGCCGAGGCTGCGGGCTTAAAACAAATAAGCAAGGGTGAAAGGGTGCGGTAAGAGCGCACCGCGTGCGTGGTAACAGGTACGGCATGGTAAACCCCACCGGAAGCAAGACCAAATAGGGACGGCATTATAGGTGCGTTTTCCATCTGTCGTCCGGGTAGGTTGCAAGAGCGTTTTAGTAATAAAGCGTCTAGATGAATGGTTGCCCCTTATATTTAAGGACAAAACCCGGCTTATAGGCCTTCTGACAAAATTTATTCTGCAACGAAAGGAGAGTATCTCATGGCAGTGGTTGAAATTTACGGTATTAAAAACTGTGACACAATGAGGAAGAGCCTCAAATGGCTTGAGGGTAATGACATTGCTCACCATTTTCATGATTATAAAAAAGAAGGCGTTGACCAAGAGATACTTCAAACGGCGATGGATCAATGTGGTTGGGAAAATGTCATTAACCGCAGGGGAACAACTTGGCGGAAACTTCCTAAAGAACAGCAGGACAATATGGATACGCAAGGCGCAATGAAGGCCGCTTTGGATAATCCGTCCTTTATCAAAAGGCCGCTTTTAATTCGGAGTGGGAAAGTTCATTTGGGGTTCAAAGAAGAGCTATATAGCGAAATTTTTGGTGTGTAGCCTTTAACCCTTGTAAGTTGATACAAAAAACCGCCCAAAGAGCTCTCTCTTCAGGCGGTTTTTCTTTTGATTGCTTTTGTCCTTACAACATATTGTTCGTTTTGTAAGTGCTGTAAGCAATCGTCCCCACATAAAGACCCCCATTAATCGATAAGGCCATGATTAGAATTGCAGTTAACATTGTTTTTCCCCTTCCACAAAGTAACTTCTTTCTTAAAGTTGGTA
>JALEGH010000002.1 GCA_022763065.1 Alphaproteobacteria bacterium
CAAAAAGCTCAATCTTGAAAAAGGGAAAGGCCTATCTATTGACGGACTTAAAATCGGCAAGCCTGATAACAGCAAACTTGAACAAGCCATCATTGCCACGCAGCGCCTACCGCTTATCTCCAAACATGCTGAAAATATTAAAAATGAGATTTATCTTCACCCTTCTGTGAATTGGTTTGAAAAGATCACAAAAATTACATTGGAAGAAACCGCCAATCAGCATGACACGCTCATCGACCGCCAAATTATAGAGATCATCAAGAAACTCTACACCAAGCGAAATATTGAGCTCTCCCAAACGAATGAGAATTACCTGCTGGAAGTACTTAAAGAATTCATCTGTCTGATCAATATTCACATGAACAGGCTGTCACGGCGTGACGATATCCCGCATACGATATGGACCGGTACAGGAGGGCATATGTGGGATATTATGCTGCGCAGTGAAGTGAAGCGTCGTGGCCACACGGTTATCGCGCATGATCACGGCGGCGGTGTACCGCATTTGGACCACCCTGAAAAGGGATGGGTGGAAATGTGGGCCTGTGATGAATTTGTGACTTATTCCGAAGAGCAGGTCAAAACATTCAATATGTTTAAAGACACATGGCCGAATTTAGATAAAGATCTTCCTGAAATCACTTCTTTCCCTTCCACAGAAGAAAAACCTGATTTCAAAACATATGAGAAGTTTTTAAACCCCGAACCGGAAATCAAAAAAATCCGTATTTTCTCGACGATTTATTCCTCTGAAGAAGGGCGGGGCTTACCTATCTACCCCCACATTCCCTATATTGATTGGCAGGCACGTTTGATCTCTCACCTCAAAGAAAGCGGATATGAAGTCTCCTTTAAACCACACCCTGACAGTCGCTTGAGCGCGCCAAAATCTTACAAAAACATTTTAGATGCGGACATCATCGAACAGAGCCTTGAGAGCATGGAAGAGGATTTTGACCTTTATATTTTCGATTTATCCAACACGTCCGTTTTGCAAACGGCGCTTTTTACGAATAAGCCTGTTTTGATTGTAGATTTTTCCGTGATGGAATGGCGCGAAGATGCCTTTGATTTATTCACAAAGCGTTGTGGCTACGTCAAAGGATTTTATGAGGGCTCACGCATGTGTGTTGATTGGGAAGAGCTTACAAAGCAAGTCGGCCAAGCTGCAATCAAAAGCAACAATCACGAATTTGCCTCGATCTATTATTTTTAAGAAAAGAAATTCCAACCATGAAAATCGTTATCTTTTTTGCTCCTAATTTTTGCGACTGGCCCATTGAGGTCATCCGCCTAATGATGCAAAAAGAGCCAAATCTTGAGATTATCGGTTTGGCCATGGATGAGCATGTCTATAAAAGAATTTCGGCTTATAAAGATATTCCCATTATCGAGCTTCACAATCTGGACGACATTGAAAAACAATCCATCACGCAAGAAGTGTCAGACGAACAGTTCGAACAGCTTGAAGATACAATCGGCGCGGATGTGTTAAGCAAAACTGTGATTGCCGATAAAAATCTGGCAAGTGGTTGGGTTGATGGTGCCATTCTTTACGATACATCTCTGGCCGCAAAAGCGCGAGACCAGTTAGCTCTTAAATCCTATATATACGGTTTTTATAACTTCTTGTTTGATCTCTATGAGCGTCACAATCCTGATCTTGCCTTTATCTATACCATCGCAAGCGGTGTCACTTATGCGATTGGTGCGGCAGCGCTCCATCATGGATTTCCTTTTGTGCGGTTTCAACATTCACGCATCCAGAAATTCTTTGTCCTTGATACAACTCTAGACGGCCTTCTAGAGCCTGTGATGCAAGAGCTTGAAAAAGCCGCCAAAGACAAAAACCACTTAAGCGAATTTTATGAACCCGCCCAACAGCATCTTGATAATTGCCGTAACAAGACCCGTGATACGAGCAATCTCGCCCTAAATAAAAAAATGTATTCCAAGGCCATGCAATGGCCCAGCATGGTCCGTGAAACGCTGGCTACCATTTGGCGTTTTTGTAAGAAGCAAGCCATCAAAGATAGGCTCCCTTTGAGAGAAAGACCGGAACGGCTCAACTTCATGTTCAAGGTCTCTTCGGCCTTTAAACGTCGCTATCTCAATATGGGTAAATATTGTAAGCCATTTGCACCGTACAAAGACAAACAGTACGCTTATTTTGCACTGCATGTTGACCCCGAGGCCTCCACCCTCATCTGTGCGCCCTATCATGCCAATCAAACCGCTGTGATTGAAGCGCTCTCCAAAAACATGCCTTTGAGCTCCGTTCTTCTTGTCAAAGAACACCCCATCATGATCGGAAAGCGCCCCAAGGATTTTTATAAAAAAATTGCGCAAATGCCCAATGTTGTTCTGGTTGATCATGAAGAAGATTCTCATGAGCTGATCAAACACGCTTCTCTCGTCGTAACCATTACTGGCACGGTGGGGTGGGAAGCGCTCCTCCATCAAAAGCCATTACTGCTTTTGGCCCGAACGCCTTATCTTACTATCAAAGAAGGCATCGTCTTTTGTCAGGATTTTGCCAAACTCCATGAGGCCATTAAGAAGGCCCTCAAAACACCGCCTGCAAGTGACGAAGCGCTGGTCCAATATCTGGCAGCCGTGATGAAGGCGAGCCTGCATATGCCCGATGAGCTCCTATGGGGCTACAGCAAGCAAGTTTTTGAAAAGCACAAAGACACATCCGAAGAGCTAGCGAGCCGTCTTTTGGAATTTAAATCAAGCTCCAAAGGAAACGTGGAAAGACTCCATCACGGATCTTCTAATCACGGTTAGAATTTAACTTATCAAACAATAATTCGGCCATTGCCCAATCATCCATATCGTCGATATCAACGGCTTCCTGCCAATCCATGATAAAGGCCTTTTTACCCGGAGCGTGAAAGGTTTTGTGCTCTATAAAATCCTTACATCGCGCCATCCAAACTGCGCCCGTAGGACAACAAAGCTCCGGCAAATCTTGTGAGCGTTCTTTGAGTTTTTGCTCGAAGAGAGGTTTGACCTCTCCACTCTTGTCCATCTCACAAGCCCACCAAGGGTTGAGCCAGCCATATCTTGTATGGCTCAACATAAAATCTACTTGCTCTGCTGTGAATTTTTCAAACATATTTTTGATTGTAACTGCCGAACGCAACGGACAATTGGGCATCAACTGAGCAACTATGTCGTATGTCTCGTTATAATGTTCTTGCGCCTGAAAGAGGGCTTTTAACGTCGCCTCACTTACTGGGGAATGGTCATCATGATGCTCTTCGCGTAAAAAAGGACACTCCGCGCCATGTTCCACGACAATTTCGGCAATTTCCGGATCGTCAGTAGAGACTAAAACATGTTGGAATAAGCCACTCTCAAGCGCCGCTCCAATCGTCCAGGCAATCATCGGCTTGCCTTTAAAATCACGAATATTCTTCTTTGGAATGCGTTTAGACCCCCCGCGCGCAGGAATAATCGCAATAGAGTGAGAGGAAGAATTCTCTACCACAATGTCCACCCGCCATCGACCTGAAGCGTTTGTCCGGTGATTTTACCGGCTGCTTTGTCAGACAAAAGAAATGAAACCGCGCCAATCAGATCAGATGTTTCTAACATGCCTTCAAAAGGGCATAGAGCCTCATATCTTTTTTCAAAATCTTTATCCGCACGGCCTTTAATCCCGCCATAGGCGACCGCATTAACGCGGATATTTTGATCCGCCAACCGCACGGCCATTTCTTTGGTGAGATGAATTTCCGCCGCTTTGGCCACATTATAATGGATGGGGGCTGCACGCTGATCCCCTTCATATAGATTTAAATTCCCTGCTGTAATCCCGTAAACAGATGTAATATTAATGACGGACTTTAAATTCCCCTGATCCGCAAGCATCATTGATAAAGCATAAGGAACGCTAACAGCCGCCTGATATTCTCTGAGCCACTGAGCCTGCGACGGCCTTGCCTTGTCATCCGTTTTTAAATTATCAACATCACGAAAATTATTGATGAGGTGTGAAATTTTATAATTTTTCAACTGTGCCGAAAGCGCTTCAACACCATCTTCTTTGAGCAGATCAACAGGTACGCAAGTTGCACCCTGAATATGCACATCTTTATTCCGGGAGGTAAAAACAACCTCATAGCCTTGCGCGGTGAGTTCGGGAATAAGCGCCTTCCCGACAACGCTCGTCCCGCCCGTAATAAGAATAGTTTCGCCTTTAGCCATGTTAACTTTTTCCCATTTCAATCAATCTCATACAGCTTAGCGTTTCTTCGGGCGCAATGGAATGCTTACCTGTTTTTACCTGTTTTAAAAACTGTTCCAGTGCCGCGCGAAACGCATAAAACATATCGCCAATTATAATTTCTTCTGTGGTGCCGTCTTTATAAATCACCTGAAAGTTAATTGTCCCCTGCGCAATTCCGGCAGATTTAAAAGAAAGCTCTACACCTTTATAGATAACGTTCAGGTCAACTTCTTCTCCGCTAATCTTGCGTTCTTTTAATTTTATTTGAGCTTCATCCGCCCCTCCCAAAAGACCCACAACAGGCTCAATAATATGAATGCTATATAAGCTCCAGCTTTTGGGTGTGTGTGCGGCGATAAATTGGATATCTCCAACGCGCTCCTTTAAAGGCTCCAACTCACGCGCATAGCGCAACGCCGAACAGGTAAAAATTTGCGTCTCACTTTGCTGGAGGTCCATCAGCTCTTGTGCGTCTACGACAGAGTTTGCCAAGGGCTTATCTATATAAATCGGCAAACCGGCCCGCAAAAAAGGAGCGCTGAATTTTTGATGGTTCTGGTAATCATCTCTGGCCATGAGAACGGCGTCCACTTGCCCTATCATGTCTTCAAAATTATCAACAATATGATCAATTTTGGCAGCGCGTGCTACATCTTCGGAAATGCTTCTTTCTTGCGTCCAGATATGAGTGACTTTCGCGCCCTTTATAAAATCATCCGGATAGTTTTGCTTCCCCAGATAATCAGGAATAACCGGAAACGGACAATGGCTCATCGCTTCCTTATCATAACCATTAATAATCGCCGACCATGAATATGGGTGTCCGTTCCCTTCACTCATACCTATAATGCCGAGCTTGATCATGCTTTATTCCACTCCCTCGGGTCTATGATGTCTAAATCATGGATGGCGAATGATTGAAATTCGGGTTGCGGCAAACTCTCTACATCATGAGCAGCCCTTACAATTTGCTCAAGCTGCGCAGCGGAATCCACACCCACAACCCAACGATCTATCATCTCATTTTCTTGCGTCCACGCCGCATAGAGTAAGCACGCTTGCAAACGAGATATCTCATGCTCCTTTATGTATTCTGTAAGCTTGCCAAAGGGAGCTATATTTTGCGCAAAATGCTCCGGCAAGTTTTCAAGCTCCGACAAAAGCAATCCTTGTAAGAATAAAGAACGGGCATGAAATTCTAATCCATGCTCTTTTTTAAGGTTTTGGATATCTGCGCTTAAAAAACGTTGATCCAAAAGATTACAAGGAAGCTGTACTATATCCAGATCATAACGCTCCATCAATTTTTTCAAATCTTCCGGCGTGTAAACAGACACACCGATCTTGGGAATATGGTGCTCTTTTTTAAGGTCTTCCAATACAGACCATATCGCCTTCCCTGCATCAGAGAATAAGATATCTGCATTATGAATGAGAATACCGTATATATCTGACCCGCTTAGAAAATTCCGGCTATTTTCAAAATCCTTTAAAATAGAATCGGGTTCTTGCTCAGACGCATAATATTTCGTGATGATCTTGGCTTGCTTCGCATCAATGTCGGAAAGCGCATCCCCCAAGACCGCCTCACTCTCTCCGTAGAGTTTTGCCGTATCAAACATATCAATGTCATGCGCAAGCGCCTGCTCTACAATCTGCTGAGCGCTCTCACCCTCAACACGCCCCTGCTGATTGCAAATGCCGTATTCCTGCCCGAACTGCGCTGTCCCGATTGCAAATTTGATCATAAGCCGCAAACTTCTGATACTGCCTGAACCACATAGCGCACATCATCTTCTTCCATGAGCGGGAAAAGCGGTAAGGAAAGCGTTTTTTGATAATACTCCGCCGCTCCGGGAAGGCTCTGCTTCCCATACAATTTCTGATAATAAGGCTGGCTATGAACGGGAATATAATGCACCTGTGTCCCGATAGATTTCTCCTTAAGTGCCAACATCACGTCATCACGCGATTTACCGATTTTCTCAAAGTCAAAACGCGCCGCATAAAGGTGCAAGGCCGGGTCTTGTCCACCCACCCTTGACGGCGGCAAAATATGGGGCGCCAAGGGTTCCAAGAACTCATCATAAAGCTTAGCCAACTTCTTTCTTTTTTCAACAAAGCGCTCCAGCTTTTTAAGCTGCGATAAACCCAACGCACATTGAATATCTGTCGCGCGGTAGTTATAGCCCAGCTCACCCATCTCATAGAACCAGCTTCCGCGTGCCGGGTCATGCTCCATCGCGTGAGAACGAAGCAGGCGCATTTTATTGGCCAATTCCGTATCATTGAGGGTAATAGCCCCCCCCTCACCCATTGCGATGGTTTTGACCGGATGAAACGAGAATGTTGACATGTCTTCACGCTGGCCAGACCCTG
>JALEGH010000013.1 GCA_022763065.1 Alphaproteobacteria bacterium
TATCCCCCCCATCTCTATATATTTAGGGGTGAAAGGCAAGGTTTATGGCCAAGAAAAGCACAAGAAAATCTGTAAAAGACCAAATGATCGAGGCAGCTTTGAATCTCGCCGCGGAAAAAAGTTGGTCTGATGTCACGCTCGCCGATATTGCATGGAAGGCAGATCTTTCTTCTGTTGATGTACGGGAATATTTTGATGAAAAGTCATGCGTTTTGGCCGCTTATGGGCGTTTGTTGGACCGTAAAATTATCGAGGCCGATCTAGTGAGTGATGAAGCTTTATCAGAGCGTGAAAAACTCTTTGATTTGCTGATGGAGCGTTTTGATATCCTGAATGAAAACCGGCGGAGTGTTATATCTATTTTAAGTGCTATGAAAGGGGATCCGAAGCAAGCTGTGCTTGGCTTACCGCATTTGGGCAACTCAATGGGCAGGATGTTAGAAGCCGCAGGAATTGATACGAGCGGCATTTGCGGCGCGGTAAAGGTCAGTGGCTTGATAGGGGTTTACCTTTGGGTGTTGCGTACATGGAAAGACGATGACAGTCCTGATATGGGTAAAACAATGGCGGTGCTGGATAAATCGTTAGACCGTGCGGAACAGTTCGCCAATAGTTTTATGGGGGATGGTTTGTTTTCACTTTTAAAAAGTAAGACGTCTTCTCATGATTAAAGAGTTATTTCAGGATGCACGGCATTTTCAAATTCTGATTTTAAGCAGTCTGCTCGCCCTTTTAATCTTGTGGAGCGATTTTGCGCCGGAACCTCATATTATATTGTCTGTGATCGCAACAACCCTCATTACACAATTTATCTTTTATAAAATTTTTAAAATTAAATCGCGTGATTACCGCTCTCCTTTTATTACATCTTTATCTCTTTGCCTACTGTTTAAGGGGAGTTTTTTATGGCTCTATCCTTTGGCGGTGGTGCTGGCGATCGGGTCAAAGTTCCTGGTGCGTTATAACGGCAAACACATATTTAATCCGGCCAATGCGGGGATTGTTTTGTGTTTATTGTTACTGCCTGATCAGGTCTGGGTGTCGCCGGGACAATGGGGGAGTGTTATCTGGCTTGGTTTTGTGCTCATTTGTTTGGCTGCATTGGTCTTAAGCCGGGCGCAGCGTGCGGATATCGCACTTTTCTTCCTGGGGGCATGGTTCTTTTTGCTTTTGGTGCGGGCTCTGTGGTTGGGGGACCCTTTATCTATCCCCATTCACAATGCACAAAGTGGTGCGCTCCTTATTTTTGCCTTTTTTATGATATCTGATCCTATGACAACGCCGGACCATCGGCTGGGGCGGTTATTATTTGCCTGCGTGGTGGCAATTTTGGCATTTGTGTTGCAATATGTGTTTCAATTGCGTGAAGCGATTTTTTTTGCGTTATTTTTTGTGTGTTTGAGCACACCTTTTATAGATATGATTTTTGAATCCGATCAATACCAATGGAGAAAAACATGATGAGACTATTTTTATTCATGAGCGTTATATTTTTGGCTGGCATAACACAGGCGCAAGCTTTTTGTGGGTTTTATGTGGCCAAGGCGGATGCCAAGTTATTCAATGAAGCCTCCAAGGTTGTGATGTCACGTCATGAAGACCGTACGGTCATGACAATGGCCAATGACTTTAAAGGTGAGGTGAAAGACTTTGCGATTGTTATTCCTGTGCCTGCGGTCATCAAAAAATCTCAGGTGAATGTTACAGATAATAAAATCATTGATCATCTGGATTCTTATACAGCGCCGCGTTTAGTGGAATATTACGATAACGACCCGTGTCAGCAATATGTGATGGAAAAGGCCATGCGCGGCGGGGCGCCGATGATGATGGCGATGAGTGCGGATGCCAGTCTGGAGGAGCGTTCAAAGGCTCTTGGTGTTACAATTGAGGAAAGCTACACGGTAGGCGAATATGATATTTTAATCCTTTCGGCCAAGCAAAGCGATGGGCTGTTTAAATGGCTCAAGCAAGAGGGGTATAAACCACCGAAGGGTGCGGAGAAAGTTCTTAAGAGCTACATCAAACAAGACATGAAATTTTTCGTGGCCAAGGTGAACTTGGATGAGTTTGAATCTTCTGGCTATACTTATCTTCGTCCGCTTCAGGTCGCTTATGAGTCAGAAAAATTCATGCTGCCGATCCGCTTGGGAACATTGAATGCCAAAGGAACGCAGGACCTCTTGCTCTTCACTCTGACAAAGAAGGGACGGGTGGAGCCCACAAATTACCGCACAACGAAAATTCCAACAGGGGATGATATCCCGCTCTTTGTCGCTGATGAATTTGGTGAGTTCTATAAGGCGATGTTTGCGACATCTGTGAAGAAGGAAGGGATGAAGACTGTCATGCTCGAATATGCGTGGGATATGGCATGGTGTGACCCTTGTGCAGCGGACCCTTTACCACCTGAGGACTTGCGTAAACTGGGAGTATGGTGGCTGGAAAAACCAAGGCAGCCGCGCCCCCGTCCAATGCGCGGACGCCAGATGCAGCCGCAAATCTGGCCGGGACCGGGTGGTGCAGTGGATACATTTGTCACCCGGATGCATGTGCGCTATGACTCAGAAACTTTCCCTGAAGATATCATGTTGCAAGTCACAGAAGACCGCAAAAACTTCCAAGGCCGCTATGTGATGCGCCATCCCTGGGATGGGGAAGCCAATTGTGAAATGGCTGATGACTATTATCAAGGACTTCGTGAGCGTTTCCGCAAAGAGGCCAAGACGCTTGCCAATCTCACGGGGTGGGATATGGCGATGATCCGCCGGAAGATGGAAAAGAACGGCCAGTCTTTTGACATTAAACCCTCAAAGGACCAGCGCCCTTGGTGGGAGCAGATGTGGGAAAATGAGGAGTAGAATTCCCTTAGGCTACCATGTGGTCAAACAGGCGGTGGTTTTGGTAAAGCTCACATAAAACACCGATCATGTGGTCGATATCATCTTTTGTATGCGCCGCCGTTGCGGTGAGGCGCATACGTTCCGTTCCTTTGGGAACAGTTGGATAGTTAATTGGTTGTACGTAAATATCGTAGTTGTCCATCAACATATCTGTGACGGCGCGGCAGCATTTGGCATCTCCGACCATGAGTGGGACAATGTGACTGTTTCCTTTTAAGTAAGGAAGATCATTCTTTTCTAATTGTTCTTTCAAGTAGCGCGCATTGCGGTACGCTTTGCCGCGTTCCATTTCTGACGTTTTGAGATATTCAACACTTGCCAATGCACCGGCTAGAACGGCAGGCGGTAGAGAGGTTGTGAAAATAAATCCTGAAGAAAAAGAACGCACAGCGTCAATCAACGCATGGCTGCCGGTGATAAAGCCGCCCATCAGGCCATAGGCCTTACCGAACGTGCCTTCTAGTACATCAATACGATCCAGCAATCCGCGCTCTTCACACACACCGCCACCACGCGGGCCGTAAAAGCCAACGGCATGAACCTCATCAATATAGGTCAGCGCATTATATTTATCCGCAAGGTCACAAATTTCTTCGATGGGGGAGATATCCCCTTCCATTGAGTAAACAGATTCGAAAGCAATAATTTTCGGACGCTTAGGATCGACGGATTTTAAAAGCTCTTCCAAATGCTCTATATCGTTGTGGCGGTAGATATATTTCTCCGTCCCGCCGGATTTAATACCGTGAATCATAGACGCATGGTTGAGCGCATCAGAAAATACAACCGGATGATCTAGCAGTTTAATGAGAGAGCTGAGCGCGCCTTCATTGGCCACATAACCGGAGGAAAAAATGAGAGCGGCTTCTTTTTGATGAAGGTCAGCCAGAGAATTTTCCAAATCAACATGGAGTTTTTGTGTGCCAGAAATATTACGTGTGCCACCGGCACCTGTTCCAAATTTTTGGATGGCCTTGATCATGGCGGCCTGAACGACTTTATTTTGTCCCATGCCTAGATAATCATTCGAACACCAGATGGTGACTTCTTTAGAAGTTCCATCCGGAGCATGATAAAGCGCTTTAGGGAATTTTCCGCTGATCCGTTCGAGCGGTGCAAAATGCCGGTAACGCCCTTCATTTTTTAGCGACGCTATATAATCTTTAAAGACCTGATCGTAATTCATCATTAAGGCGGACCTGTTTATTAAGTTTAAGAACAATATTCCCATGTTCCTGATAGAAGTCTATAATCTTTCGGACAGAAAATAAAAAGCTTTTTCAAAGGGATAGATGAGAATGATTATCGTTTTCGGTTCGATCAACATGGATATGAATATCAAGGTACGTCATTTTCCTGAAGAAGGGGAGACGATTTTATCGAACTCATATACCTCCACTCCCGGAGGTAAGGGAGCTAACCAAGCTCTTGCTGCGGCGCGCATTGGCGCTAAGACAGCTCTTGTTGGCAAGGTTGGAGATGACGGTCCGGGTTTACGGATTTTGAACTATTTAAAGCGTCATGAGGTGATGACCTCAGGCGTGGCAAAAACACCGGAATGGCCAACCGGTATGGCAGTTGTCATGAAAACAAAATCGGGGAAAAACCGGATTGTTGTGGCCTCGGGGGCGAATGCGATTGTAGGCGCAGATCAGGCACCCGCAGATATTTTTCATGACAAAAATATCTTGCTCACGCAAATGGAAGTGCCGCTTGAACAAAATGCTATCGTCATGAAGGCGGCCCATGATAAAGGGGCGCAGGTAGTGTTGAACTTGGCACCGGCCTTGAACGTACCCAAGGAGCTTTTATCTCTGGTGGATTTTTTGATCGTCAATCAGATTGAGGCCCGGCAGCTGGCAGAAAAATTGAAAATCAATATTGATGATAAAATTGACGGGGGAGCAGAAAAACTGGCAACCGCTCTGGCCAAGTCGGGAAAGCTGACCTGTATTATTACATTGGGGGAAGCCGGTGTTGTAGCCGTGTCTCCTGATGGAAAGGGCTATAAGGTCGAGGCGATGAAGCTAGGTGAGAAAGTAGTCGATACAACTGGCGCGGGGGACTGTTTTTGTGGAACATTTACGGCCTGTTTGCATGAAAAGAAACCTCTGGCGGACTGCTTAAGGATGGCAACAATTGCATCCGGATTGTCCTGTCAAAAGGAAGGAACGACAGAAGCCTACCCTTATTTGGCAGATATTGAAGAAATTCTGGAAGAGTTTCCGCTAGCAAAAGCGGTTTAAGAGAGTTAGGCCTTGATATTGACGTTGGTCCCGCGAATGGGAGAGGTCGGAATGCTTGCCACCGCACTTTCCAACAAATTAGCAATCTGTTTGTCCGCTTCAGCATTTTGCTTGATAGCAGATAGCGCCACATTTGCACGGGCTTGAGCTGTCTGGGCGGCAATACCGGCTGGAATATCCATATTTTTAAGGCTCCATAGTGTCTAAAATTATCCCTGACACCAGTCTATCACAGAAAAGCTTAAGGTTTTATAAAGAGTTGGAGGTGAATACCTCTATATGTTCGCTTGGGTTTAAGCCGCCAATTCGTTCATCTTTTGCGCAGTTTTGAGGTCCAGCTCCGAAAGGCCATTCACATCATGGGTGTTGAGCGTCACTTCCACCCGGTTATAGACATTAAACCATTCAGGGTGGTGATTAATTTCTTCGGCATATTGGGCGCATTTGGTCATGAATTCGAAGGCTTTCACAAAGTCGGAGAAAATAAATTCCTTGAATATGGCTTCTTTCCCATCCGTTTTTGACCAGCCTTCCAGATTTTGAATGCTGTTTTCTATATCTTCGGGGTGAATTTTTTCAACCATTGGCAAAACCTTTATTTCAGCGTAAATTTAGGGAAGTTATTCGTTTACGCTACATTTTAAGGAAGGGGAGGTCAAATGAATCAACAAATTGTTCTTAATTTTTCAACGCCTCCCAGCAGCGATGATCTGACGGTGATGGCAAACCAGATTATGGAGGAGCTGCCTGATGAGCTTGTTGAGCAAACGGAGGAGCTCACCGTTGAAATAGAAGAATTACCCGACGAAGCGACCGAAGCGGATCTGGAACTAGAAGACCCGTACGACTTGCTTGTTTATTACAAAGCCGGAAAGCAATTGGCGCCGGGTGTGGAAAGTAAACAGGCGGACGCGGATGATGTGCTCGTCTTGTACCGCCGCTCCATTTTAGATTTATGGTGCGAGCGCGGTGAAGACCTCACCCATATTATACGCGAAGCCATGATCGAGGAAATCGCCGGTTACTTCGAATTTCCGGAGGAAGATATTGACGGTATGCTTCTGAGATACGCGGCTTAACCTATCAACCCTTTTTCCATGAACCGGGATAGGCATTTTGCGAA
This sequence comes from Alphaproteobacteria bacterium, assembly GCA_022763065.1. Taxonomy (GTDB): domain Bacteria; phylum Pseudomonadota; class Alphaproteobacteria; order Micavibrionales; family Micavibrionaceae. The sequence continues at coordinate 6,273 of JALEGH010000013.1, forward strand.
TTCCGAACTATTGGGGACCGGTTCGCCCTGAATGATAAGGGCTTGGTCCATAAGTAGTGCCGCCGAGTCTTTTAGAATTTCATTATTTGTACTTTTCATCGCCATTCCGGCGAGTTTTTTAATAAGTTTATGATCCGGATTAATCTCTAAGATACGTTTTACGCCCGGTTCATATTGCTGTTGAATGCGTAAGACTTTCTCCATATGCATGTCGGTGCCTTTTTCATCGGCCACGAGACATACAGGGGATTCTGTGAGGCGCTTGGAAGGTCGCACCTGCGCGACCTGATCTTTAAGCTCTGTTGCTAAAAATCCGAGAAGAGCACTTAAATCCGTAGCCTCTTGCTCGTTCTCTTCTTGCTCTTGTGCGTCAGAGTCTTGTTTGGCCTCTTTACTATCAAATTGGGATAGATCAATCTGCCCTTTCGTGACGGATTTGAATTTTTTGCCTTCAAAATCACTCACCTGTTGGAGCCAGAATTCATCTACTGTATCTGTCATGAGCAGGACTTCAATGCCGCGTGATTTAAAGCCTTCCAGTTGCGGAGAGTTGCGCAAAGAATCCGCATTCTCACCACTCATATAATAGATATGTTCTTGGCCATCTTTCATGCGCCCCACATAATCTTGCAGGCTTGTTGGTTTTTCAGGATCATTCGTTGTGAAGAAGCGGCAAATTTTAAAAATTTCTGTGCGGTGTTCCAGTGCATCATAAAGCCCTTCTTTGATAACTGCGCCAAATTGATGCCATGTTGAAAGAAAAGCGGCCTCATCTTTATCAGCAAGCTTTGCCAGCTCGCTTAGAACTTTTTTGGTAATGCCGTTTCTAATTTTATGCACGACCGGGTTATTCTGGAGCATCTCCCGGCTGATATTTAGGGGCAGGTCTTGGGAGTCAATCACACCGCGCACAAAGCGCAGCCACGGGTAGAGGAGCGTATCCAGATCATCGGTGATAAAGACTTTTTTCACATAGAGCCGAAGAGAACTTTTGCGCTCCGGATCATACAAATCCCAAGGGCGTAGAGAGGGGATAAAGAGAAGCCCGGTATATTCAATCTTCCCTTCGGCGCGCCAATGAATGGTAGAGATTGGATCGTCAAAGACATGTCCAATATGGTGGTAGAACTCTTTATATTGTTCTTCGCTAATCTCGTTTTTAGGGCGGGTCCAAAGGGCGCAAGCCGCATTGATGGAAAGTTCTTCACCTCTTTCTTCTGCCTCTTTTTCTTCCGCCGTTTTGATATAGGCATCCTTAGGCGTGAGATAGATGGGAACCTCGATATGATCTGAATAAGCCAGCACAATTTGCTTCAGCTTGTCTTCAAGCAAATAATCTGTGGCGTCCGGTTTAAGATGCAGTTGGATATAAGTGCCATGTCCGCAGCAAAGTTTTTGCGCTTCTTCCGTGCTTGCTTCACGCAAATCATATCCTGTTTTACCGTCCGAGCTCCAATGCCATGTTTGATTGTCTCCGGCTTTGCGGCTGATCACATTCACTTGGTTTGACACCATGAAGCTGGAATAAAACCCAACACCAAATTGGCCGATGAGGTTGATATCTTTTTCGGCTCCTGCATTTTTCATTTGCTCCAAAATCGCCGCCGTGCCGGAGCGCGCAATCGTGCCCAAATTCTCGATCAACTCCTCCTCATTCATACCGATACCGTTATCTGAAATATTTAAGATATTTCCGTCATTAGTAGGCTGTAGGCGGATGTGAAAAGGCTTGGAACTTTCAGTGAGTTTGGAGTTATTAATAGCCTCATAGCGTAAACGGTCACACGCATCTGCCGCATTCGAAATTAGCTCACGCAAAAAGATATCACGGTTTGAATAAAGCGCATTGGCAACAATATCCAAAAGCTTTGATACGTCTGTTGCGAACTCCATTTTGTAATCTGGGTTATTTGTTTCTTTCATTTCTGCGTTGGTCATCTTGTAAACTCCTTATGGGTATAGCATTCCTATGTTCCAATTACCGCTTTTATCCGGTGTGTATAGATAACGCTGATGGAGGCGGTACTGGCCGTCAATCCAAAACTCAAAATATTCAGGTTTGAGACGAAACCCTTTCCAGTAGTCAGGCCGTGGAATATTTTCTTTGTCTTTAAAGCTTACTTCACATTGTTCGACAGTATTTTTCAATTCTTGGTAACTACCAAGAGGTTGGGACTGTTTTGAGGCCCATGCGCCGATCCGGCTACCTCTATGACGGGTGCTGTAATAGCTGTCAGCTTCCTCATCACTGATTTCTTCCAAAGGACCTTCAATGCGCACCTGTTTCAAAAGTGTTTTCCAGTGAAAGCAAAGGGCCGCATCGGGGTTTTTTAGAATTTCTTGACCCTTACGGCTGCTGGCATTTGTGTAAAAGACAAGGCCACGTTCATCTAATCCTTTTAGAAGGATCATGCGTGCGCTTGGCTTGCCATCAGGTGTTGCGGTGGCCAAGCACATCGCCCCCGGGTCGTTGATTTCTTTTTCTTGCGCGAGTTCATACCATTCCTGAAATAACTCATAAGGGTTTGCAGGAGGGGTAAAGTCTTCCGGTTTTTCCGTGTTTTCTATTTGTGTCATTTTGGCAAGAATATGTCCGTATTTCTGTAATTTGACCTTTATTTCGTCTTACTTTGTGCCTAGATTAACGATAATGAAAAGAATCGCAAGTTTGTGAAAGGCGGTAAAACATGAAAAATTTTCTATTATTAGGGGCAATGATTTTATCCATTGGTCTTGCAGGATGTGAGAGCTTTGAAAACTCGGGCAACAAGCAAAAAATCGGCGCGGCCACGGGCGCGGTTGTAGGTGGTATTTTAGGTTCCAAAGTGGGTAAAGGGAATGGCCAGCTTTGGGCGACTGGAATAGGTGTTCTTTTGGGAACTCTGGTGGGGAGTGAAGCAGGCCGCTCCTTGGATAAGGCTGATATCGCCTATGCTAATCAGGCCAATCACGAAGCGCATAGCGCCCCCATTGGTGAAGATATCACATGGAATAATCCCGAAAGTGGCAATAGTGGTACTGTGACGCCGGTGCGTGACGGGCAGGATAATGGCGGGCGTTACTGCCGCGAATATCAGCAGACCATCTATGTCGGCGGACAGCAGGAAATGGGTTATGGCATTGCCTGTCAGCAGCCTGATGGTTCCTGGGAAATTGTAAGCTAGGGCTTCAGAATATATAACGGCCAATAAAAAAAGCCGCTATTCCGGTTGAAGGAATTAGCGGCTTTTTGGTGGAGGAAATCTTATTGTTCTAATCAAGAGCGGTTAGGCTGGCGGTGTGTCGCCTCCTTTTCCGTCCTGATCTTCTTGTTGCTTTTGCGCCATCATTTGACGTTGGCGTAATAATTCTTTGACCCGATTATTGCCGCCTAAGGTGGGAGCGGCAGGGGGCTGAACGGCAGGTCCGGTAAGCTCCGCTCCTTTCGGTGCGGGCCCTTTTGGAGCCGGAGCTTTGGGAACAGGGGCTTGAGGTGCAGGCCCCTCTGGCGCGGGTGCGGCAGGTGCTACAGCCAAATCATTCGCGGCCTCCAACTTCTGGATATAGGCCGGATCGCTCATGGTGATTTTAAGAGAGTCCAAAACAGGAGCAAAAGCGGGGTTGTTGTGGCACACTTCCGCGATATGTCCCATGGTCACGGCGATGCCTTGTTTGCGCTGATCAATAACTTCTTTACCTAGTTTTTTCAGATCTTCCCAGCTGGGTTCCTTACGGTTTCCTTCAAACTGCATTTTGGCGGCCTGTGCGGGGGAGGCACCGTTTAAAAGGGCGCGTTCAAAAGCTTTTGCGGCGTCTTGGAGCGCATTGGCACACCAGCCTAAAATCCGCCCCTGTGTTAAGTCTTCATTCTGGGCATTGGCAGCATCTAAAATTGGGCGGCTGCTCGATTCTTCTAATCCTTGGGTAATGGCTTCTTGGAAGATCGCATCAACCATCTCACGGTGGAGATTGACGTGCTTTTCAGGGTCAATAAAGCAGTTATAAGTGTTTTCCAAGGCGCTGGCTGGAACGTCTTCAATATCAGTGACCTCCTTTACCAAATATCCTATGGAGCGCACAAAGGGGTCCTCACTGGTATTGAGCGCTGCCCCCAAAATCTGTTCTTTTTTATATCCACGCCAGGCCATGTCTTGCGCAGGAATCGCGTAATTCCACCACTCACGGATATTGTGCTCTTCAAAGGCGTAACCGATTTCAATGGAGGTTTGACGGGCGATTTTAACGTGTTCTTCTTCTGTTGGCGGGTCATTTTTTAGCTCTTTCAGAGAAAATCTCGTGGCCTCTAGCGCAATAATGGAGGGAAAGTCTTCGGCTTTATATCCTGTAATGGGAAGCAGCGAATCTACACCACGTTTTTTGGCGATGAGTGTTAGAACGTCAGGGCTTCCCCGTAAATGCGCCAAAATACCGGCAAACATATCGGCTTGTAGGTTGGCTTTGCTTAAATTTAGTGCAGAACGCTTCGGCACCATAGGACCGGATTTGAATTTATGGCGGTATTGCGGTTGTTGTCTGATTTCATACAGGTCAATCGCATGCCATGTGAGGTGATGGATTGTAGCCAAGGCTTCATCTTCGTGATCAAATTCGTCCTTGTTGACGGTAAAAATGGCCATCAGATGGTCCCGGCGTTTGAAACCCAACATTTTGCTTTCGCTGGCGATAGCCATGCCCAAAAAGCTTGAATTTTCGCCCTTGGAATGTTTGCGGATAACGGCTTGTGCGGCTTTACCTGCCGGATGGGAGACAATTTCATGTTCACTCAGGGCAAGCGATTCCCTGAGCTTTCCTGTCCCGTGAATGATAAAGAACAAGGATAAACCGGGGTAAAGATGTTCGACATCGCGCGTTGCACGCTGACAAATATATTGAATGCTGTCGATTGGAACAGCCATGAATTTCTTCCTCACTATATCTTACTGGAATGCAAAATGCCCCATTCCTGTTCTCATAGTAGGCCATAGAGGTTAACGAAAAGTCAAAATTGAGACTTCCCCTTGAGTATTTTGGGGGTTATCTTGCGTGAGAGAGGTAATAAGGGGCTGGACGCGCCTTTCAATATGTGTAGGATGGTCCAATTCGATAGATTTATGAGAGATCACTTAAAGATTATGACACAAGAGACAAAAAATTGGCTGGAAGGCAAGCGGGGCCTCATTATGGGGGTGGCGAATGACCGTTCTATTGCTTGGGGAATTTCAAAGGCGGCCTCTGAGGCTGGCGCAGAGCTTGCTTTTACGTATCAGGGTGAAGCGCTTGAAAAGAGGGTGAGGCCTCTGGCAGAAAGTGTGGGCTCTCACATCATGCTGCCCTGTGATGTCACAGATGAAGCGAGTATTGATCAAGCCTTTGATACAATTGAAGAAAAGTGGGGTAGGCTGGATTTTGTTGTTCATGCGATTGCTTTTTCCGATAAAAATGAACTGGACGGGCTTTATGTTGATACGACCCGTGAGAATTTCCTGAAAACGATGGATATTTCGGTATTTTCGTTTACATCTGTGGCCAAACGGGCGCAGCGTTTGATGACAGAGGGGGGCTCTCTTGTCACTCTTAGCTACTATGGTGCTGAACGCGTCATGCCGCACTATAATGTTATGGGCGTGGCGAAAGCGGCGCTGGAGGCTTCTGTACGCTATTTGGCTGCTGATTTGGGGCCGGACAATATCCGGGTAAATGCGATTTCTGCGGGACCAATCAAGACCTTGGCGGCAAGTGGTATTGGCGATTTCAGATATATCCTGAAATGGAATGAGCTCAACTCTCCGCTTCGTCGTAACGTCACGATTGATGACGTTGGCCGTTCTGGTTTGTTCTTGCTTTCCGATTTGGGGAGTGGCGTCACGGGGGAATGCCTCCATGTAGATAGTGGCTATCACACGGTAGGTATGTGCAGCGTCGATAGCGCGGCGGAAACGGCGGAGCTTTTAGGCTCTTTGGCTCCCAAGAAAGCAAAACCCTCAAAAGAAAAAAACGAAGCGGCTTAAATTTTTCGTGATGAAATCACTTTGGGAGCTATATAGTTATCATATGCTAAAGCAGCATATTACTCCCTCAGACCTTCCTGATAATCTATTTTTTACATTTTGTGGTGATATCTTGGGCTCTAGTGGGGAGCATTACGAGAAAGGCAAACCCATTTCACTTGAGGTTGCTGCATCTAAAACCAACGCCCATTATAGTGATGATTTTTCTGAAAGCTTGGCAATGTACCAATTGGTGGGGAAACGTTGGAAGACCGATTTACAAAGTCTGATTGTGGGACGGGATGAGTTTTTAAATCTTATCCGGCAACATTATATTGCTTATGGGTTGCAATACTCACCATGGGCGGCGGCTTTGTTTGAAGAAACCAAAGTGGAGCGCTACGGCGTTTTGATTGCCCATCATAAGGGGTGCGGGGCTGCGATGCGTGCGGCGGCGTTGGCACCGCATTCTTTATCTTCTGACGAAGTCTTTCCATTTTTTCTGATCACCCATGCACATCCTGAAGCTATTACCGGAGCCTATATGGTTTGGGGGTATGCCCGAGCATTGCTGGAGAGAAAGACCTTTGATGTGGCTTATTCTGAGGCTTGTGAGTATGCAATCCAAGGAAGGGATATGGTTCTTTCGTTTTTGGACAAGAATAACTTGCCGGTTGATGAAAGAATTTGTCCTGTTGAAGCGACGAAAAAAGTGATTGAAACGGGCGACCCGTATGCCATGATTTCGGATATAAAAGAAGAAGGTATTGATACCGCCTTTGTCGTTTCTTCAAGCTTTTTGATTTTACATGAGGTGAATGGAAAAACGGTTGAAGATGGTGTGCGATATGTCGTGGAACGCGGTCTGGAGATCGGGGGTGATCCGGACACGATCTGCTCTATTACAATGTCGCTTTACGGGTTACAGCATGCGCGGGAAGCGAAGGATGTTTTGTGTTCTATCATGGTACGGGGGGATGTGTGATGTCAGGTAATCACTTCGGTACACTCTTTCAATATCAAAGCTTTGGGGAAAGTCATGGACCGGCGATTGGATGTGTTGTCGATGGAGTGCCACCGCTTATTGAATTGAATGAGAGCGATATTCAGAAGTTTCTGGATAAGCGCAAACCCGGTCAAAGCAAATTCACAACGCAGCGTAAAGAGCCTGATCAGGTGAGAATTCTCTCCGGTGTGTTTGAAGGGCAAACAACGGGAACGCCGATTGCCCTGCTCATTGAAAATATAGACCAAAAATCAAAAGACTATAGCGAGATTAAGGATAAATTCCGGCCCGGCCATGCGGATTATACCTACACCCAAAAATATGGCATTCGCGATTATCGGGGTGGTGGGCGTTCATCCGCACGTGAAACCGCCATGCGTGTTGCGGCAGGGGCGATTGCACGTAAGATTTTAGCTCATGCGTTGGGCAATGAGATTCAGATACGCGGTGCGGTGGTGCAGGTGGGACCGCACAAAATTAACCGTGATAACTGGGATTGGGACCAAGTGGATCAAAATCCGTTCTGGTGTCCTGATGTTGAAGCTGTAAAAACATGGGAAGAATATCTGGAGGCGCAGCGCAAAAAAGGCTCTAGCGCTGGCGCGGTTGTGGAGGTTCATGCGAGTGGAATTCCTGCCGGTCTAGGCGCTCCGGTGTATGATAAGCTGGATGCCGATTTGGCCAAGGCGATGATGAGCATTAATGCCACCAAAGCGGTGGAGATTGGTGCGGGGTTTGACGCCGCTCAAATGGGGGGCGAAGAAAATGCAGATGAGATAACCAAGGAGGGGTTCGCTTCAAATAATGCGGGCGGTATTTTAGGTGGTATTTCTTCAGGACAGGATATTATCGTGCGTGTGGCTTTTAAACCGACAAGCTCGATTTTAACACCTGTGAAGACAATTGATACTCAAGGTCAGGAAACAAAGGTTGTAACAAAAGGGCGGCATGACCCCTGTGTTGGATTACGTGGCACGCCGGTATGTGAGGCGATGATGGCTTGTGTTCTTCTTGATCATTATTTACGCCATAAGGCGCAATGTTTATAATTTTCCTGTTAATGCCAACATTAATAAAGCAAAGACCATTATATGAAACGCATCGGTTCTCTTTTTTATAAACCTTCTTCAAAGAATGCAGGTGAGGATGTTCCCAAACGCTGGAGCCTCTTTCGCATTATCGGCAAAGCGCTCAAGCGTACTTGTACGGCCTTGGGTGCGATGATGTTGCTTTCAATTGCGATCTCTTTTTTCATGCTCTATTCTCTTGGCGCGCGCGGGCCGGAACCTTTGCCGGACGAAATGGTTTTGGTACTTAAAATCGAGGACGGGATCACAGAAATTCAAACGCAGCCAAGCTTTCTTGATCCTTTTCCCTTTATGCAGCCGACTGTGCGTAACGTGACCAAAGCCTTGAACCGCGCCGCGCAAGATGATCGTGTGCGCGGGCTTGTTGTCCATTATAAAGGCGGCGGGATGAATGTCGCCCATATTCAAGAACTGCGCCCTGCCATTAAACGCTTCCGGGAGAGCGGAAAGTTCAGTAAAATCTACGCGTCCTCTTTTGCAGATGAGCGTGGTGGGTTGGACCAATATTATTTTGCGAGCGCTTTTGAGGAAATCTGGATGCAGCCTGTCGGGATGCTTTCTGTTTCGGGGATGAGCGTGGAAATGCCTTTCGCCAAAGCATTTCTGGATAAAATCGGTGTGCGCGGGGAGTTCTTTCAGCGTGAAGAATATAAAACCGCGATGGAGAATTTTACGCGGGAAGAAATTTCTCCTGAAAATAAAAAGATGCTGGGCGATATGCTTGGCAATATCAATGCCCGTATGATGTCCGGTATTACCAAAGACCGGGACATCAATATGGCAGAGCTTGGTATGTTGGTTGATAAGGGGCTCTTAAGCGGAGAAGAGGCGTTAGAGAAAGGGTTGATTGACCGGCTCGATTATAGTGACATTCTTTTGGCGGATATCCGTGAAAAAGTAAGCGGTGATCCGGAGGATGAGAGTGTTGAGCTTGTTTCTTTACCGCGTTACTTGCATGGTAAGCCCCAAGATGGAAGTGAAAAATTTTCTGTTGGTCTGGATGTAAGCTCGGATGTGGCGCTCATCTACATCGTTGGCAATATTGTTGAAATGGCCGGAACCGGTGGCAATGCCGGGGCGGACGATATCTCTGCGGCGATTAATGACGCTATTCAAGATGAAGCGATTGAAGCGATTATTGTGCGTGTTGATAGTCCGGGAGGCTCACCTACGGCTTCTGAAACCATTCGCCGTTCTCTTGTCAGGGCGCAGCAAAAAGGTAAGAAAGTTATTGTCTCAATGGGGCCGGTGGCGGCTTCCGGAGGATACTGGGTGGCGGCCAATGCGGATTACATCTTTGCATTGCCTTCCACGATCACAGGTTCCATCGGTGTTGTGATGGGAAAGTTTGAACTCAGCCAGCTTTGGGAAAAACTGGGCGTGAATTGGGACGGTGTGCAATATGGTGCAAACTCTGATTTGTGGTCGGCAAACCAGCCATTTGATGCGGCGGCCAAGGAGCGTATGAACGCGCTGATTGATGTGACTTATGATGCTTTTTTAAGTCGGGTTGCGGTAGGGCGCAAAATTCCTTTGGAAGAACTGCGCACCATTGCCAAGGGCCGTGCCTGGAGTGGGGAGCAAGCCAAACTTAATGGTTTGGTTGATTCTTTAGGAGGGTTGGATGATGCCCTTGATTATACAGCTGAGCTGTTGGAACTTGAAAGCCGTGAAAATCTCAAAATTATCCGTCTGCCACGTCAGCGTGGACGTCTGGAAGAGATCATAGAAATGTTAGGAGAGCAGCAGGTGAAATTGTCATTTTTGAATAAGATTATTCTTTGGTTTGAACGTGTGCATTCTTCTCAAGAGGACTTTTTTGAAAGTTCGGTGTATCGTTCTGATCTGGAATATTTACGGCAATAACATTTTCCTTTGCGAGTATAATTTTTTTAATCCGGGTGAAAAAATCCGGATAGTTCATAATTATATGGTCAGTACCAATATTATGTTTTAAAACGGCAACGGCGGCGTTTAGCCCGTAGGAAAAAGGAACGACTTTGGCTTCTAAGAGCTTATTGGCGGCAATGGCGGCTTCAATATCTTTATGGCGGTCGCCAATGTACCAAATGATGTCATCCGCATCCGGTTCGGCCTTAATCGCACGTAAGGCGCGCAGGATAGGGTCCGGGTGAGGTTTGGATTTGTGAATATCTTCGCGAAAAATTTGTGCCTGAAAATAAGGCTCCAATTTAAATTTCTCAAGAATGTCGTGACCATAGCCCTTACCAAGCCCGTTACTGACAATCCCCATTGGAATATTTTGTCTTTTGAATAAATTCAGGAGCGGTAAAATGCCAGGGCAGGGTTGCACAATTTGATCAACGGGCTTACGCCGGATTTTGTGCAAGGCGCGATGAACCAAAAGCCCGCGCGGTGCAGCCGGATCTCCGGACAAATCGACAATTTCGTTATTGCGGGAGAAAAAACGGCTACCCCGGTAAATAATATCATCCAGAAATTCCAAAATACTCAAGAAAGATGGATTAACATGACGCACCGTGGTGCCGTCCATATCAAATAGAACAATTGTGGGCTTGACGACTTTCATATGATTAAATTGGCAGGGATGGCGCTACACATCAATCAGCTTTATGATGTTTTGAACAATCTGTTGTGCGCTTAAACCTGCTTGTTCATATTGCTTGTCTGGTGCATCTTGGTCCTGAAAAATATCTGGCAAGTGCATGGTACGGAATTTGAGCTTGTTGCTATCCAGATGACCGGAACGGGAGAGATATTCAAGCACGTAAGAACCAAATCCACCAATGGAGCCTTCTTCAATGGTGATGAGGGCTTGATGGTTTTTGGCCAGATCGCTGATAAGTTTCTCATCTAAAGGCTTGGCAAAGCGGGCATCGGCGATGGTGGGGGAAATATGATGCTCTTTTTCGAGCATGTCAGCTGCTTTCAAACATTCCTGCATTCTGCCGCCATAGGATAGAATAGCTACTTTGTCGCCATTTTTAACAATTTGACCTTTCCCAATCTCCAGAATTTCGGCCTTTTCCGGCATCTTCAGCCCAACGCCTTCACCGCGCGGGTATCTAAAGCCTATGGGCCCTTCGTCATAAGCCGCAGCCGTGGCGACCATATGTCTGAGCTCGACCTCATTGCTGGCGGCCATGAGCACGAAATTGGGGAGGCACCCTAAATAGGCAATATCAAAGCTTCCTGCATGGGTGCAGCCGTCAGCCCCCACCAGTCCGGCGCGGTCCATTGCAAAGCGCACAGGTAGATTTTGGATGGCCACATCATGCACCACTTGATCATAGCCGCGTTGCAGGAAAGTAGAATAAATGGCCGCGAAGGGCTTCATTCCTTCTGAGGCTAGTCCGGCAGCAAAAGTTACGGCATGCTGCTCCGCAATACCGACATCAAACATGCGTTCCGGAAATTCATAGCCAAAAAGGTCCATACCTGTCCCATCGGGCATAGCGGCGGTAATACCGACAATGCGCTCGTCTTTTTTGGCTTCTTCAATGAGACTCTGCGCGAAGACTTTGGTATAGGTCGGGCGGCTGGATTTGGATTTAAATTGGCTTCCAGTGACAATGTCGAATTTAGCAACTCCGTGCATTTTATCCGTGCTATTTTCCGCAGGGGCGTAGCCTTTTCCCTTCTTGGTTTTCACATGCAAAAGCACCGGACCCGTGCGATGATCACGGATATTGCGCAAAACGGGTAGGAGTTGCTCCATATCATGTCCGTCAATCGGACCGATATAATAAAAGCCCATTTCTTCAAACATGGTGCCGTCACTGGTATGTATGCGCAAAGATTCTTCGGCGGCCTTGGCGACAGGGCGAAGCGGCGGTGGAACCAGGCGCTTACCCATCTCGCGGGCGCTGACATAGGATTTTGAGGAGACAAGGCGGGTGAGGTAGTTGCTCATCGCTCCGACAGGTGGTGCGATAGACATCTCATTATCGTTTAAAATGACAATCAGGTTGGATTTCATGGAGCCTGCATTATTCATGGCTTCATAGGCCATACCTGCACTCATGGAGCCATCTCCGATCACAGCTATGATGTTTTTATCCGGATTTGAGCCTTCCAAATCACGCGCAACGGCCATACCGAGACCTGCGGAGATGGAAGTGGAGCTATGCGCGGCACCGAATGGGTCATATTCGCTCTCAGCACGCTTGGTGAATCCCGAAAGGCCGCCGCTAGAGCGCAGCGTATGAATTTGCGCGCGCCTTCCTGTTAAAATTTTATGCGGGTAGCATTGATGTCCGACATCCCAGATGAGGCGATCTTGCGGCGTGTTAAAAACAGCGTGAATGGCGGTGGTGAGCTCCACGACGCCAAGACCAGCGCCCAAATGCCCTCCGGTTTTGGAAACGGCGTCAATGGTGGCGGTGCGTAGTTCATCTGCGAGGCTTGCCAGCTCTTCATCACTAAAACCCTGCATATCGGCGGGAATATGCACCTGATCCAACAGAGGTGTCAGCGATTGTGGTTCGCTTTCGGGTAGTTTCTGCGCTTTTGCCATAGTCTGGATGTTTTAGCGTTTTTAACGCTCAAAATCCAGTTTTTTCCAAGAAATTTTGTAGGGCGGGACCGTAAAGCTTGGTGCGGACACTATCTCCTCTTATTTTCTCCCGAAACCCAAGAGAACGGTAGAAGTTGCGTGCATTATCGTTGTTAGTGTTGACTGTTAAGCAAAAGCATTCAGTGCCATTTTGATATTGATCATTTATAACACTCAACATCAGCCTTCTTCCGATGCCTTGCTTTTGGTGCGTTTTCTCTACGTAGAGATTTTGAATTTCATATCGTCTTGTCGCACTATGAAATTGATAAGTTGGGTACCCGACAGCGAAGCCAATGAGTGGCCCTTGCGTTGATTCGGCAACGTAACATTCAAAATGATTCCAGTCTTGTTTCAGCTTTTGAACGGAAGGTTTGAAATCGTCTTTGTGATAAAGATTTAGCTGGTGGGTTAAGTCAACAAGTTGGCCCAAATCGGCTGTTTTGGCAGGTCTTATTGAAATGTCTGTCATTTACGAACGGCGTTCCAGCACATACATGGCGAGCTCTTTGAGCATTTCGGCGCGGCCATCAAAAATGTGGAGATGCCGTATGGCTTGATGGACAAGCATTTCGGCTCTGGCCTTGGCTTGCTCTTTTCCCATTGTTGATACAAAAGTAGATTTTCCGGCCTGTGCGTCCTGATTGGCGGGCTTTCCCGTGACATTTGGGTCTGCTTCCACGTCCAGAACATCGTCGGTGACTTGAAAAGCAAGTCCCAGATCATAAGCATAATTGCACAAGGCCTTTTTCTGCGGGTCGCTGGCGCGTCCTAAAATTCCGCCGCACTCACAGGCATAGGCGAAGAGATGACCGGTCTTCATGCGTTGCATCCGGCTGATTGTTCCTAAATCAAATTCTTCTTGCTCCCCGATGAGGTCGAGCATTTGACCACCAACCATACCATGACCGCCACTGGCAACGGCGAGCTTGCGCACAAGTTCGACACGAACATGCGGGTCGGGATGCGTGTCGCGGTCAGCCATAATTTCAAAGGCTAGGGTGAGTAGGGCATCTCCCGCCAAAATTGCCGTAGCCTCATCATATTTACGGTGGGTGGCAGGTTTGCCCCGGCGCATGTCTGAATCATCCATGGCCGGCAGGTCATCGTGGATGAGGGAGTAGCAATGCAAAAGCTCTACAGCTGCTGCGGCACGGCGTGCCCGCACCGGGTCAACGTTAAATAGCGAAGCGGCATGTACAACCATGAAGGGCCGCAGGCGCTTCCCTCCATTAAGTGTCCCGTAACGCATGGCATCATATAAGTGCGCCTCAGCCAAATCGGTTTCAGGCAGAAGGCGGGAGATTTTCTTATCTACCTCTTCTTGCACTTGTTTCATGGCTTCTTGAAGGCGGGGGGAAGCATCGCGGGGTGATGGGGCCATGTTTTTAAGTCTTTCTTATAAATAAGGTCTTTTATTCTTGAAAAGGTTCGGTTTTTGGGGTGCCCTCAGGCGTTATTGTAATCTTCTCAATTTTTTCCTGAGCCGCACTTAGCTTGCTTTCACAATGTTTTTTGAGCGCTATACCACGTTCATAGGAATGAATAGAATCTTCCAAAGGCGCTTTACCGCTCTCTAGCGTGCTGACAATTTGCTCCAGCTCCGCTAAAGCCTGCTCAAAGCTCATTTCATCAATATTCGTGGTGTTTTCACCCATTATAAAAGCCTATTTCAGTGTTTCGCCGCGAAAGTGTATGTCAGAATCGGTTTTTGCTCAAGGGGGAGAAGAGGACTCTAAGGCTAGTAAATGTGCGTGAACCGATTTTTTAAGGGCATCAAGGTTATATCCCCCTTCAAGAACAGAAACGATTGGGGTGTTACCTGCAATATCGCAAATGTGGCGCGTAAGCCAGCCATAGTCATCTGATGTGAGGTTGGCAGGAGCAATTGATTCTGATGTGTGCGCGTCAAAGCCGCATGAGATGAGCGTCAAGTCCGGTTGAAATTCGGAGAGTTTTGGAAAAACGAGGTTGCTGTAGAGCTCGCGGAATTGCTCGGAATTGCATCCGTATGGTAGATGAATATTGAGCGTTGTAGCGTTGTTGTCGGCTGGATTTCCAGTGCCCGGAAAAATATCAGGCATATGCGTCGAAATATAGAATATTGGGCGCTCGGGGTGCGCGGCATTATGCGTTCTAGCCATATTTTCGGTGCCATTGCCGTGATGGACGTCTGGGTCAAGAATGGCAATGCGTTTGATATTGTATGTTTCTTGCGCATGACGGGCGGCAATAAAAACGTTATTGAACAGGCAAAAGCCCATGGCTTTACCCGCTTCCGCATGATGGCCTGGAGGGCGCACAGCGCAAAAGGTTTGCTTGCTGGCGTTTTTATCATTGAAAATATCATCAACAGCTTTGCATACGGTTCCAGCAGCCAAAAGAGCTGTTTCAAATGATCGCGGGGAGAGCACGGTATCTCCGCCATCCAAATAAACCAGCCCTTCTTCCGGTGCTTTATCCATAAGCTCGTAAATATAATCTTGTGAATGGGCGAGAGCGATTTGCTCAACTGTGGCAGGAGCACATTCCCCGCGCGGCCAGTTTGCAAACTCTTCGGAATTTAGAAGCTCTATAATGGTATCAATCCGCTCCGGAGATTCGGGGTGCCCGTGCGGCGTGATGTGGTTTTTAAATTCACTATCAATATAAAGAAAAGGTTTCATCAATATGATTTTACTCATAAAATACATTGCATGACAGCAGAATATAAAATTCCTGAAGGCCACAGAATTTATGCCATTGGTGATGTTCATGGCTATGCCGATATTTTGGCGCGGATGCATGATCTGATAGAGGCTGATTATCAGGAGCGTCCTGTTAACAGGGCGCAGATTGTCTATCTCGGCGATTATGTGGATAGAGGTCCGGATAGTAAGGGCGTGCTGGATCAACTTGTGGAGCGTGAACTTCACGCCCCGGATTTTGAGCATATTTTTCTCTTGGGCAATCACGAAAACGGCATGATGGAATTTATGGCTGAACCAGAAGGGATACGGCAGGATTGGCTCGAATGGGGAGGAATAGAGGCGCTGCAAAGCTATGGCGTTGAGCCTGATATGGGAAAGCCCTTCACAGGCCAACTTCGAACACTCGCCGCGCAGCTTGGTGAGGCCATGCCGCTCACTCACCATGAGTTTTTGAAGAATTTGAAATTATTTTATGAGGTTGGGGATTATTTTTTCGTGCATGCGGGCATTCGCCCCGGTGTGTCGCTCCATAAGCAAACAAAGCAAGACTTAACTTTCATTCGTGAACCATTCCTTAGTCACGACAAGCCACATGAAAAGCGTGTCATACATGGTCATACGGCCATGAAAGAGGTGGAGGTCAAACATAACCGGATTAATCTCGATAGTGGCCTTTATCGCGGTGGTCCGTTATCCTGTGCGGTGATCGAGGGGGCTCAGGAGGTTCGCCTTTTGCAAGTGAAACCGGATTAAGTAGACTCTTTTTCAGACCAATCCCAAGCGCTGTTCCAGCATGCCGACAAACATATGCCCCAAGGTGATATGCATTTCCTGAATACGTCCCGGATAGGTCTCAGGGATCAGGAGCATGAGATCACAAAGCGGAGGCATTTTACCACCCGTTGCACCGGACCAGCCCACCGTTTGCATGTCCATGCGGCGCGCTTTTTTAAGTCCGTTCAATATGTTGGGGCTGTTTCCTGAAGTGCTTAATCCCACGGCCAAATCACCGGCATAGCCAAGCGCGCGGATTTGACGCTGATAAATTTGATCGAAACCGTAGTCATTTCCGGTGGCGGTAAGTGCGGAGCTATCAAGGCTTAAAGCCAGTGCGGCAATCGGGGAGCGCTCCTGATAGAGTTTCACGGCCATTTCGGCTGCGATATGCTGGCTGTCTGCGGCACTACCGCCATTGCCGAAAAATAGAACCTTGTTGCCGCGTTTGATGACCTCTTCGGCCATATCAACCATTTTAATGATTGTATCCATTTGGGTTTCAAACGTTTCTTTGGCCACACGCATATGGGCGGATGTGTATTCTTCCCAATAGGCTTTGGGGTCGAAATTTCCGGCTTTGTCGGGATGGAATTCGGCCTGTTTTGTTTCTAAATCAACCATTTGCAATTATTTCCTTCCTCTTAATGTGAGGCGTTATAGAAGAGCTGTTCTTCGGTGAGCTGGAAGCCGATATGCACCTGATAGGGAGGCAATTGCCCATTTTCATCAAGGGGGAGCTTTTGGCGAATGGTTTCGACCAGCTCAATTTGCTCCGTCCCGCCATCATAAGTCACCGAAGCGGCGAAAAGCTCTTTGGCCAGCTCATTTCCGGCTGTATCGGTCACAGCAACGAAATAAGGATAAGCAAAGAAGGGGCGGTCATTTTCCATGCGCCGCGCATCGGGGCCGAGGGAGCCTTCGAAGCTCAAATCAATCCGCATGCTCAGATACTCACCATCAGGTGTGCATTCGGCTTGTGTTTTGGCAATACGAATGCGGGAAATTTCATTTTCTGCTGTGGGGTTTTCCATGTTGGAAAATTCGCTCATATGATCCATTTGCGGATCAATATGAATAGGAGGGCAGGAGCCGTCCAAGGCTCGTGCTGCGGTCAGCCCAGAGGAAGAAGACATATCATCTTCAGCAGTTTTTTCTTTTGAGCCTATCGTTTGTTCAAATTTGGTGCTTAAGGCCCTGAAATCTTCCTCCATCCCCATGAAGGTTTGCTGACAAGCGCTTAAAACGAGCGCTCCCACCAAAAATAGAGATAGTGTCGTAATTTTCTTCATGCAGGCGAGTTTAAGCCGGATTCAAGGCTGCTGACAAGAGGGGGAGGGCTGTTTTTACCGCTTTTTTGCTTGATTTAAGAGCTGGATTTACAAAGCATGATCTTTTATATCTGTAGGCATGGAAAATAAAGAAAACAAACCACCCTTAACGATTTTGCTGGCCTCTCCGCGTGGATTTTGTGCGGGAGTGGACCGGGCTATTCAGATTGTTGAAAAGGCGCTTGAAAAATATGGTGCACCTGTTTATGTGCGTCATGAGATCGTCCATAACAAATATGTGGTGGATAGCCTCCGGCAAAAGGGAGCGGTGTTTGTAGAAGAGCTGGATGAAATCCCGACGGAACATGCGGCCGCGCCCGTGATTTTTTCGGCGCACGGTGTCCCGAAGAGGGTTCCCGAAGACGCGCAAAAGCGTGAGATGTTCTATATTGATGCGACATGCCCTTTGGTGAGTAAGGTTCACAAAGAAGCGGAAAAACATTCTGCCGCCGGGCGGCAGGTTATTTTGATCGGGCATGCGGGACATCCGGAAGTAGAAGGAACGATGGGGCAGTTACCGGACGGGGCTGTCTTGTTGGTTGAAACGCCTGAGGATGTTACGGGCCTTGAGGTGAAAGACCCTCAAAATTTGGCTTACTGCACACAGACGACTTTATCCGTTGATGATACGGCGGATATTGTGGCCGCACTTCAGGAAAAATTTCCGCATATGCTGGGACCGCATAAGGAAGATATTTGTTACGCGACAACGAACCGTCAGGCAGCGGTAAAGGATATTGCGGGAAAATGCGACGCTGTACTCATAATAGGCGCGCCCAATTCATCCAACTCCAACCGGCTGGTAGAGGTGGCGACCGCTTACGGTTGTGCTAAGGCGATGTTGGTGCAAGGGGCACAGGATTTAGATTGGCAGTGGCTGGAAAATGTCAAAAATTTAGGGCTTAGTGCTGGTGCATCCGCACCTGAAGTACTGGTGGAGGAGGTTATTGATACGATTGCAAAGCGTTTCAATGTATCTGTAGAGCTTCAAAAACTCGTGGAAGAAAATGTTGTTTTTAACATTCCGCGTATCCTTCGGGATGAAGCTGCGTAAATTAAAATTACCATGCCGCTTACCGTACAGGAATTTCAAAAGATAGATAATAAGGTTGTAACCCTGATGGGAATGTCAGGTCTTGGCAAAACCTATCTTTCAAATATTTTGGCTAGATCGGGCTGGTTGCATTATTCCTGCGATGTTGAAATTGCGGGGAAAATGGGGATTAGTGTTGAAACGCAAGACCTTTCCGCGCTGTCTGATTATATCGGGCAGGTGGGGGACGAAGCGCAAGGTGGGTTGCCCTTAGAAGAGTTTAAGAAGCGGCAAAAGCAGTATTATGAGGCGGAGTGCGCGGTGTTATCCGAGCTCACCAATGTGATTGGTAATGCGAATCTAGTCAATGATTCAACGGGCAGTTTTTGTGAAATCACTGACGAAGATCTTATTCAGAAAATCGCGGATCAGTCTTTGATTATTTACATTCAGGCCAATGAGCAGGAGGAACGTGAAATCCTTAAGCGGGCGACAGAATACCCCAAACCGCTTTATTATCCGGCTGATATGCTGGATGAGTGGCTGGAGAATTATATGACGGAGCAAAATCTAGCTGACATTGATGACATCGCGCCCAATGATTTTGCGCGTTGGGTATTCCCTAAATTATTTCGGACGCGCTTGCCCAAATATGAGCATATTGCCAATAAATATGGTGTTACCATTCCGTCCGATAAGTTGCGCAATGTCAAAAATGCGGATGAGTTTTTGGGTGTTGTAGAAAGGCATTTGTCGTGAGTATTACAATCTATACCGATGGTGCCTGTAGTGGGAATCCGGGGCCCGGTGGTTGGGGGGCTATCCTGCAATGGAACGGTCATGAAAAAGAATTAAGCGGCGGGGAACCGGATACCACCAATAACCGTATGGAGATGATGGCGGTGATTAAGGCGTTGGAGGCTCTTAAAAAAGATGAAAACAATGTCACCATCTATACTGACAGTAAATATGTGCTCGAAGGTGTCGAGAAGTGGCTGGTTGGGTGGAAGGCACGTGGCTGGAGAACGGCGGCTAAAAAGCCGGTCAAGAATCAGGATTTGTGGGAGCGAATCGATTCGGCTTTATCCAAAAATCACGTCAAATTCATCTGGGTGAAAGGGCATTCCGGAGACGAAATGAATGAGCGTGTGGATAAGCTCGCGGTTTGTGCGATTCCAAAGACTTAGAATTTTCATCCACAGTTTATCCCCAGCTTACTCACAGGGGTTGGTTTTGCCATTAATGTTTTGTTAAGGCTTTTTTTGTCATGCTTGAGGTATCAGAGCATCGCTGAACTGTTAAATGACAAGGAGGTACCACATGGAAAAGACCTTAAAGAGCAATGATAATCAAGTTTTAAGTAGTGATAAGGTATCGCTTCCTCTTCCCCCGTCCAATACGCCGGAAACAGCTGACGAGATGGAAATTTACGGGCGTTTTATGCGACATTTGCGCCTTGTGCCTAATAGCCGGATGGAGATTAAAGTTTTATCTGCTATTCAATTTACATCCGATATGCTGGATTTAACCGATGCGCTGGTGGCTAAGACCCTCGTTGATTTGGGATTACGTGCACCGCGTGCAGCGTTACCTAGTAACTACCTGGAACATGTAGACCGCAGCCTCATGCGCTCAGGCTGGGAAGTGGGCTCGCCCACAGCAAGTGCGCTGGAGCTGCGCAACTTTTGGGATAAAATCGGTGAAGATAAATTCGCACCTGCCCGCATGGAGACGCCGCTCATAAGTGAAACGCTCTTTGTGGAGACTTAATGTCATTTACATAATTTTATTGAGGTGGGCTAATAATTATGCTATATTTGCCGGAATATGGCAGATGTACCGACAAAAGAAGAGCTGAAGCAGTTAGTTGAGCAGAGCGCTTATGCTATTTTGAGCGCGCGTGATTCTGATGGCCAGGAATACGCGTTTCCTGTCTATATTCAGTCTGGGCACTGTTTATCATTCTATTGGTTTTCAACAATGGAATCTCAACACAGCCAAAATATATTGAATGGTCAAAATCAAATTTCAGGGTTGATAATGGACACAAACCAGCCTCAAGGAGAGGGATTTGCTCTTTCTTTTAATGGTGTTGCTACCTGCTTTGAAAATCCTGAAAGGATTGCCAGCGAGCCACCTTTTCCTGAAGAATACAGAGAAGCAGAAAAAATGATAAAAACTTTGTGTGACAGGAGTCAGACTTTGAGAGGAAAAGAAGATATTTTGATGTCTCCGGATAGTCCGCGTAAATTATTCA
>JALEGH010000003.1 GCA_022763065.1 Alphaproteobacteria bacterium
CTGTTTTGGTTCAAGGGAAACGCTTTGCTCCACATGCTCCATCACGCCAATAGCGGAGATGAGAAGGGTAGGCGGTACAGAGATTTTGACAGGGTTATTCGCAGCATCGTAGCCTTTGAAGTCATTGAACATGCTGTCCTTGCCGCTAATAAACGGGGTGCTATATTTGACAGCGAGGGTGTAAATGGCCTCCATCGCACGTTTGAGTTGGCCTAAGCGCTCTGGCTCATCGGAGGAGCACCAGCATATATTATCGAGCAAGGCGAGATGATCTATATCGCCGCCAATGGTAATTGCGCTTCGCACGGCACTATCGAGTGCGGCTTGTGCCATATGGTGTGTATCAATATCGCTATAGCGCGGAGCCAGGCCTTGAGATAAGACAACGCCGCGCGGCGTGCCAAGAACAGGTCTGCTTACACTTGCTTCGCTATAAACACGGCCTGATCCTTGAAGGGGGCCAAGAACGGCGGAGCCTTGAACATTATGATCATAAAGGCTGGCTACAAATTCCTTGGAACAAATATTGAGGCGCCCCATCATTTCAATAAGCGTTTCTGCGTAATTCTGTGGTTCTGCTAAATCCGGCTCAGTTTCACCGCCACGGGTGAAGGTGGTGACAAGCGGTGTTTCTGGATTGCCATCATGCAAGAACTCCATACTCATATCCATGACAGTTTCACTATTCCACGTGAGCTGCGCTTGCCCGGAATTAGTAAATTCCCCAATATCCCAAGCTTCTACGCCGCGTTTTTGAAGTAAAACTAGAAGTTCATCTACATTTTCTGGTGGTACAGCAAGGGTCATGCGCTCCTGAGATTCTGAGATCCAAATCTCCCATGGCTTCATGCCAGGATATTTGAGGGGAACTTTATCAAGCGCCAGTGTAAATCCGCCGGAACTCTCCGCCATTTCTCCAACTGAAGAGGAAAGTCCTCCGGCACCATTATCCGTAATGGCGTTATAAAGGCCAAGGTCTCGGATCTCCTTAATCAGCGCATCAGACATTTTCTTTTGCGTGATGGGATCACCAATTTGTACGGCCGTAGCGGGGGAGCCTTCATCAAGCGCAACGGAAGAGAAAGTGGCGCCATGAATTCCATCTTGTCCAACTTTACCACCAGCCATAATGATCCGATCACCTGGGTTCGCTTTTTTAACGTGTGATGGCTTGCCATTGATCTCACGGGGGATCAGACCGACAGTACCGGCAAAGACGAGCGGTTTGCCAACATAGCGATCATCGAAATAAAGGAATCCTTGAGGGGTAGGAATACCAGATTGATTCCCTCCGGCTTCCACACCCTCCACAACACCTTTCATGATGGTGGCAGGGGATAAAGTTGGGTTGGCTTTGTTTTGCCCTCTGTAATATTCAATGTCTTTGCGCGGGTCAGCGAGACAGAAACCATAGCGGTTTAGAACCGGTTTTGCTCCTTGGCCAAATCCCATACAGTCACGGTTGACCCCCACAATTCCTGTAATTGCGCCTCCAAAAGGATCAAGCGCGGAAGGGGAATTGTGCGTTTCAACCTTATCAGCAATCATCCAGTTGTCATCAAAGATAATTCCACCGGCATTATCGCTAAAAACTGAAATACAGAAATCATCATCTCCTTTTTCAGTGCGAATTTCTTGTGTCGCACGTTTGATGTAATGTTTGTAAAGCCCATCTTTGATCTCATCGATGGGGGAGGCGAAGATCGTGTGTTTACAATGCTCCGACCATGTTTGTGCAAGAGTTTCTAACTCTACATCTGTGGGATTGTGTCCAAGCCCCGCGAAATGATCGCGAACGGCTTGCATGTACAAAAGCGACATACCAAGGGGACCACGCCGCGACCCATCTTCATTTGCAATGCCTTCTTTGCCGATAGTTATCAATTCTTCGTCACTGACATTGAGGTTTACTTCGGTGACGGCTTTGCCTGTATCTTCTAGGTGAACTTTGGGAATAGTAATCCCCATGCCGCCATCGCGCTTGAACTCTTCGAATGTTCTGTGCGTGGCACGTTGGATGAGGGGATTGTGAAGTTCCGCCTTAATGGTTTTGATGTCTTCAACGTTTAAGTCACCTTTTAGGAAAACCATGCGGTTGCTGTAAGTAGCTTTAGAGCTGCCGAGTGTCAGAGCAATAAGCTCAGATGCGGTGTGGCCTACATTGTCGGTGACACCGGGTAAAAAGCCAATTTCAATAACATGGTCAAAGTCTCCGGCAGCATCCCAATAATCATTGGCGGGCGCTTGGTTATCTTTTAGGTAAAATGATTTTTGTGTGACAGGATTAGTAAAGGCGCTCAGAACTTTTTCAATATCCGTATCGTTTTGTATGCTGTGCTCCAGATTGTAGGCGTCAACGACCTGAACACCTTTAATTCCCGTAATTTTCTTTGCAAAATCGTTGAGGTAAGTCTTGGCACGACCATCCTCCAATAAAGTGAATATTTCTATGCGCTGGGCCATGCCATTTATTAACCACAGAGATGCATTTTATTACAGTATTTTTTTGTTTTTTTGCAATTGCCTGTGTACTCTAGGACGGCGCTCGGGTAGACAGTGAAGGGTAGAATTAAAATTATTTAAAGTTATTTAAACCAATGCCAAAATTGATGATTAATGACCAAGAAGTTGAAGTTGAAAATGGAACCTCCATTTTACAGGCGGCTGAGCAGATTGGCGTTGAAATTCCACGCTTTTGTTACCATGACCGTTTGAGCGTTCCGGCGAACTGCCGCATGTGTCTGGTGGAAGTGGAGGGCGGACCACCTAAACCTGTGGCGTCTTGTGCTATGGCCTGTGGTGAAGGCATGGTTGTAAAGACTGAATCTGAAATGGTTAAAAAGGCGCGCAAGGGTGTGATGGAAATGCTCCTCATTAACCATCCGCTAGATTGTCCAATTTGTGACCAAGGCGGAGAATGTGATCTTCAGGATCAAGCTGTTGCTTATGGTTATGATCGCTCGCGCTATCATGAAAATAAGCGTGCGGTGAAGGATAAGCCGCTGGGTCCACTTATAAAAACAATCATGACACGCTGCATTAATTGTACACGCTGTGTGCGCTTTGGCGAAGAGATTGCGGGCATGACAGAACTTGGTCAGCTTAACCGCGGTGAAGATGCAGAGATTGGTACATTTATTGAAAAGGCTGTCACGACGGAGCTTTCAGGGAATATGATTGATATCTGTCCTGTCGGTGCGTTGACCTCTAAGCCATATGCGTTTAAGGCCCGTTCTTGGGAGCTCAAGAAAACAGAAACAGTCGATGTGCATGATGCTGTCGGGTGTAATATTCGTGTTGATAGCCGGGGTGGTGAGGTGATGCGTGTATTGCCAAGGTTGCACGAAGATATCAATGAGGAGTGGATCAATGATCGCTCTCGTTTTGCCTATGATGGCTTGAAGAAAAATCGTTTAGACCGCTCCTTTGTGCGTGATACCGAAACGAAAAAACTTCGCGCCTGTAGCTGGGAAGAAGCACTTGAAGTGGCGGCAGATAAGCTAAGCACGTTTAAAAGCGATAACATCGCAGCTTATGTTGGTGATTTGGTGGAGTGTGAGAGTGTTTACGCACTTAAGAAGCTCATGGAAAGTCTGAAGGTCAAGCAGTTGGAATGCCGCACAGATGGCGCACATTTTGATGTGACTAACCCATCTGGGTACCGTTTTAATTCAACAATTGCTGGCATCGAAGAGGCTGACGCAATTCTAATTGTTGGTGCAAATCCACGTATTGAGGCTACGCTTGTTAATGCACGTATTCGCAAAACTTGGTTGGAGCGCCGCATTCCTATTTCCTTGATTGGAGAAGAGGTTGATCTGACATATCCCTATCTTCATGCGGGAACGTCTTTGGCAGACCTTGAAAAAATGGCCAAGGAGTTTGCGGGCAAGGTGCAGGCTAAACGTCCTATGATGATTGTAGGGATGGATGTGTTTAAAGGCGACGATGCACTTTCTGCTCACGCGTTTCTTCATGATGTGGCTGAAAAACTTGGTGTCATAAAACCAGAAGAAAATTGGAATGGCTTTAATATCTTACATACGGCTGCAGGTCGTATGGGTGCGTTAGAGCTTGGTTTTACGCCCAGACAATCATTTGATTTATCCGATATGGGGCTAGTGTATTTGCACGGTGTTGATAATGTTGAAACGGTTAATTCAATTAATCCGCATGCGTTCGTAATTTATCAGGGGCATCACGGTGATTTGGGTGCTCATCGCGCAGATCTGATTTTACCAGGCGCTGCGTATACAGAAAAAGATGGCACATATGTTAATATGGAAGGGCGTCCACAACGCGCACGCCGGGTAGTGTTCGCTCCTGGTGAAGCTAAAGAAGATTGGACGATTATTCGTGCCATATCTGATCGTTGTAATAAATCTATTCAGTTCAATGATCTCGTGGAGCTGCGCACTTTAATGGTGTCAGAACACCCCGCCCTTGGCGCTTATGATGAAATAACACCAGTGGAGTGGGGACGTTTTGGCGGCGCGGCACCAAAGGCTTCAAGCGCTCCGCTTGGCTGCTCGGTTGAGAATTTTTATCTCACAAACTCAATCACGCGTGCGTCTGATACAATGCATAAATGTGTGGAGGCGTTTATTGCGCAAGAAACAAATGAAGACATGGAACAGGAGGAAGCGGCATAATGACAAAGCGAACAACCTTAGAGATGGTTCAGGAATTTCACGAGACTTATGGATTGCCTGTTGAGGCTGAGCAGACAACGGGTAGCGCAAAAACAAAAGAGCTGCGGATTAATTTGCTCCAAGAGGAGCTGGATGAGCTCAAAGAAGCTCTTGAGAATAATGATATGCAAGAAACGCTGGATGCGCTCATTGACCTTCAATATGTGCTGGATGGCGCGTTTTTGTCGTTTGGTTTGCAGGATGTAAAAATGACTGCCTTTGATGAGGTACACCGCTCTAACATGTCAAAACTTGGTGAAGACGGTAAACCTATTCGCCGCGAAGGCGATGGAAAAGTGATGAAAGGGCCGAATTACTTCAAGCCCGATATGGCACAATTTATTGAAGGTAAAGATAAGAAAGCTGCTTAGGTAGAAAAATGCTCGAAATCTGGAATATATACGGTCTACCGCTTGCTTTTATGCTGATGCATATGGGTATCCTCATTGGTGTGGTGTTGCTGGGGGTGGCGTATTACACTTATGCGGAGCGTAAGGTATTGGGCGCGATGCAAAGGCGTCAGGGGCCGATGACGGTGGGGCCGTTTGGCCTTTTGCAGCCTATCGCAGATGGAATTAAGCTTTTTTCCAAGGAAACGATTATTCCGGCGCAGGCCAATGGTCCGGTGTTTGTTATTGCGCCGATGTTGCTCTTTACGCTGGCGCTGGTGGCGTGGGCGGTCATACCGGTGAATGCCAAATGGGTGCTGGCCGATATTAATGTCGGAATTCTCTATCTTTTCGCGATTTCATCAATGGGGGTTTACGGCGTGATTATGGCTGGATGGGCGTCAAATTCCAAATACGCGTTTTTAGGGAGCTTACGTTCTGCCTCACAGATGGTATCGTATGAGGTCTCAATGGGGCTTATCATTGTGTGTGTGTTGATATGTGCGGGGTCTTTGAACTTGTCTGAGATCGTGTTAGCTGAGCGTCCCGTATGGATGCAAGTTTTATTATTTCCGATGTTGATTGTGTTTTTGGTCTCTATTTTGGCTGAAACCAACCGGGCACCGTTTGATTTGCCGGAAGGGGAATCGGAGATTACAGGCGGCTTTATGGTGGAATATTCGGCGATGACGTTTGCGCTCTTTTTCCTTGGTGAATACGCCAATATGATCCTGATGAGTGCGATGACCGTTGTTTTATTTCTCGGTGGCTGGTTGCCGCCATTTGGAATTGAAGCGCTGGCTTTTGTGCCGAGCGTTGTATGGTTTGCGCTTAAAACTATGCTTGTGATGTTTTTCTTCTTATGGAGCCGCGCAACATTTCCACGTTACAGATATGACCAACTTATGCGTTTAGGGTGGAAGGTCTTCCTGCCTTTTACACTTCTTTGGGTGGTTGTAGTGTCTGGTACATTGCTTTATTTCGATGCGCTGCCATAAAGTTTTAAGGAGGTAGATGGGATGGTTTCTGAAAAATTTAATAATGACGAAGTTTTGGATCTGATTGATTTTTGTGATCTCTATCGTAGAGGTTTGCATAAAACGGGTGATGTTGTTGCTGAAAAGATCGTTGAATCTACTTACATGTTAGCGGCCCACTTAACATGGGTGGACCCTGATTTTTTTAATTACAAGGAGCTGGTTGAAAAATTTGATAAGGTTTTACTTGCCATTGTTGAATTATCCAAGGACGCAGGATTTAAAAAGGTGGTTCTTCCTATTGGACATCCGGACGATTTAAGTTCAAAATTTTTCAAGGCGCATTTTTTAGAAAATCCGAAAAAGAAGGAAGCTTTTTCGGGTTTAAGTTTAAGAAAAGCGCCTTATTTTCGGGACCATACGCAAGAAGGCAAAGTGATTAGAAAAATGCCTTTATTAGAGGATAATAATGATTTTAAAACGGTTCGCGGTGTATTTTGGATTGATCGCGATACAAAGCGTATTTGGGATTGGGAAAAATCTCCGTTTTTTCAGCAAGAAAGAGAATATGTTTACGAAAGACGCAGCAAAACACCAAAAAATTTGCTTCTTTAAGACCTTATAAAAATTTCAGGCTTCAATTTAGGGGTTTTGAGTTAAGCCCTCTTGACTTATGTAATATTTTATGTTTTATGGGGTTATGTGTTATCTGAGTTATGTTTTGAGGTGATTTCATGAATGGTGTTGAAGCTCTGTTTCGTGAGAATGTACGTCCAACAAATTCTCGCGTACCTCGGAAGAATAGTAGGAAACAAGCTGAAAGAGCTCTTCACCAGCTTGAAAATATCGCTTTATCTGTCCATTCCAAAATCAACCAGACTCTTTCTCCCCGTTATATAAAGCCGACAGAGCAAGAAATTGCTGCTGATCCCGCGCTGGAAACGCGTGATGGTCTTATTGATTATAGGGAAGGAACATTCCGTGTTGCGAGGGAACCTGAATCAGGGATGGAAATCATCCTTTTTGAGTTTGAACCCCATCACCTTGTGGGTGAGAGGAATGAAAAAGGGGAGGTGATTTTAACTGGTCTTGAAAACGAGAAAAACCCCCAAGTTTATGTCGTTGATGCCTTCTACAACCCGAGCTCACGCAGGAAACAATTAGCTATTGATGAATTTCGTAAGCATTTTCACGATAAATTTGCAGCCGAGTATAGTTTGTTTGCGCTTGAGGAAACTCCTGAGGGTTCATTTTGGGATTCGGATCCTGCCAAAAAATTTCGCCTTGCCAATGAAGATGTTGCCATTGGTATATATGAAGATAAGGAGAAACAGACTTGGAATAGTAGCGTTTACCGTCGTCTACGCAGGAAGGGAAGTTTCCATTTTCAGCAAATTGGCTCTGCGGGAACAATCAGGGATTATTTTTCGCTAGGTAAAGAGGACGAAAAATTTGACGATGATAATTTTGATGATCTGTTTCGTTATTACAGACGGCTGTGGAATATCAACGCGCTTAAGAAATTTCGCGGGCAGGATTTTCAAAGTTCTAAAAAGTTTAAACGTGGTTTACAAAAAATAGCGAGGACGAGCGCGAACCTTCTTGGGAAGGGTGGCTATACCAAATACGCAGTTTCGGGCGCGGTTGGTTTGGTCGGTGCGCTTGTTGGTTTGCAGGCAGCTGTGGTGAGTGTTCCTACTTTATTGGCTGTTCTCGGGGGTGCTGCCCTTGGAAACGTTGTTCAGTCTGCGTTGGAAGAGGTTGGGAATGAGGGGACGGAGCAGTTCCGTCGTATGATATCAAGACAAAAGGCGGATCAGACCGTGGCTGCGCACAAACGCAGCTATAAATTTGCGGTGATTGATCAATCTGAACAGAATTTGCGTAGGGATTTTCCCAAACTGAAACCTCATCTTCTTGATAAGCTTGTATTGTTGGATACAAAGGAATCCGATCTCCTTCAGGTGGACCAGAAAATATATCCTGTTCATCAAAAGGATGCTCTGGCGGAGTTTTGTAAAGGGCGCTTGATGCAGGAGTTTGGTCAGACAGCAATTCCTATTAATGAAAAAAGCCTGCTTTCCGTTTTGCCCAGTGGGCTCATGGCTTTTTCCTATATTCGTAATTCGACAGAGCGTGTGAAATATTTCACATGGCGTGAAGATGAGGCGTGTTCCAAGCGTTTTAATATTCCGGATCAATATAAAGGGCAACTAGAAGGTAAAATTGTCGAAATTGTCAGGGATGAAAATACGCCTGAGCAAGAGATTAATATTTTATCAGCGGAGCAATTTGAAGAGAAACTAACGGGTGTTTTTAATGACTATGCCTCGGATTTTGATGTGAATGATCCTGATTTTGTTAACCAAAAGCGTCGCGAACTGCCGGGGCTGATAACCGAATTCTTTTCTCGTGAAGCTGTGCAAGAGGAGGAAACAGGTCCTGTTCAGCGCGAAAGTGTTGTTGACAAGATTATGCAAGCAACATTAGTGGATCTTCGTTATGAGGAAAAGGACCCGACCAAACTTTTACCTCAAGATAAAAGTAAACCTTCAGGGTGGCTTTCAAAATTAGGTTGGTAGTTTTTTAGTTTGACATATTTTTTTTGTTCTGCTAGTGGTAGCGTCATCGAAAATCTTCGAATGAATAGGAGAGAGCAATTGAGACAAGAATTTGATGATGCATCTTTGGCAACTTATGTTGTATGCGCAACCAGCCCTCGGGTTGAAGACTGGATTGTTTTTAAGCCAAAAGATCAAGGTAGGCCCATTACCGATGAGCAGGTTTACGCAACAGTTAGGCAGGTCAAGGGCCTTATTCCCTACAGTTTTATGTTTCAGCGTGTGCAGGCAACTGATGCGAATAATGCGCGCTCGAAAACGGAAGGGAACGCATTGGAATATCTCGCTCCTGCTGTTGTATTGCGTCAAAAAGGGAGAACAGTGGTTGGTATGGATGAGCTACAAAAACTGAGGCAAAAGGCTGCTGCAAAAGGTCCCGATTTATCGGGGTTTGATGATATATTTGGAGATCTTTTTAAAAAGGGTCCCAAGCGTTAGGCGATATTGTCCGGTAGCATTAATTAATTGAATACCAAGTGCAATAATCATTGTGCTTGGTGTTTTTTTATCTATTATTTAGGTCATGAGAAACTGGATCAATTCATTCTTGTTGGTTGAAATTGTCAAAGGTATGCTTTTGACGCTCAAATACATGTTTTTCATGCCGCGTGTGACGATTAACTACCCGAATGAAAAAGGTCCTATCAGCCCGCGTTTTCGTGGGGAGCATGCGCTCAGGCGTTACCCAAACGGGGAGGAGCGCTGCATTGCCTGTAAACTTTGTGAAGCCATTTGTCCGGCGCAGGCCATTACGATTGAAGCGGAACCCCGCGAGGATGGATCGCGCCGTACGACCCGCTATGATATTGATATGACCAAATGCATTTATTGCGGTTTATGTCAGGAGGCTTGCCCGGTGGATGCGATTGTTGAGGGGCCAAATTTTGAGTTTGCGACCGAAACCAGAGAAGAGCTTTATTACAACAAGGATAAGCTCTTGGAAAATGGGGATCGCTGGGAAGCGCAAATCGCGGCCAATCTGGCTAAAGAGGCCCTTTACAGATAGCCGTTTAATTTTCTATACTCCACTTCTCCAAATTTTCATAATTTAAAAAATAATTCAGGGGGGAGTATGGAGAATAAAAATACAGTTGATCTTATTGTCTCCGGCAGGGTGAGCTACATCTTTCATCTGAATAGCCGGTTATCCTATGTCGGTTTGAAAGACGTTTCTTATGCATGTGGGCAGAATTTGAATAATTCCGTTTATGAGGAACCGCAAGATGGTCATTTTATACCCAGAGAAGAATTTTCAAAGCATAATGTATCGCTGGGTAAAGATATAAAAATTCAAATAGGTTGGTACGGAACGGTGAATGATTTTTTGCAGAAAAAAGCCGAAGTCTGTCACCAAAAAGTTTTGGAGTGCAAATAAAAAACCAGCCCAAAGAGCGGACTGGTTTTCTTTCATCTTTAGTGGATTTATTATTTTTTGATAAAGTTGGTGTACAGGGCGTGAACGCCTGATAGCCCGACCAGCATATAGATCAGCTTGGCCAGAACAGGGATACTACCAAATAGCATAGCCACGAGGTCCATTCCCATGAGGCCATAAAGCCCCCAGTTAATACCACCCACAATCAATAATATCTGGCTGATTAATCCGATATGTTTCATTTATTTTCTCCTTTGTTCAACTTGCGTTTTTTCACTAAAGGAGATGCTAGAAGCGATTCACGATTATCAAAAATAAATACCCACAATTTTATCAACAATAATATGAAAATGATGAGGGGGGCGGCGTACAAGCAAAACTATCATAGGATGGTCTTGTTTTTGCATCGCAATACCCCTCAATAAAATTGTAATATTCTTATTGGGGGTTACACGCGAGCGACTGCGCGCGCGGCGCA
>JALEGH010000014.1 GCA_022763065.1 Alphaproteobacteria bacterium
CAATCGTTGATGAGGTCATTGCCGAAAACCCCGATAATGTTGAAAAATACAAAAGCGGGAAAGACAAGCTCTTTGGCTTTTTCGTTGGCCAAGTGATGAAAAAATCACAAGGGAAGGCCAACCCTGCACTCGTGAATGAGCTGTTGAAGAAAAAGTTGGGGTAAAAACCCCGTGACGTCACGTTCATCTACGTTTAAACTCTGCCCATGACTCAAAAATACGAATATAAAGTTGCGATTTACCGGGAGCCGTTATTGGGCTCGATCTTCTTACAAGGCTCCAAGGTGAACCCGCTTAAATACTCCGAATTCCTGAATAAAAACGCTGCTGAAGGGTGGCGGGTGAAGACCATGGAGCGCGAAAGTCGGCGGGAGCTCCTCTTCTTCCGGCGCGAAGCCTTCGTCACCATTTTGGAGCGTGAAATCAATGAGTGAAAAGAAAATCCAAAACACACCGGAAACGCGGCGTAACATTTACGCTGTTACCTTATTGGGGAGCGTTATTGCGCTGGCCATCGTTGGTCTTTTGAGCCTATGGGGTGCCGGATTAGAAGAAACATTTACCATCAAGGCTGTCTTTTCCTTTATCACTATCGCGGGCGTGAGCGCTTTCCTCTATACCCTCACCCATAACCACGACATCAAACTTATTAAGCGCTTAGGGAATCTCACCGGCATTCTGGCTGTCATCTTCGGTGGCTGTATCTTGGGGCAAATCTGGCTCGATATGTTTGACGAAGTGTTTTTCGCCAAATTTATCGGCTCAATTGTTATTCTCGCTCTTCTCATCGCCTTTGCCATTGCGGTCTTTGATGATTTTTTCGAAAATAAAAAGCTCAAGGATGAGAATTACCTCGACTAAGGAATAAGTGATGTCCCCCCTGCCCCCTC
Source organism: Alphaproteobacteria bacterium (assembly GCA_022763065.1). Classification (GTDB taxonomy): domain Bacteria; phylum Pseudomonadota; class Alphaproteobacteria; order Micavibrionales; family Micavibrionaceae. The sequence goes on from JALEGH010000014.1 coordinate 891, forward strand.
AAAAAGGCGAAACCATTCCTCTGCGGCACACCAAGCAAGCCAAAGAGCGTGTTTTTGTCGCCATCAGATGGGACGAGCGTGAAGATGACGTTAAGTTCATGAAACGTCTGATGAGCAAGGACTCCCAACACGACATGGATATCTCCTGTTACATTTATAACAAGCAAGGAGAATTTTTGGATTTCGTCGGAGCCGAAGCACAAGATTCCATAGACACAACGGGCAAAATTTATCACAGCGGCGATGATATGACGGGTGCAGGCGGCGGCGATGATGAAACAATTTGCGCGGAACTGGCAGAGCTTCCTGAAGATGTGCAAACGCTGGTTTTTCTGATTGAAGTCAAAAGCCACCATGTCTTTTCTGAAGTGCAGGCTCCCTATGCCCGGCTCGTTGACGGCATGACGAATAATGTATTGCTAGACATGGCTTTGGATGAACCGGAAACAAAGAAGACAAATGCTTTCGTAATGTGTGCGCTCAACCGTACCAACAGAGATGATAGCGGCTGGACCCTGCATAATGTCAGTGAATATCCCGATGTGAGCCTGATCGAGAATTGGGGCAGCTATTTGGCGCAATTTGTGGATTGATCTTCTTGGTAAGCCCTGTTATCTCTAGGTCTTAAATTTCAAGCTCAACACGCCGAAGGCGGAGTTGCAGGTTTGAAATAAGAGATTTTCAAACTCGACACGGCGAAGCCGGGGTTGTAGGCTTGAAAAAAAGACAAGGACACGTGGCCGAGTGGCTGAAGGCGCTCCCCTGCTAAGGGAGTATGGGGTTTATAGCCTCATCGTGGGTTCGAATCCCACCGTGTCCGCCACCCTGTACAATTGTCAAACTCTTGTAAATGACATTCAAAAAATCACCATTTTCATTTGAACCGTCAAAGGCTAAAATAGCGCCATGAAAAAGATTGTTATCACTGGCGGCGCGGGATTTATTGGCTCTCATGTCGTAGACCATTTCTACGAGCAATATCCTGAGAGTGAAATCGTGGTCTTTGACAAAATGACCTATGCCGCGGATCAGCGGAATTTGGAAAACTGTTTGAGTGACCCACGTGTGAAGCTTGTTGTCGAGGATATCTGCCATCTGGAACGATGTGTTGAGATATTGGAAGGCACAGACCTTCTCATCCATGCCGCCGCCGAAAGCCATGTCGACAACTCCTTTGGCAATTCCATGGAATTTACCCGCACCAATGTCGTGGGAACACATGCCTTAATGGAAGCGGCCAAGCGCCATGCTATTCCCAAAATCATTCATGTCAGTACCGATGAGGTTTATGGTGAAGTCCTAGAAGGCGCGGTTGACGAGCGCTCCAACCTTTATCCGACAAATCCCTACTCTGCCTCCAAGGCGGCAGCAGAAATGGTGATTAGCGGCTATATCCGTTCCTTTCGCCTGCCTGTCACGGTGGTGCGCGCCAATAATATTTACGGCATCCGGCAATTTCCGGAGAAAATTATTCCTAAATTTCTGCTTATGCTTTTGCGGGACAAAAAACTAACCTTGCATGGAGATGGACAAAACAGACGGCATTATCTTTCCGCCCTTGATTTCGCAGCAGCGCTTGATTTGATCTCTCAAAAATGGAAACCGTTTGAAATCTATAATATCGGCACGACAGAGGAATATACAAACCGCGAGCTTTCTGAAATGCTCTGCGCTTTATTTGATAAAAACCCTGAAGAACACATCACATATGTGAAAGACCGTCCCTTCAATGATGGGCGCTACGCCCTGAAATGGGATCATATTACCAATTTGGGCTGGAGACCTCAGCGTTCTTTAAAAGAAGACCTGCCCACTATTAAAGCGTGGTATGAGAAGAACGCAGACCGGTATAACGATATTTAGGGCAATTCCCGTAATTTTTGCCCGATTTGAATGCAATAGCCTCTGATATCAGCCAGACTTGGCTGTGCAATGTCAAAGCTCTGGGTTGTTTTGGTCATATCCAATACAAACTGGTCCTTTGGTTTATCTGAACTATAAACAATTTCTCCACCGCCATAGCCGTGGAGTACCCACTTGGCAATCGCTTCGACCGATATACCCTGTCCACTGCCCAGATTATAAATTCCCGCCTTAGGAGCCTTGACGATTTGCACAAGGGCGGAAGTAAAATCCGGTAAAGGTAAAAAGTCGCGGCATGTCGAGCCGCTCATATCAAAGGCAATCACTCCCTTCTCCCTTAACGTCACAAGCATGCGCCCAAAAAAGCTCTGGCGTGGGTTTTTGGGTAAGTATTCGTAGCCAAAAACATTGGAAAGCCTGAGAATAGTCACCTTTTCGCCAAAACGGCTCAAAAGGTCTTCTTCTATCAATCGCTTTGCCCGTCCGTAATCAGGGGTCATGCCCCCCACAGGCGCATCCCCTTCCCGAAAATGGCGGAGCCCGTCACTTTGCCCGTACACGGCACGGGAACTGAGCATAATGTAGTGCGCGCCTGCTTCAACGATTTTACGCGCAAATTGGCGATCCAGATCACTAAAGCGTCCTTTAAGCCCACCTTTACGAATAAGCGGGTCATAGGCAAAATTAACAACACAACTTATCCCCTCCGGCCATTTAGAGGCATTGATCGCCTCCTCATGCCCCCAAAACAACCAGTCCTTCGTCGCCTCAAATTGGCCCAAGTGACTGGCAAGAAACGCATTTTTCCCAATAACCAGAACTGTCATAAATTTTCACTCTTTATCGCTTTAAAACATCGCTATTAACGTCGCATTTTCTTGACAGATTCCTTTAATGCTGTATAGTGCGGCGTTTCCGGGTAAACAGGATAAACTTACTTTTTACCCAATATATTGAAATAACACAGTTATTTAGGAATTAAAATCATGTTTGCAGTTATACGCACAGGCGGAAAACAATATAAAGTGAGCGCGAAAGACGTGCTTGAAGTGCCAAAAATGGACGCAAAAGAAGGGTCAAGCATTGATCTTGAAGTTTTAATGACTTCTGATGGTAAAACCGCCAAAATCGGCGATAAAGAAAATGCAGGCGCAAAGGTAGCTGCTAAAATTGTGAACCATATTCGCGCCCCTAAAATCACAGTTTTCAAAAAGAAACGCCGTCAGAATTACCGCCGGACAAAAGGACACCGTCAGGATCTAACCGTGATTGAGATTACAGACGTAAAAGTGGCTTAAGTTACAAAGCAATAAAACTAAAAGTTAAAGTAAAGATTTAAATCTGGAGGACACAAAGAATGGCACATAAAAAAGCAGGTGGTAGTTCCAAGAACGGACGCGATACAGCAGGCCGGAGACTTGGTGTTAAAAAATATGGCGGTGAAGCGGTCTTGGCCGGTAATATCCTGATCCGTCAGCGCGGCACAAAATACTCCCCGGGTAAGAATGTCGGTATGGGTAAGGACCACACAATTTTTGCGCTTATGGATGGTCAGGTTCTGTTCACCAAGGGACGCGGTGGTAAGGCGACGGTCAACATCGTTCCTGCAAACGATACACGCGCAGCGTAAACCCAAACGCCTTTAAGAATTATATAATGAGGGGAAGGCTTTCTTCCCCTTTTTTAATGTTAGGGTTTAATTGTGAAATTTCTTGATCAGGCAAAAATATATATTAAAAGCGGTGACGGCGGACCGGGCTGTGTTTCCTTTCGCCGTGAAAAATATGTCGAATATGGCGGACCTGACGGCGGCAATGGCGGGCGCGGCGGCGATATTATCTTTGAGGCTGTCAATGACCTCAATACCCTGATTGATTTTCGCTATACCCAGCATTTTAGAGCCAAAAACGGCCAAAACGGTCAAGGGCGCAACAAAACAGGCGCTAGCGCCGATCCGCTCGTTATTAAGGTTCCCGTTGGCACCCAGATCATAGACGAAGATAAAGAAACGGTACTGCTGGATATGGACGCGCAAGGGCAGCGCTTTACCTTCCTCAAAGGAGGCGATGGCGGCTTTGGTAATGCACATTACAAAAGCTCGACCAATCAGGTCCCGCGCAAATCCACACCGGGCTGGCCGGGGGAAGAGCGTGATGTGTGGCTGCGCCTCAAACTCATTGCCGATGTAGGGCTTGTTGGCCTTCCCAATGCTGGAAAATCAACTTTTTTGGCTGCGTGTTCGCGTGCCAATCCAAAAATTGCCGATTACCCTTTCACCACCCTTCATCCTAATTTGGGTGTCGTTAAAATGGATACTCAGGAGTTTGTAATTGCCGATATTCCGGGCTTGATCGAAGGCGCGCATGAAGGCCAAGGGTTGGGGCATCGCTTTTTAGGCCATGTGGAACGCACGTCTGTCATTTTGCACCTTATCGACTGTACCGCCGATGACATCGTTGAAAGCTACCAAACGATCCGTAATGAGCTCAGTGAATATGGAGCTAGCCTTGATCAGAAAAAGGAAATCGTTGCCCTCACCAAAATGGACGCTTTAGGGGAAGAGCTGGCGCAGGATCAAGCGCAAATATTTGAGCAAGAAACAGGCATCAAGCCATTTGTTATTTCCGCCGTAGCACAGCAAAATATGGAACCTGTTCTTTATGAACTTATGAATATTGTCAAAGCAACAAGAACATCTTCAACAGATGAGGACACAGATGAGCTTAGTGCTTGAGACCATCCAAAACACCTCTGTAATCGTTATTAAAATCGGCTCCGCCCTTTTAACGAACACCAAAGATGGAACAGTTCGTGAAAACTGGCTCGAAACGCTCGCAGCCGATATCAAAACGCTCACAAATCAAGGGCAAAAAGTGGTTTTAGTCACCTCCGGAGCGATTGCTCTGGGGCGCAGGACCATGAATATATCCAATACCGCTCGTCCCTCCTCCATTCCACTGGATCAAAAGCAAGCCGCTGCCGCCGTCGGACAAATTCATATCGCAAAAGCTTATGAAGAAGCCTTCAGTGAACAAGGATTACAATCTGCTCTCATTCTCCTCACCCCGAGAGATACGGAAGAGCGCCGCACACATTTGAATGCGCGCAACAACATTCATGCGCTTTTAAGGGAGGGCATCGTTCCCATCATCAATGAAAATGACACAGTCAGTACGGATGAGATCCGTTTTGGCGATAATGACCGCCTTGCCGCACGCGCGGCACAAATGATCAGCGCCGACCTCCTCATTCAGCTTTCCACCACCGATGGACTTTATAGCACCGATCCAAAGCAAGACAAAAATGCTCAGCATATTCCGGTTGTTGAAACCATTACGGATAAACTCATAAATATGGCCGGAGAAGCTCAGGCGGGCCTCAGCACTGGTGGTATGAAAAGTAAGCTCATGGCTGCGCAAATCGCCACAGATGCCGGCATTCCGATGATCATTGCCGATGGCACCCGCCCTTCTCCCATAAATGCACTCATAAATGAGCCAGATGCGCGCTCTACCTTTTTTAAACCTTCTGCTAAGCTTAAAACCGCGCGAAAAAAGTGGATTTCTAGCCATTTAAAGCCCAAAGGCAGCATCACCATTGACGCAGGCGCGCTCAAGGCTTTGCAATCGGGTAAGAGCCTTCTTCCAGCAGGTATTGTAAGCATTTCGGGTACATTCGATTTGGGCGATCCGGTTCATATTCTTGATAAAAACAACCATAAAATCGCCATTGGATTGGCCGGGTATAATGCAGATGAGGCGCAGCTTATCATCGGCAAACAGAGCGAAGAAATCGCCGATTTGCTTGGCTATGCGCGCGGCAAAGCCTTTATTCATCGCAATGATTTGGTCTTGAGTGAATAACCTCCTCTTGTAATCCCCCTTGCCCAAACGGGTTTCATCCCCTATGATATTTCCCTAACATCAACGATAAGTAATAATAAACTCATAGGGAGGACACCACCATGCGCACAGATACACCCAAAACAATCTACTTAAAAGATTACATACCTCCCAACTATACAGCAGCCTATGTGGATATGAATTTCGACATTCACCCCGGTAAAACAACCGTAACAACCAAAACAGAATTTAAAAATATGGGGGGCAAGGATGAGCCGCTCTTCCTTAATGGTGAAGACCAAAACCTTGTATCTGTCAAAATTGACGGCAAAGAGATCACTAATTTCGAAAAGACCGATAAAGGCATCACTATTCCTGCCACGGGTAAGGATGCTTTCACTCTTGAGGTCGTCAGCGAAATTGTACCGGAAGAAAATACGGCGCTCGAAGGACTTTACCAATCGGGCGGCAACTACACCACCCAATGCGAAGCAGAAGGTTTTCGCAAAATTACCTTCTTCCCCGATCAGCCAGACATCATGGCGAAATACCGCGTGCGTGTGGAAGCTGATGAGGAGGCGAACCCTGTCCTCCTATCAAATGGGAACCTGATCAATGAAGGTGAGCTGGAAAACGGTCGTCACTTTACCGTGTGGGATGATCCAACGCCCAAGCCTTGCTACCTCTTTGCCCTTGTCGCTGGCGATTTGGAAATGGTGGAAGACAGCTTCACTACCATGTCCGGGCGCGAAGTCACTTTACGCATCTATGTCCGTGACGGAGATCAGGACCAATGTGAGCACGCTATGGAGTCCTTGAAAAAATCCATGAAATGGGATGAAGACGTCTATGGCCGCGAATATCAATATGATCTGTTCAATATCGTCGCGGTAAGTGATTTCAATATGGGCGCGATGGAAAACACCTCGCTCAATATCTTTAATACTGCTCTAGTTTTAGCCAAGCCGGAAACCGCAACAGATCATGACTATATCCGTGTGGAGAGCGTCATCGCACATGAATATTTCCACAATTGGAGCGGAAACCGCGTAACTTGCCGTGATTGGTTCCAGCTTTCCCTTAAAGAAGGCTTAACAGTTTTTAGAGATCAGGAATTTTCCGCCGATATGAATTCGCGCGGCGTACAACGTATTGATGATGTCTCTGCGTTACGCAGCGCTCAATTTACAGAGGACGCATCTCCTCTGGCTCACCCAGTACGTCCTGAAAGCTATATGGAGATTAATAATTTCTATACCACAACAATCTATGAAAAAGGCGCGGAAGTAATCCGTATGTTCCACACGCTTCTTGGCCCTGAAACTTACCGTAAAGCCACAGATCTCTATTTCGATCGTCATGATGGACAGGCTGTCACCATTGATGATTGGGTACAAGCAATGGAAGATGCGTCGGGGCGCGATTTCTCTCAGTTTAAGCTCTGGTACTCCCAAGCCGGAACGCCGGAAATCAAGGCCACAGGCGAATATGACGAGGCCGCAAAAACCTATACTCTCACATTGGAACAATCCATTCCCGACACACCGGGGCAAACGGATAAGAAACCCATGCACATGCCGATTTCCGTTGGGCTTATTGGACCAAACGGCGAAGATATGATCGGTACGAAAGTATTGGAACTCAAGGAAGGTAAACAGACATTTACTTTTGAGAATATCGGTTCCAAACCCGTACCTTCCATCCTGCGTGGCTTTTCCGCGCCTG
>JALEGH010000015.1 GCA_022763065.1 Alphaproteobacteria bacterium
AAGTCATCACTTCCAAGTCACAAAACCCCTCTCCGGCGTGGGAGCGCTTTGTTGTAACCGGCAAGGCACGTTCCCACATCAAGCGCTATATCCGGCAAAAACAGCGGGATGAATATATCGCGTTAGGACAAGCGATGCTTAAAAAAATCTTCCAGCAGGAGGAATATGATTTCACCGAAAAGGCAGTGTCCGGCATCGTTAAAAAAATGCGCGTCGATGAAGTGGATGATATTTACGCCAATATTGGTTCGGGGCATTTTTCTGCGCGCGATGTATTTAAGGCCATCTTCCCCGGCCATAAGACCCAAGCCCCCAAATACACAAAAGGCGAACCGCAGGAATATGCGATGGCGCAGCGCCACGGGTCCGGTAAGCCGGTTCCGATCAAGGGGCTTATTCCCGGCATGGCGGTTCATTTTGCGCGGTGCTGTCATCCGCTTCCGGGGGATCGGATCGTGGGCATTGTGGCCACAGGTAAGGGGGTCACCATTCACACGATTGATTGTGAAACGCTTGAAACTTTTGCCGATACGCCGGAGCGTTGGATTGATGTGTCATGGGGCGAAGGACCAGATGCGCCCGAAACCCATATCGGACGTCTTAATATCACGCTTATGAATCAACCGGGCGGATTGGGAACGCTTTCTACCATTATTGGTAAAAATGGCGGCAATATTATTAACCTTAAAATCACCAACCGTGATCTGGATTTTTGGGATATGTTGATTGATGTCGATGTGTCTGATAACAAACATCTGAATAATATCATCGCGGCCCTGCGCGCCACACCCGAAATCGCCAGCGTTGAACGTGCGAAGGGGAGATAGGATAAGGGAAGATAAATCTCTACCATGCTCTTTAAACGAAAAAAGTCCCGTCCCCTTTGGAGTAAAGTCCGTAACTGGCTTTGGCCGGATATGGGGTGGATGCGCTTTTTCAAATATATAAAATACCGCCTCATCCGCTTACCTGCGAGTGATAGCTCCATCGCACTGGGCTTATCTTTGGGGGTTGCGGTTTCATGGACGCCTACTTTCGGTTTTCATATTTTACAGTGCTTTGTGCTGTGTCTGTTTTTGCCCATCAATTTTTTTGCCAGCGTCATCGGTACACTCTTTGGCAATCCATGGACCTTTCCGGCCCTGATGTGGATTTCCTATCAGGTGGGATATTGGGTTTTGGAGCTTTTGGGCTATGGCAATTTTATCCATAACGGGGCGGAGCCTATTATGCTCTATGATATTAAGGACTCTCCGCTCAAAATTTTTGTTCCGACCCTCATAGGCGGCTATATCATGGCATTGATCACCATCCCTCTTGCCTATTTCCCATTTTATTTTATGGTCAAGGGTGGACGCGCCGCGCAAGATAAAATAAAAACCAAATTATTGAACAAAATACGTAACGCAAAGAAAAAGAAGTAACGCTCATGATACTCGGAACGGGAATTGATTTGCTGGATATCAGACGTCTTGAAACCATCATGGAAAAGCACGGGGGAAGATTCAAGGAGCGTTATTTCACCAAAGCCGAAATCGAGACTGCGCAAATGCGAGAAAAATCCGGCACGCATTTTCTGGCGCTGGCCAAGCGCTATTGCGCCAAGGAAGCCGGAGCGAAGGCTCTTGGCACCGGTGTAATTGACGGCATATTCATGCGTGATATTGAGGTCACGAATGACGCGCTGGGCAAGCCCATCCTCACCCTTCACGGCGGCGCCAAAAAACGGCTGGAAGAAATGACACCTGAAGGCAAAAAAGCCGTGATCCATCTCAGCCTCACCGATGAACCCCCTTACGCCCAGGCCCAAGTTATTATTGAAGCTGTGTAGCTTTCGTGGTGATACGCCCCTTAAACTTTAAAATCCATACCCCCAAATAAACAAGCGGTGTATCCATCAAGGACAGCAACACACTGGCAATAACCGCCGAGCTCACAATAGGAAGAACCGGATAAACCCCGTAAAAAGCAATTAATGAAAAGACAACATTGCCAATAGAGTTCGCGATAACGCTTGAGACATTATTTCTAAGCCACAAATACTTGCCATTTGTCTTTTTCAAAAGTCCGGAAAAAATGCTCAAATCAATATACTGGCTTACCAAAAAGGCAAAAATAGCAGCCAGCATCACCCTCGAACCCAGTCCGAAAACAGTTTCGAATTCCTGCTGCATGCTCCACTCTTGAGAGGCAGGCAAAACAGATACAATTTGCAGCGCCAAAAAGGAAACCAGCAAAGCGTAAAATCCTGTCACAACGATACGGATCGCATTTTTCTTGCCATATACTTCGGTGACAATATCGGTGATCAGAAAACACATCGAATATAAAATCAGCCCGCCGTCAAATTGCAAAGCCCCGATTTGTACGAGCTTGGCACCGCCCAACACGCCCATAATTAAAAATCCAACATACAGGCTGGTCATAAAGGATAATAAATTCGCTTTTCTAAACATCATTTTGCTCCATCTTTTAAAAAATATGGAAATATAAATAACTGACCTATCGGCCCAAAATCAAGAATTAATTTACTTTTTGATTAATTAAATATATAATATATATACTTTTAAGCCTAAATTTTACTTTTTGCATATCAGATGATCAGCGTCGAGCAAATCAAAGCCGCCAGAGGATTATTGGAATGGACGCAAGATGACCTTGCCGATGCGGCTATTTTATCGCGTCCTGCCATTAATAATCTGGAGCGCCGCCTGACCAAACCTCATCAGGACACAATGGCGCGCATTCAAAACGCTTTCGAAAAGGAAGGCATTGAATTTATTGACGGTGGTTTAAGACACAGAAAGCAAATCTTTTCGGTCAATGTATTTGAGGGAGAAAATGCGCTTATACAGTTAATGGAAGACATCGTAGGTACTTTGGGAAAAAACGGCGGGGAAGTACTGGTCAGCGGTGTTGATGAAAGACAGTTTGTGCGCTACGGGCAAGGAAAGCTTGATGGCTATATGAAGGAGTTTCAGGAAAAAAATATTGATGACAAGCTACTTCTTAAAGAAGGAGACACCTATTTCATAGAACCGGTAGAACATTACCGGTGGGTTTCTGAAGAGATTTTTACACAAGTGCCATATATGGTTTACGGTGATAAATATGCCATTATTTTGTGGGACCCCGAAATTAAAATTACCCTTATCGAAAACCAGCAAATTGCCGAGAGCTACCGCCAGCAATTCTACCTGCACTGGAACACAGCAAAAATTCCGCAAATTTGATATTTGTGACAAGCTAATAAAGCTGGTATTTTACAGCGATATTGGCTACAAAATAGGCCATGACCGATGATAAGCCCCCAAATACAGCTCCCGCCCCTTCTTTGAAGGCTAATCCGGCGCGCAAACCCGCCGGTGAGCAAAGTGCGCCAATGATCGACAAGGAAGAAATCAGCGAGTTCGCCAAAACCGCCATTATTGCCGTGTTACTGGCTTTGATCATTCGCACCTTTCTATATGAACCGTTTAATATCCCTTCCGGTTCCATGCTCCCGACATTAGAGGTTGGGGATTATCTTTTTGTCAGCAAACCGGCCTATGGTTACAGTCGTCATTCTTTTCCCTTCGGGCTGGCCAATTTTGAAGGCCGGATGATGGAAGATACTCCTGAACGCGGGGATGTGATTGTTTTTAAACTCCCCACCAACCCTTCCGTTGATTATATCAAGCGTATTGTCGGCATGCCCGGAGAGACTATTCAGGTTATAAATGGCCGCGTCTATATTAATGGTGATGTGGTGGAGCGCGAACCAGTAGGGCTGGCCCAACGTGAAAATGAAGACCTCTCCCCCCAAGCTATGATGGAATATATAGAGATACTTCCCGGCGGGATTATGCATCGCATCTATGAAGAAAGCGATAATGAGCATCTGGATAACACGGCCCAATATAGCGTACCTGAAGGGCATTATTTTGTGATGGGTGATAATCGCGATAACTCTCAGGACAGCCGCGTGCAATCTTTGGTCGGGTTTGTGCCTTACGAAAATATTGTCGGGCGGGCAGATATTTTGTTTTTCTCGGTTGATGAGGGTATGAGCTTTCTAAATCCTTTTAGCTGGCCACGCAATATCAGATATAACCGGATTTTTGATCGTATTGGTCCCATAAGACCTGATGAAAATCTGAATTAGCGCCATGCCCTATCCTGACAAAGCCTCCTCCTTTAAGGCGCTCGAAAAAAAAATCGGCTACCATTTCAAAGACCCCCACTGGTTGGAACGCGCGCTCACACATCCCAGCACCAATGATGATTATAATTACCAACGGCTTGAATTTTTAGGCGACCGTGTTTTGGGGCTTGTGATTGCGCATGCCCTTTTTGAAGAGTTTCGCGGTGAGAATGAAGGAGGGCTGGCCAAACGTCACACTGCCCTTGTGCAAGGACCAACTTTAAGCATCATTGGGCAAGCCCATAAAATTGGGGAACATATTATTTTGTCCAGTTCGGAAAAAGCCTCCGGTGGGCAGATGAATGAGAATATTGTGAGCGATGTGGTTGAGGCGATGTTAGGCGCTATTTATCTCGATGGCGGGTATGAGCCGGTCAGAAAGGTTGTTTTAAATCTTTGGGGAGACAATATTCACACCCTTGAAACTGCGCCGCAAGACCCAAAGACCGAGCTTCAGGAATGGCTACAAGCACGCGGCCTTGCCTTACCGGTTTATGAAATTATTGCCAAAGAAGGACCGGACCATGCGCCAGATTTTACTGTCTCGTTAAGCGCTGAAGGACTTGAATCAATTACAGCAAAAGGCCCCTCCCGCCGGCAAGCAGAAAAAACTGCCGCACGTAAAATGTTAAAGATTGTCAGGGATGACTGATACTTCACCCCGTACCACCGACGACAATCAACGCTTTGGTTTCGTGGCGGTCATTGGTGAACCCAATGCGGGCAAGTCAACACTCATCAACCATCTGGTAGGATCAAAAATTTCTATCGTCTCACCGAAGGTGCAAACAACACGCACCCGTGTGTTGGGCATTGCGCTTTGTGATCAATCACAAATTGTTTTTGTCGATACGCCGGGAATTTTTAAACCTTCCAGCAAAAATACACTAGAGCGTGCGATTGTCTCTTCGGCCATTGAGGGGATTCAAGACGCCGATCTCATCACGCTTCTCGTTGATGTGTCAAAAAAGAAAGCCGGAATTAGCCCTCTTATTTTAGATCAACTTAAAACATACAAAAATAAAGCCGTTATTCTGGTCTTGAACAAAGTTGATAAAATCAAACGCGAAAAATTGATGGATATCACGCAGCAACTAAATGAAATTTACGACTTTGAACAGACATTTATGATCAGCGCCCTTAAAGGCAGCGGAACCAAAGACTTATTGTCCTATTTGGCCAAACACGCTCCAAAAGGGCCGTGGCATTACCCCGAAGATCAAATCACCGATATGCCAATGCGCCTCATGGCCGCCGAAATCACACGGGAAAAAATTTTTAAATTACTGCATCAGGAAATCCCTTACGGTATCACAGTTGAAACCGATGAATGGGAAGAGTTCGGAGATGGCAGCATTAAAATAAGCCAGACAATTTTTACCTCTCGCGATGCACATAAAAAAATAATTTTAGGAAAGGGCGGTGCCATGATTAAAAAAGTCGGTGAAATGGCGCGTGGGGAAATGGAAAATATTTTAGAAAAGCGTGCGCATCTCAAACTTTTTGTGAAGCTACAAGAAAACTGGCAAAGCGATCAGGAACGCTATGCACTTTGGGGGCTTGATAAAAACGCTAAAGATTTTTGAGATTCGTCAAGCATAAAAAAGACAATTTTTAAAAATGAATTTTTGTTTTTGTGGATAAAGACTTCATTTTTGCCTCCCGACTCTAGTCAGAGAATCACAACATTGTTACATTGATTTCAGTTTTCAAGTTAAAAATATTTATAGCCTAAAATCAGCTAGTTAGCTGGATTTTACGTTGTGGGAGAAATTTAAAATGAGCTGGAGTGATGACCGCGTTGCCTTATTGAAACGTCTTTGGGGTGAAGGTAAGACCGCCGCAGAAATCGCCAAAGAGCTTGGAGGCGTCACGCGAAATGCGGTTATTGGAAAGGCGCACCGCCTGAAATTATCCTCCCGTGTTTCGCCCATTCAACAAAATAAGAAGAAAGTGCGCTCAAATGACTCCGCACCAGCGGCGCCGAGACGTCCTGCGAAAAAAGTACCTATCTTCAAGGGTAAAGAAGTCAAGATGATCGATCTGACGGATAAAATGTGCCGTTGGCCCAATGGGGACCCTCAAACAGAAGAGTTTTCCTTTTGTGGTTGTCAGAAAATGGAGGGACTTCCCTATTGTGAAACTCATGCGCAGATAGCTTATCAAATTACATCCAAGGCAAGAGAGTTGAACGCCAAAGACTTCCAAAGCGATGCCGGCTCACCGGATGATCTGGAAATCAAAACCGTTTCCAACGGCTAAGCTTTCGCCGTTTTTATTCCTATACTTTTTCTTCTGAATGATGTTTTATCAAGATAGACTGTCTTGATAAATAAAGGTTTTCATTTATGAAAAAGTCCGCTCTTTTTGCGTTATTGATTTCGGTTCTGGCTGTGCTTTGGGTGTTGAGCGGCTTGAACGGGTCCGCGCCACCTCAGGAAAATGCACCTTCCTCGGAACAAGGGGAGCTTACCCAAGAAGACCTCGTCGAAGTACAGGTGCAAAATTTAAGCGCAACAGAAATGACCGATAGTTTCACCGTGACGGGCCGCACCCGTGCATCCCGGTCCGTTCAAATCAAATCCGAAACAAGTGGTCAAATTGCCTCCTTATTGGTTGAAAAAGGGGCACGAGTTAAAAAAGGACAGATACTCGCCAAGCTCAAAATTGATGAGCGTGGCTCAACTGTTTTAGAAGCCGAAAAACTTTTAAGCCAGCGTCAAATTCAATATCAGGCGGCCACCGAACTGGCCGAGCGGGGATTTAACTCCCGTGTGCGTCTGGCCGAAGCTAAGGCCGAGCTTGAAACAGCAAAATCCGCCCTTAAAAAAGCGCGCGTGGAACTGGCCAATATCAATATCAAAGCGCCTTTTGAAGGCATTCTCAATATGCAACATATTGAGATAGGCGATTACGTCACAGCAGGCGCAAATATTTTTGATCTGGTTGATCTTGATCCGATTGAAATTGTCGGATTTGTCACCGAAAAACAACTTCCCTACATTAAAGAAGGAGAAGACATCACCGCCCGCCTTTTGAAGGACCAAACAATACAAGGTAAGATTTCTTTTATCGCTGCCGCGTCCGATCCGCAAACCCGTACCTTCGAGATGGAAGCCATTGCGCCAAATACTGAACATAAAATTAAAGAAGGACTGACAGCACAGATCAGCATCCCGATCCGCGAGGAAACTGCCTATCGCCTGCCTACATCTATCCTCACTTTGGCAGATGATGGTGCAATTGGCGTAAAGCTGGTGGATGAAAATAACAAAGTTAAATTTCGCCCTGTGCGGATTTTAAAAGACACGCCCTCTTATATCTGGGTGGGCGGACTTCCTCCCGCCATTAAAGTCATTACGGTAGGTCAGGAATTTGTCATTCATGGGCAGGAAGTCAAGGCGGTTGCTGTTCCATGATGTCCTCGCTCATTGATGCCGCTTTAAGCCGTAGCCGCACTGTTTTGGCTCTTTTGGTTTTTCTGCTGATAGCCGGCGGCTATGCCTATCAGAATATTCCCAAAGAATCTTCGCCGGATATTGATATTCCGGTTCTTTATATCTCGATGGCGCTGGAAGGTATTTCTCCCGATGATGCGGAGCGGCTGTTGCTGCGCCCGATGGAACAAGAGCTCAGCACCATTGAAGGTGTGAAGAAAATGAAATCCACCGGCTATACTGGCGGCGGGTTTGTCATTTTGGAATTTCAGGCGGGCTTTGATAAGGATAAGGCTGTTGATGATGTGCAAAAGGCGGTTGATCTGGCCAAGACCGAGCTTCCCGATAGCATGGATAGCGATCCCAAAGTCACGGAAGTGAATTTCAGCCTCTTCCCCGTTTTGGTGGTGACCTTATCGGGTCAGGTGCCGGAGCGCAGTCTTGTTAAAATCGCCAAAAATTTACAAGAAGAGATTGAAGGCATTTCAACGGTTTTAGAGGCCACAATCGCCGGAAACCGGGAAGAGCAGGTGGAAATTATCGTCGATCCGGCCCTGCTAGAGAGTTACGGTCTGCGCGGGGATGAAATTTTACAGTTTTTCAACCGTTCTAACCGTTTGGTGGCTGCCGGTGATCTCGATACAGGGGTGGGGCGCTTTCCTATCAAGGTGCCGGGCCTGTTCGAAGATGTAAATGATGTTTTAGATATGCCGCTCAAAACGGTCGGAGATTCAACCATTCGGGTCCGTGATATTGCCGAAATTCGCCAGACCTTTAAAGACCCTGAAACTTTTGCGCGGATTAACGGAAAACGCGCGGTAGCCTTAAATATCGTCAAGCGCACAGGCGAAAGTATTATTGAGACAATTGAGGCCGTTAAGCAGGTGGTTGAAACACAAGGCGCTTATTGGCCCGAAGGGGTGGAGATTATTTATACGCTGGATGAATCCGGTACCATCCGCGAACGCTTAAAAGATCTTCAAAATAATATCATTAGTGCGATTTTACTGGTGATGATTGTTCTGATTGCTGTGATGGGTTTTCGCGCTGCCGGGCTGGTCGGGGTGGCCATTCCGACCTCTTTCCTATCCGGTGTTTTGATCCTTTATGCGATGGGACTAACCGTCAATATTGTCGTGTTATTTGCACTCATCCTATCTGTGGGCATGTTGGTGGATGGCGCAATTGTTGTGACGGAATTTGCCGACCGCAAACTGGCTGAAGGATTGTCTAAAAAAGAAGCCTACGGGCAGGCGGCCAAACGCATGGCTTGGCCGATTACGGCATCCACCGCGACAACACTTGCCGCCTTTGCGCCGCTTTTATTCTGGCCTGATATTGTGGGTGAGTTTATGCAATATATGCCCATTACCCTCATCGCCGTTTTGGGCTCTTCCCTTGTTACGGCCCTGGTTTTTATGCCGGTTTTGGGCTCTGTTTTGGGTCGTCAAAATTTCTCACAAAAAGGCCCCACAAAACCACCCTTACAAAAAACCAAAGACCTGCAACATATCAAGGGACCAGTTAAAATCTATCTTAAAATCTTACAAGCTGTCTTGCGTGTACCGGGTTTGATTTTACTGACCACCGTCATTTTGCTGATCGGTATCCAGTTCACTTACGGCAAGTTCGGTAAAGGGGTCGAGTTCTTCCCCGATATTGAGCCCGAAGCCGCCAGTATTTTGATCCATGCACGGGGTAATTTATCTGTTTATGAGCAGGACATTCTTGTCCGCGAGGTTGAAAAGCGGATTTTGGATAAAGAAGGCATTGCCGTTTTTTATACGCAAGCTGGCAAGCAGGACCAACAAGGCAATGACGATATTGCTGCCGATGTTATCGGGCGGATTACGTTAGAATTTAAAGACTGGTTCGAACGTGACTCTTCGGCCGATATCTTACAAGATATCCGCGCGCGCACTTCCGACATCGCAGGCATTCGGGTTGAAACACAAGAACAAGAAGACGGACCGCCCGGTGGAAAAGATGTCCAGATCGAAATCAGGAGCTTTTTTCCGCAACTGATTGAGCCAACTGTAGAGCAACTTTTGTTCTTCCTCGAATCTGATTCCGCTTTTATTGATATCGAAGACAGCCGCCCCTTACCCGGCATTGAATGGGAAATGGAAATAGACCGTGCGCAGGCCTCAAAATTCAATATAGATGTCTCCCTCCTGGGTGATTACGTGCGTATGGTCACAAACGGCCTCAAAGTCACAGATTACCGACCTGATGGATCAGATGATGAGGTAGATATCGTCATCCGCTATCCCAAAGACCAACGCACACTGGATAATCTTGATAATATCCGCATTGAAACTTCCGGCGGATCTGTTCCGATCAGCAATTTTATCAAACGTGTGCCCAAACCGGCTATCGGGACGCTCAACCGCGTGGCACAGCAGCGCGTTATTACCATTAAAGCCAACCTTAAACCGGGAACAAATATTAACGCTAAAGTCAAAGAGTTGCGCGCATGGATGGCCGAAAATGCGGACAAGCTTGACCCGCGTGTCAATATTGAGTTTGTCGGCGAAGATGAAGACCAACGCGAAGCACAAGCCTTTCTGATGAAGGCCTTTATCATCGCCCTGTTTGTCATGGCAGTTATTCTGGTCACACAATTTAACAGCTTTTACAGTGCTTTTCTTATTCTATTTTCCGTTGTCATGTCTACGATCGGGGTTATGATCGGATTACTTATCACAGGGCAACCTTTTGGTATTGTTATGTCAGGCATTGGTGTGATTGCGCTGGCTGGTATTGTGGTCAATAATAATATTGTCCTGATTGATACCTATGATCAGCACCGCCTGCGCGGCCTGTCCATCTATGATTCTATTCTGATCACAGGGGTTCAGCGTCTGCGCCCTGTTTTACTGACCACTGTTACAACCATTTTGGGTCTGTTGCCGATGGTATTGCAGCTCAATATCGACTTTATTGCCCGCGAAGTTTCCCACGGTGCGCCGTCAACACAATGGTGGGTTCAGCTCTCCACAGCCATCGTCTTCGGGCTTGGCTTTTCAACTATTCTGACCTTGCTGGTGACACCCTGCGCCCTGATGATGCGCAAGCGCGCCGTACAAATGATTAGTTTTCTCAAAAGCCTTTTTGGCAAAGAAAAAACGGTATCAGATCAACAAATATAGGAAAATTTAAGCTTCCGCGCTATCAGTAGCACCCTGCCCAGAGTCTGGTTCGGACTTTGCTTCTTCAACAATATCAAAGTCAATAACTTCACGCCCCTTGGATACGTTGCGGATTTGCATGGTAACTTTTTGCCCCGGGATAAGAAGACTCATCGCATTTTTTTCAAGACATGATTGAT
>JALEGH010000016.1 GCA_022763065.1 Alphaproteobacteria bacterium
AATGAGGCTTGTTTGTTCCGCCGGTTTGGCAATCACGGCATTGCCGGCCATAAGGGCGGCAACCACCTGCCCTGTAAAAATCGCCAAAGGAAAATTCCACGGGCTAATGCAAATAAAAATGCCGCGTGGTTCTAATTTCAAAATATCGGTTTCACCTGTCGGACCAACCAATTTTTTGCCTTCCGGTACAAAATCCAAACGCCCGCGCAACGCATAATAGCGGCAAAAATCAACCGCCTCCCTGATCTCATCCCGCGCATCGCGGTATGTTTTGCCGCCTTCACGAATGCACAAAGCCATCAGCTCGGCCGTATTTTCTTCCATCAAATTTGCAAAACGCTCCAGCACTTTTGCACGATGAGAGGCAGGTGTAACCGACCACATCTGATATCCTTGATGTGCGACATCAAAGGCTTTTTGCATATGATCCATCTTCGCATCATAAATATGCCCGACCACATCATCCAGATAAGCCGGGTTTTGCTTATCGTACCCAACACCATCCTTATATTTCTTTCCGGCGATCAAGGGCATGGCCGCATAATTTTTTGTTTTAAAGCGCCCTTCAATTTCTGCTCTCAAGCCCTCCAAAACAGCCTCATCATCCAAATCCCATCCTTTGGAATTGACCCTTTGTTCCCCATATAAATTTTTCGGCAATGGAATTTTGGGATGATATTTTGGATCGTTTCCTCTAGCCTTTTCAACCGGATCAGAGACAATCTCAGAAGGCTCAAAATCAGAATCATATATTTGATTGACGAAGGAAGAATTCGCCCCGTTTTCCAACATACGGCGCACCAGATAGGGCAGTAAATCAGGGTACGGCCCCACAGGCGCATAAACACAAATCGTCGTCTCCGGATGATCTTTAGCAATATGGTCATACAGCGAATCTCCCATACCATAGAGCTTTTGGAACTCATACCGCCCACGATTTTCCGGAGCACCCCCCTCATCCATCTTCATAATCGCCGCAACGCTATAGGCGTTATGCGTACCAAACATCGGATAAAGCACATCGCGGTTGCGCATCATTTTTTGCGCACAGCGCAAGTAAGACAAATCCGTATTTAGTTTACGTGTATAAACCGGATAATTCTCAAACCCTTCAATTTGCGCATGCTTAATTTCGCTATCCCAATAAGCACCCTTCACCAGACGAATTTGCATTTTACGCTCATAAGTTTTAGCCAAATGGATGATATGATCTATCACATCGGGGGCCGCCTTATGATAGGCCTGAACAGCCAAACCAAACCCGTCCCAGCCTTTAAATTGCGAATCAGCGCAGATATTTTCAATGGTCTTGAGTGAGAGGCCAAGGCGCGCCATTTCCTCCGCATCAATAGTCAAACCGATATTGAGAGGGGCCGCAATCCGGCAAAGCTCCACCAGCCTATCAGTTAATTCTGGCACACATATATCCTCTTGCGCCAATTCATATCTGGGGTGAAGGGCGGAGAGTTTCACGGAAATGCCGGGACGTACAGCCCTTTCATCTGCTTCCAAATCTCCGCGCTTTTTGACGCTATCAGCCAGATCGAGCAACGCCCCCTTATAGCCATCAAAATAGCGCTGCGCATCCCGGTCAGTGCGCGCGCCTTCGCCTAACATATCATAGGAAAACCTGTAACTGCCTTTGCCTTGTGCCTTCTTGCCTTCCCATTTTTGCGCGACCCGCATCGCACCTGCCATTGTCTCGCCAATAACAAATTGCTTACCCAGAATTTTCATCGCCTTGCCAATGGCTTCACGAATTACAGGCTCTCCCACTTTGGAGAACAAGCTGTTCATCGTACCGCTACTGAGCGTTAGGCCCAGACTGGTGGCTTTGGCCATCCAGTCCTTATCATTGCCTGAATTTTTGAGCCAGTTAGTGCCCGCAATCTTATCACGGATCAAGGCATTGGCTGTCTTCACATCAGGGATCCGAAGAAGTGCCTCGGCCATACTCATCAGCGCCAAGCCTTCTTTCGTGCTTAAACTATATTGCTGAAAAAATGCCTCCAGGCTTCCGGCTTTGCGCTTTGTCTTGCGAATACGCTGCACCAGTTCAACCGCATAGTCATGCGTGCCGCCGGACAGAGCGTCATCCCACTGAAGTGCGCCAAGCAAATCCTGCACCGCTTCCTCTTCGGGCATATTTAAGCTTTCTGATAATATTTTGCTTATCTTTGGTTCCGCGATCATTGACCTGTCCATTGCCTCATCCATATATTTCACATTGGCGTTTAAGCCCATGCTACCCTCCTATTCTCCGCTTTATTATTCGTTGCGCTCCATCATGGCAAACTTTATGATCTTTGACCATGACCCCCGATGATTTATTCACCGCCGCCGAAAAGAACGAGATTCCTGATAAAACGTCGATTAAGACCGAAGAAAAACCGGTTTCCAACGTCGCGGAGTTCAGTGTTTCCGACCTTGCTCAGTCGCTCAAAAAAACACTCGAAGACACTTATGGACATATTCGCGTACGGGGTGAGCTTTCGGGCTTGAAAGTCGCGGCCTCCGGCCATCTCTACGGCGATATCAAGGATGAAAACGCCAATGTCAATATCGTGTGCTGGCGCGGCACGCTTGGAAAGCTGAGTGTCCGTCCCGAAGAAGGAATGGAAGTGATTGTCACGGGCAAAGTCTCCAGCTACCCCAAAAGCTCCCGCTATCAGATTATTATCGAGAAGATGGAGCTGGCCGGTGAAGGCGCGCTGCTTAAAATGCTGGAAGAGCGCCGCAAAAAACTGGCCAAGGAAGGCTTGTTTGATGAAAGCCGTAAAAAACCGCTTCCCCTCCTGCCGGGTGTTATTGGTGTGATCACCTCCCCAAGCGGAGCCGTCATCCGCGATATTTTGCACCGCCTGAAGGACCGTTTTCCCCGCCATGTACTTCTCTGGCCGGTGAACGTACAGGGGCAAGGGGCAGCGCAGCAAATCACAAGTGCTATTGAAGGATTTAATAACCTGTCCCCGAATTTAGGTGTTTTCAAACCTGATCTTTTGATCGTGGCGCGCGGCGGCGGATCGCTCGAAGATCTCATGCCTTTTAACGAAGAAAATGTTGTACGTGCTGTGGCAAACAGTGACATTCCGGTGATTTCCGCCGTTGGACATGAAACCGATACAACCCTGATTGACCATGCCGCAGATTTGCGCGCACCCACCCCGACAGGGGCCGCCGAAATGGCCGTACCTGTACGTCTTCAAATACATACAACCCTGCAAAACCATCTGGAACGCCTCACACAAGCGATGAGCCGCCACATCTCGGAACAGACAAACCATCTTCAATTGCAAGCGGCAAAGCTTGGCGATCCGTCCCGTCTGCTCGACACCAAAGCGCAAAATCTTGATATTTTAGAAGGACGGCTCCATTCATCCCTGAAAAGCCTGATACATACACATCATGTACGTCTTAAAAATGTCACAACAAATATGACACACCCCCGGCATCTATTGGAGCAAAAAACAACCCTTACCCGCAATCTGGAACAACGTCTCACCCAATCGGGAACCCGCGTGATGCTTGATAAAAAAAATCAGCTTTCTATATCTGCCCGTATGCTTGACACGCTCTCCCCCAAGGCCGTTTTAGGACGTGGATATGCGCTTGTTTATGATGAAACGGGGCAGATCATTCGCACCTCAAAAAACGTTACAAAAGATCAAAATATTACGATCGAATTAGCAAATGACGATAAATTAGACGCAAAAATACGTTAAAACACGTCCCAACCCCCTAAAAACCCCTCTTAAATACCTCATCCCCCTTTAAAAACAGTGTTTTTTAAGCATTTTTGACGTATAATGAGGCATGAGAATAGAACTCAAAGAATTGCTAGACAAGCTGGGGGTCGGATATATTTTATCCGCTTACGAGACATGTCCTTGGGCCGCAAGTGACGACGAAACAGGCGTTACCTGCAGCGCCGAAGTGCGCATGAATAATGATGGCAATGAGCTAGAAGCAGAAATGCAGATCATGCGCGATAATCCGGCAGAAGGGGAAAGCCCGCTTGAGCAGATATTCTTCATGCTGGCCAAACCGGCCACAGACAATAAGTGGGATGTCAAAACCACACGCGTACAGGGGCAAGACAACCCCGACAATCTCTATAACTGGCATGAAAAAGCGGCCGCTTTCTTTCTGGCTTGCGTGACAGAACTCAAAATGGGCAAGATACCGGATATTGAGGAAATTATGGCCCGTGAATTGCGCGATGGCGAAAGTTTTGGCGGCATGATGGGCGGTGGCGGCAGCAAATCACCCAAGCTTAAAGGCGCACAACTTCTGGGCATGAAAACCGGACGATAAATCTAAATATTTTTTCGGTTCAAAAACTTTTAGGCCCTTACATTTTCCGCGACCCAGATGCCGTAATCTTCGGCAATTTTACCAAGTCCGCCTGGAATAGTGTCACCAATGGCCTTGAAATGCCATTCGGCCCCGATACGCTCCAACTCACAAATCAGGAGCCCTTCATCGCCGGTAAGCTCTTCATCCAGCTCATAACGGAACAGCTCATGGCTTGTATTCTGGTTAACAATTCTAAAATAGACATTTTTGACCATTGAGAAATTATGGTCTTCATATTCCATGTCATAGATGGAAAGCACAAAAACCACCTTCAACACATCAAAAGGCAAGGCTGTCAGATCGATCATAACCATTTCATCATCACCGTCTCCGGCGCCTGTACGGCTGTCGCCCATATGCTTAACCGCACCGTCGCAGCCTGTAGGATTATTGTAAAAAATGAAATCGCTATCGACTCTGGTTCGCTCATCCTTGCCTAAAAGAAAAACACTCACATCCAGATCAAGCGGATTACTCTCAAACGCCTTTAAGTCCCAGCCAATACCCACCATAATCTCGCGCATGGTCGGGTCTTTTTGGGTCAGATTAATCTCATCCCCGCTTTTGACCTTGTTAATAGGATCATCAGGATGAGCCATTTCCGGCATATCATCCAGATAGTCTAAATCAGAATCATCTTCTCTATCATCATATCCCATCTTTTAAGGCTCCTTATCCGGCTACGAGTGAAACGGTATCCTTGGTTAAGTATAGCGCATAAATCAGCCCGATATAAAATATATATCCCGCAACAAAGATCATCCCGACAGGCTTATTAATTTTCCGCACGAACAATAAAAGGCCCGAAAATAAGACCGCTACGCCAAACATCACCCAAATATCAAGACTGACCACTTGTGGTGCAATCGCACTACTGGCAATTGGTTTTACAAGAGAAGTCGCGCCGATAATCATGAGAATGTTAAATACGTTCGAACCCAAAATATTACCGATGACAATATCTGACTGACGCTTCATCGCCGCAATGACACAAGTGGAAAGCTCCGGCAAGGAAGTGCCCAGCGCAATAATGCTCAACCCGATCACGTCTTCAGGAATTCCTAAAATAGAGGCGCTGTGCTTGGCGCCGCGCACCAATAGTTCCGCTCCTAACGCGATACCTGCCAGCCCTAATAACAGAAATAACAACCCGTGCCAAAAATGCCGGTATTCAGGCGCCGAAAACTCTTCCGGTTCAATATGCCCCTTGGAGGCCATATAATATTGCCATCCAATATATGCTAGTAAGAATAAAATCATTGCCCCACCAGCCAGCGAAGAAATTGTACCATATATCATCAGCCCCATCATCAGGAGCGTTGCCAACATCATCACAACGAGATCGCGGATAATATCGCGCGGAACGACCATCAAGGTCGCAAAACTTGCCGTCACCCCGATCACCAGTAAAATATTGGCAATATTGGAGCCAATAACATTCCCGATCGCAATACCGGGAGAGCCGGCCAAATTGGCATTAATGGAAACAATCAATTCCGGCAAAGATGTTCCAAAGGCAACAATGGTAAAACCAATTACCAAAGGAGATACCCCTAGTTTTTTGGCCACATAGACAGATGCATCAATGGTCCAGTTCCCACCTTTGAATAGCAGATAAATCCCCAGCCCCAGCGCGCCAAAGGCAAGAATAAGTATTTCTTCATTTGAACAGGAAAGCATCGGGTTTTAAGTCCTCTTTGATATATAGCTTTAAAAATTTAAGAATCAGTTCTGCTTCTGGCCGTCTGCCCAATCCAGACCAAAACCAAAGGCGCGGTCCATCTCGGCGTGACCCGGATAGTATTCCATGAAATTTGTCATCCGTATACCGCCGCGTATATTTTCTAATCCCGCCACCGCACAAAGCGCCAATTCTTCACGTTTGGCATGGAGCGAGACAATCATCGGCTTTTCTTCCGGTACCCGCACCTGAATTTGCGGTTTCACCACTTCCCAGCTCGACGCGCCACCATAAATATAGATGTAAATCACAATCCTTTTTATTTTATCCCATGCGTGTCCGTTGACACGGATCACCTCATCTTCCCCTTCCGCATCACCTGTGCGCTCATCACCTGAAAGCGCGATAAAGGGCTCAACTTCAAGGCTCCCATATATATCTCCAAAGGCTTGAATCGCCCCACGCTTGCCATTTTCAAGCTCATAAAGACACCCCAAATCCAGATCAACACCTTTCGGAGCAGGAGGTTCTCCAGATTTTGTACGACCCAATAACTTGTCAAAGAACCCGCCTGTTTTTTTCTTTGAGGATTTGGAGGGTTTAGAAGGCTTAACATTGTCCCACGCCACCCCAATTTCAAAATTGCGCATGCCCTCTTTTGTGGGGTTTACAATAGCTGTTTGACCGGGCCTGGACAGAAAATCGGCTGGCTGGCTATCATCATATGGGCTGATAAAGCCTGCAGCTCCTTTTGACCCTCCATGCTCGGAAAATTTTGCGCGGCTGCGCGTGGCATCCATAATTGAGTGTTTAGATGAATAATCAGATGTCATGATGTATAACCTGTTTCGCTTTTCATTACACTCACTATATGCTAAATCCTAGAAACGATAAAGAGATGTAAGGTAAGGGCGAACAATAGAATGGTTTCATATCAATATGTTTATGTCATGAAGGGGCTCACCAAAGCGTGGCCCGGCGGTAAGACGATTTTAAACGATATCACACTCAGCTTTCTGCCCGGTGCTAAAATCGGTGTACTCGGCCCCAATGGCGCAGGTAAATCAACGCTCCTGAAAATTATTGCAGGCATTGATACTGAATTTCAGGGCGAAGCATGGGCCGCAGATGGTGTACGTATTGGCTATCTGCAACAAGAACCCGAACTTGATCCGAACAAAAACGTCTTTGACAATATCATGGAAGGGATGGGCGAAACCAAAACCCTGATTGATCGCTACAACGCCATTGGCGGTGAAATGGGGGAACCGGACGCCGATATGGATGCCCTCATGGCCGAAATGGGAGAACTCCAAGAAAAAATTGACGCGGTAAATGGCTGGGAAATGGAACGCACCATCGAAATGGCGATGGAAGCGCTCAGATGTCCACCCAAAGACGCGGGCGTTGAGAAACTCTCCGGCGGGGAAAAACGCCGCGTGGCTCTTTGCCGTTTATTGCTCGAAAACCCTGACATTCTCTTGCTCGATGAACCGACCAACCATCTGGATGCGGAAAGCGTAGCTTGGCTTCAGCGCTATTTATCCGAATATAAAGGCACCGTCATTATGGTGACGCATGACCGGTACTTCCTCGATAATGTCACAGGCTGGATTTTAGAAATCGACCGGGGCGCAGGCATTCCTTATGAGGGGAATTATTCCGCCTATCTCGAAACCAAAGCCAAGCGCATGGAACTTGAAGGCAAACAGGAAGCCGCGCGCCAAAAAACTCTCAGCAGAGAATTAGAATGGATCAGACAAGGAGCCAAAGCCAGACAAGCCAAATCAAAGGCACGTATCGCCGCCTATGATCAAATGTTGGCTGAGTCCGAAAAGCGTGATGCACGCAACGCACAAATTGTCATCCCCACGCCGCCGCGCTTAGGAGATCTGGTCATCAAGGCCGAGAACATCAAAAAAGGATTTGATGATCGTCTTTTGATCGAAGACCTTTCCTTCAACCTGCCGCCGGGCGGCATTGTCGGGATTATCGGCCCCAATGGTGCGGGTAAAACCACGCTCTTTAAAATGATAACAGATGTTGAAAAACCAGATAGTGGCACTTTCACCGTTGGAGAAACGGTCAAGCTCGGCTATGTCGATCAAAGCCGTGACGACCTCGACCCCAACAAAAATATTTGGGAAGAGATCTCCGATGGGTTTGATATTTTAAAGCTCGGCAAGATTGAAATGCAATCACGCGCCTATGTCTCGGCCTTTAATTTCCGGGGACCAGATCAACAAAAGAAAGTCGGGCAGCTCTCCGGCGGAGAACGCAACCGCGTGCATCTGGCCAAGATGCTTAAAAGCGGAGCGAATGTTCTCCTGCTCGATGAGCCAACCAATGATCTGGACACGGAAACATTATCGGCCTTGGAAGAAGCGCTTGAGAGTTTTCCGGGATGCGCCGTTGTGATCTCCCACGACCGTGCTTTTTTGGACCGTCTGGCCACACATATTCTGGCCTTTGAGGGTGATTCACAAGTGGTCTGGTTTGAAGGCAATTACGAGGATTACGAGGAAGACCGCAAACGCCGGATGGGGCAGGACTCCGACACACCGCAGCGCATCAAATACAAACCCCTCAAAAAAGCGGGATAGTGTAGCCTTTTTACATCTAGAATCCCCTCCGCACAAAATTGTCATAATTTTGCCGTGTTCACGATTTTATAGTCCTAACGGCTCTTGCGAAAAAACACTTCGCGGCCCTTAATAATTCCTTTATAATCAATATGTTATTCTGGTCCCATTCACATGGGGCAACATCGCTGAAGGCAAATTGGTATCTGCCTTAATCCCTATGATATAATTCAAAATAGACAAATTATGCCTGCAAGGCAGGCAAGACGGGCTTTAAAAACTGTAAAATATGGCAACAAACACGCATATATCGGGGCATCGGGACCCCCAATCCGGTCCTCCTTCCGGTTCTCCCTCCGACCCACCTTCTTCCGGACAAAAATCCGGTAGAGGAAGGAAAGTTGCCGCCTATTTTCTGCTTCCGGGTATTGTCCCGCAAATCCGTGAGCTCACACGCGGCGGGTTTGGTTATCTTGCTTTTTTGATTGCTTATATTTATCAGGCTGTGCGGATTTTGCCCGCAAACCACCCCTACACAAATCCTGATAATATCGGGAAATATGGTATCCGTCAGGTAATTGCCATGGCCGCCAGTCACGTGCAGGTAAATCGGCAGAATATTGATCAGATCATTGTCTTTTTTGCGATTTTCTCAGGGCTGGTCATCATGGTGTTGCAATTTGTAGCCTTCATATTGATGTTGCTTTCCGGCGAAGCTTTTGCGCAAGGGGCCGTTCCCAATCCAAACACTGCGGGCGGAGCAGATGGTTTATTTGGAACAGCCAACCCTACGGAAGATATTGCCTTCCACATGATGCGGGAAGTTTTTGGTATCCCCGATATGTTCGGCCCGCTTGATGGTGGTCCTACAGCTTTTCACAAGGCTCTCCACACTTTGTTTCAGTTTTATAATCTGGCCATTTTGCTCGTGGCTGTTCTTGTGTTTCTTTACTACGTCATTGTAGTCGTTGCCGAGACCGCACAAACCGGCGTACCGTTCGGCAAGCGTTTCAGCCATATTTACGCACCTTTAAGGCTTGTTATTGCCATCGGGTTACTGGTTCCCTTGAATTACGGCCTAAACGGCGCGCAATATATTACGCTCTTTGCGGCCAAAGTTGGTTCCGGTTTTGCCACCACGGGCTGGACCAATTTTAACGAAAGCCTCATGAACCCGACGGGAAATGATACCGCAACCCTGATTGCCAAGCCTAATGTGCCCGACATCACCGGACTAGTGGAAGGTATGTCCGTGATTGTCGCCTGCCGGGAGGCTTATAAGATTAAGCAAAATAAAGAAATCAAACCTTGGCTGGTTGATAAAAACGGAAATATCGTTGAGATGGATTTTTCTCAATACGATACCATAACACAAAGCAACAAAGACGACGTCCATATCCTTTTTACAGAAGGAAAAGCTAACGATCCAGAAACCGAGCCTCTTTGCGGTGAGGTTGTCGTTGCAGGAAATGTTCCTGATATGCCTTCCATCAAAGCCATCGGGGATGCGAGCGCAAAAAAAATTCAAGAGGCCTACTTTGTTGCCGTTTGGACTATCTGGCTTTCTTCAGAACTTGAAAATATTGGAAAATGTATTGCCGGAGCACATCACGAAGAAGAAATGAAAGGATGTTCGACAGATAACGGAAAAAGCTATAAACCTGATACTTCCTACAAGGAGAAAATAATCTCTGACATGAAACTTTATGCTGAGCTTTCAATCAACAATGTTTTTGAATCAGCCAGAGCACAAGTTGACTTTAATATGAGCGAAGAAGTCAAAAAGCGCGGCTGGGGCGGAGCCGGTATTTGGTACAATAAAATCGCACAAGTCAATGGAGCTTACGTTACCGCAACAATTGCGCTTCCGAATATCAAAACCTGGCCTGCCGCTGCTGAAATTGTCAACAAAGAAAAACAAAGAGCGGACAGCAAATATGAACAATGCAAAGAATTTGAACCCAATTTGGCTGATAATAAAGATCTGCAACCTGATGAGGGCGAAAGACTGCTCTATTACGCAAAGGTTTTGAATGAAACCCATCAATATTGGCGCTGTGATCGGGAGGCCGGTGCCAGTAATATCTTCTGGGATACGCTGCAAGCTCTCTTTGGTCTCAATGGTCTATTCCAAATTCGTGATGATATTAAAACGAAAGATGCCGATGGAAATACAACTGTCGTCTCCGTTCACCCTCTGGCAAAGCTATCTGCAGTTGGAAAATCTCTGGTTGAAAGCGCGGTGCGTAATCTGGCAATGGCGATGACTGCTTCTTTTGGCGGCGGTGTTGCCGGCATCATCAGCCCGCATTTTCAACAAGCCGGGCAAGCTTTCAGCAATATGTTCGTCTCCATTGCCACGATTGGTCTGTCTGTCGGGTTTATTCTATTTTATATCCTGCCTTTCTTGCCCTTCATGTATTTTTTCTTTGCCGTTGGCGGATGGGTCAAAGGAATTTTTGAGGCCATGGTCGGTGCACCCCTTTGGGCTTTGGCACATTTGCGTATTGATGGAGATGGTCTGCCCGGAAAAATGGCGATGAATGGTTATCTCCTGATATTTGAGATTTTCTTACGCCCCATTCTTACAATCTTTGGTCTTCTGGGTGGTATGGCCATATTTACCGCTATGGCCATCATTTTAAACGAAGTGTTCGATCTGGTAGTTTTAAATGTAACCGGCGCAGATATCAGTGGCGAAGGTGGAAATAGTGATGATGTCTCCTTCGGACGCCATATCATTGACGAGTTCTTCTTCACCATCGTTTACGCGGTTATCCTCTATATGATGGCGGTGGCCTCCTTTAAGATGATAAATCTGGTGCCCAATAGTATTCTAAGATGGATTGGGCAGAGCGTTCCAACCTTTAACGACCAAAGTGAAGACCCAACAACAGGGCTTGTTCAGTATGCCGCGATTGGCGGTGCCAAAATTGGTGGTGAACTGGCCCAGGGGATGACACAACTGGCCGGAGGTGGTGGATCGCTCGTTGGCGCATTAGGAAATATAGGCCGTGGCGGCGCAAAAGGCGCAAGTAAGTAGATAATAAGGTATAAAAAATATAGATGTTTTTGTTAACTAAAATAGTAGGGATGGGAATTACGAAAGGAGACGTGGCACGCTATGTCTTCTTGCCACAAGTATTACCGCGCTTGCACAATTTTATATCTGCAGGATTTGGCAGCCTTGCCTATTTCATCGCACTTGTGTTCAGGGCTGTGAATATTCTGCCCTCCCACCATCCCTATCTACAAGCCGGCAGCAACGGACAATATTCGATCCGAAATGTTTTGAGCGAGGCCGCTCACCATGTTAATTTCGGTTATAGGCATATTGATCAGGTGATTGTCTTTTTCGCCATTATTGCCGGGCTTTTCCTTCTGGCCTTGCAATTTGTCATCTTGCTGGCAACAGTCGCTATTCAGCCTGCTTCCGCGCAATCCGATATGCCGCAAAATTACGGAGGGTTTTTCGAATTTGGTGGCCGGGATGAAGATTTGGCGCTGCGTCTTTTGGATAAGGTGTTTGGCATTCCCAACTTTTTTGGCACAAAAGATGCGGTAAGAACCGGTTTCCATGACGCTCTGGGCGGCCTTTTCCAATTCTATAGTATCGGCATGCTTGTTGTTGCCGCCATTATCTTGATCTATTTTATTTTCGTTGTTGTTGCCGAAACCGCGCAAACAGGTACGCCATTTGGCAAACGATTCAACCATGCCTGGGCGCCGATCCGTTTGGTCGTTGCCATCGGTCTTTTGATCCCGATTAGCTACGGCTTCAACGCTGCCCAATGGATCACGTTATATTCTGCCAAATTTGGTTCCGGCTTTGCCACGGCCGGATGGATCAAATTTAACGAGACACTCAATGATAACTATATCAATTCCGATGAACTGGTCGCCAAACCCAAAATACCAGACCTCAAAAACATGGCCGCCTTTGCCATGATTTCGCATGGGTGTATTGAGGCATATAGCCGTAGAAATGCGGGCGCGCAGAATAGTGGTTCTCCCAATATAACACCCTATATCATCAAGGCTAAAGATGGAGGGGGGCCTATGTCTCTTGCCGGAACAAGCTATGAGGACGCTGTCAAATTTGCAAATGGAAAAGATATTCACATCCGTGTCGGTGCAAAAGGGGATGGATATACGGATTATATAGCCAAAATTTTCCCCTATTGCGGTGATATCATCCTGCAAAATACTGAGCCTGCCAAAGTTAATGAATTTGGAAACATGAAATTCAGTACAACCCAAATCATGAATAGAGAATATTACCGCCTTTTGCAAAGGATGCTGACCACAGATTATGAAGGTATCAAAACAGCCGCAGAAAACCATGTTGCAAAAAAATTATCGAATGCCCAATTCCCTGATTTAGACCCTAAATTAAGAGACAGGGTCAAAGAAACCGCCAAAAAGGATGTTGAAAAAGTTCTGGACAGACTTGTAGAAAAAGCAAAAAGTGAAATTGAAAAAGATGAAAATTACAAGAAGCTTGGCTGGGGCGGGGCTGGTATATGGTACAACCAAATTGCAGACGTAAATGGTCGGGTGACCACTGCAGCCCTCAACAAACCGCAAATCAAACTCTTTCCTCATCCCATGGAAATCGTTTGCAAAGAAAATCAGCAGCAAAATAAGAAACAAGACGCAACAGAATGTTATCGTCCCTCCCTATCAAAAGGAAAAAAAGTTGTTGTCCGCTCGGAAGTGGATAAATCTATCGCCACCGCATTATCTGGCCTTTTTGACTTTTGGTATAAAGATAAAGAAAACGTTACAGGCAATGCCTTTATTGATGTCATTAACCTAATTCTGGGCACACAAGGTATTTTCGATATGTGTGAAAATGCTGACCAACATCCATTGGCCCAGCTTTCCAGCGCCGGAAAAGGCTTGATTGAGGCCGCCGTACGCAATATCGGATTTTCTCTTGGCTTTGGAACAGCCGGTATCTTTACTGGATATTTCGGCCCTACTTTGAGCGCCGTGTCCGGTTTCTTTTCTGCAGCCGCCAGTACAGGAATCCTCATCGGGTTTGTTTTATTTTATCTCGTTCCTTTTATGCCGTTTCTCTATTTCTTATTTGCCGTTGGCGGATGGGTGAAAGGGATTTTTGAAGCCATGGTAGGTGTGCCGCTCTGGGCGCTGGCGCATTTGCGTATTGATGGACAAGGGCTTCCGGGGGATGGCGCGATTAATGGTTACTTCCTTATTTTTGAGATTTTCTTGCGCCCTATCCTGATTGTATTTGGTCTTTTGGCTTCTATCCTGATATTTGGCGCCAGTGTTAAAGTATTGAATGAAATTTTCTCGCTCGTCGTATCCAACCTCTCCGGATTTGATACAGAAGGAGCCTCAAGCTGTGGTGCCGGGAATCCGAACGGTACGGCGAATACAGGTGGTGGTGGCTCGAACGCCCCGACGGGAAGTATTGAATATTTCCGCGGACCTGTGGATGAGTTCTTCTTCACCATCGTCTATGCCATCATTGTTTATATGATCGGGATGTCTTCTTTTAAACTGATTGACCAAATTCCAAACCAGATTTTGCGTTGGATGGGTCAAGGGGTTTCAACCTTCAATGATGATCGCGGCGAGCCGGCCGAAGGACTGATCAGTAAGATGGCCATCGGTGGCGGCATGGCCGGACAACAAATTCAAGGCGCTGTTGCAGCAGGGAAGCAGGGACTGGGAAGCTTAGCTGCCGGAGCTAAAGACATGGTAACGCCTAAACAAAGCGGATAAAAAAGCAAGTTAATTTGAGAAAAATAAATTGAATGAACATTACAAAAAAGCAGATACTCAAAACCGTTTTATTGCCGGAGATTTATCCCCGGATTAAGGGTGTTTTGGGTTCGGGCTTTGGTAATCTCGCTTTTCTGATCGCACAGGTTTATAACACGGTGCGTATATTGCCCGCCAATCATCCTTATTTAAAGGCAGATATGATCGGCAAATACGGCGTCCGCCAAGTCATCGCCCAAGCCGCCAACCATATCAAAGTTTCCAAAAACAATATTGACCAGATCATTATATTTTTTAGCGTGATTGCAGCTCTTATCCTTATGGCTATGCAATTTATCGTTTTGGCGCTTGCCTTTTTAATTCCAAAAGCAAATGCGCAGGCCACCATGCCATCTACCATTCCTGATTTTTTTAAAACACCTTCGCCGGAAAATGACCTGGCCTATAAGCTTCTCGATCTGGTTTTTGGCATTCCCAATTTTTTTAGCGGTAAGGCAGATGTGACCCAGCCCATTCATACCGCGCTCCATGCCCTATTTGAATTTTACAGCATCGGGATGATTTTTGTTGGTGTTATCATTATCATTTACTTCGTCTTTGCCATTGTGGCCGAAACCGTGCAATCGGGAACACCATTTGGTCAGAGATTTAATCACAGCTGGGCGGCGGTGCGCCTTATTTTATTCTTCGGTCTTTTGATCCCTCTCACGCATGGCATTAATGCCGGCCAATATATTACATTAGCCTCTGCCAAGCTTGGTTCTTCTTTAGCTTCAACAGGCTGGGTCATGTTCAATGATATGGTGTTTGAAAACGGGCAGACGCTCACAGGTGATAAAGAAAGCAATGTCGCCAAACCAAACCCGTCGAATCTCATGCATGTGCCCTCTTTTATGATGGTGGCCAAGACCTGCCAGCACGCCTACAGATACGTCTATAATGAGAAGTATGCCCCAAGCTGGAAAGGCGGCCCCAAGGCCTGGGCTGTTTACAAACCGACATCGACCTCTGGAGGAGGTGGAAGCTGTGGCTCCGGCGATGGCTACACAGCAGAAGAATTAGGGAATAAAAAATTCACAGAAATTGTTGAAAAATCGGCAACAGGCGAAATATTTATCACATTCGGTGTTTGTGATCCAAAAAATCACAACACTGACAAGGCCGCCGTTCTTCCCGCTTGTGGCAGTATCGTAATGAAAGCCGTTGATAAGTCACAACCCGGTTCGGCCGTTATTCAAAATGGCTATATGCAACTTATTCAAGATATGTGGAAAGGCGACATCAACGAGCTTGATAAATATAGCGAGAACTACGTGAAGCGCTATGTTTCAGTAGGTTCCGATCCGAACGCAGACCTGCCTAATCACGACTATAAAAGAAAATGGGCCAAATATCTTGATGAGTATATGGATGAAAATAATGGCCTGATTTCCCGCGCAGTACGTGCGCAAATTGATGAAGGGCATTGGGAAATGCCACAAGAAATGAAAAATTACGGCTGGGCCGGTGCCGGTATCTGGTATAATAAAGTAGCCGAGCAAAATGGTGCGCTTATCTCCGCCGTACGGCAAACCCCTGTTGGCTTACTTTACCCCGATGTCATGGAACGGGTCAAAAAAGCCAAGGAAAAAGAAGATAAAAAACCCAGTACAGAAGATCAAACCTCTCTGGTAAACTCCGCCGAAACCAAAAAGATTCTGGTCAGGCCCGGCGAAGATGAAGTAGCCAGAGCTCTAAATAAAGCCAGATTATTCTGGGAGAAAAACCCTTTCCGGCCTGAAAAGAAGCTCACAGGAAATGCGTTCATTGATACCGTCAATGCCGTCCTTGGAACACAGGGGCTATTTGACATGTGTGATAACACAGACACGCACCCTCTGGCCCAGCTCTCTGCCGTTGGGAAATCCATGCTTGATAGCTCCATTGTCGCTTTCACCGCTTCCATGGGCTTTGGATTTTTAAGTATCTTTGCCGGGGAGTTCGGGGCAACCGCTTCGGCCATATCCGGTATGTTCGGTACAGTTGCCTCCATCGGATTTTTAGTGGGATTGATCTTATTCTACGTCCTACCCTTCATGCCGTTCATCTATTTTTTCTTTGCTATCACCGGCTGGGTCAAGGGTATATTTGAGGCCATGGTTGCCATGCCCCTATGGGCTTTGGCGCATTTGCGTATTGATGGAGATGGCATCGCAGGAGAAGCAGCGATCGGCGGTTATTTTCTTATTTTTGAAATTTTTATCCGGCCTATCCTGATTGTCTTTGGCTTGTTGGCAGCAGTCACGCTTTTTGCTGGTATGGTTAAGGTTCTCAATGAAATTTTTTATCTGGTCATGTCAAACGTATCTGGTCATGATCCGAAATCAAATACAGCTTGCTTTCAGGGGCCTGGCAATAGTGGTAATGGCGGAACCGACATCAAAGCCGAGATGCGACGCGGACCCATTGATGAGTTCTTCTTTACCATTCTCTATACCATCATCGTTTATATGATCGGAATGGGATGCTTTAAGCTCATTGATATGATTCCCAACAACATTCTACGCTGGATTAATGCCGAACTTCCAAGTTTCAATGATGAGCGCGGTGACCCGGCCGCAGGCCTTATGCAGTACGTTACTCTCGGCGGTAGCGAGCTTGGCGGCAGTCTGGGCAAAAGCTTAGGAGAAGTCGGAACCGGAATGAAAGGAACCATTCAGCAATTTATGAGCGGCGGTAAATAAATACCTACTTAAAGCTCTTACTTACGCAAAT
The DNA here is from genome assembly GCA_022763065.1 of Alphaproteobacteria bacterium. Classification (GTDB taxonomy): domain Bacteria; phylum Pseudomonadota; class Alphaproteobacteria; order Micavibrionales; family Micavibrionaceae. Next base: position 17,128 of record JALEGH010000016.1, read on the forward strand.
GCGCAAGTAGCACTTCGACATCTCCGCCGCCGCGCTGTATCACGCTTGAGAATTCGGAGCGCTGGGTTACGCTCATGCTCACGCCTTCAATGACAATATCAATGATCTTATATTGGCCATTTTTCTGGCGCACACGCCAATCAACCTGAACCTTTTTTCCTGTATCAGGCGTAATATAAGACGTCACAAAAATATCCTTCTTGCCAACATTTTTCGAAGACGCCACATCAAATCCCTGACCATTATATTCTCCGAAACGGGCCGCATAAACACGCACGACCAGATTTTCAAATAATTTCTGATATTCTTTTTGCTGGGCCGGTGTTGCGTTTCTCCAATTCTTGCCCATCACAAAACGTCCGATTGTCGGCAAGTCAAATTTTGTTTTCAGCAGATTTCTAAAGCGTGCCTCTTTTTGCGCTTGAGATAATTTTGCATCCTCCAAAAAACCGATGGCCTCATCACCCATCTTGTCAATAAAGGCCTGCGCTTCATGGTCAGGTTTTTGCGCCGAAATTGTCTGCACAGAATTCATATAAGGAGAAGACCAATAAGAAGAACTCAAATCTTTACCACCCAAAAAAGGGAACGCTTGCACGGATGTTAAAATAAATAGTGAAGATAGAATGAAAGATGAAAGAATTAAAAATGGTCTCATTGATAGTCGCCTTAAAATTATGTCTATTTAAAAATCTTAAAAATCATCATAATCGGGAATATCTGTTACGGCAAGACCATCTTCTTGATCGTTGATAAGAGCCTGACGATGCTGATAATAGGAGCTCTTGATCGCGGTGTAATAGTCAAAAGAATTGCGTCTTAAATCATCAATTACATCAATTAGCTCTTCGCGCGTGCTCAAGGCATTTAAACCAACACGGGTATAATGAAGCGGCGCCCGATCTACATTAAAGAGATACAGACGGATCGGGTCGGCAAAACTATCTATCATATTTCCCGTGGCATCACGCAAGCTGGAAGGCCCTAAGATAGGGAGTACCAAATAAGCGCCATCTCCCACTCCCCAAGTCGCCAACGTTTGGCCAAAATCCTCCGGTTGATGTTCAATTCCACCATCTTCGGCCAAATCCAGCACCCCGCCAAATCCGGCTAATGTATTGATAACCGCGCGCGCAGAAGCATTTCCAACACCATCCAGATCCCCTTGCAATATCTCATTTCCAATCACAATCGGGCTGTTCAAATTCCTTAAAAAATTGCGCAGGGCTATTCTGGGACCGCTTGGCGTATAATCGCGGTATCCTTGTGCAATAGGACCAATAACCGCCTTATCAACGGCTTCATTCACATCCAAAACCACACGGTTTGTCCCCTCCAAAGGGTCTGGAATTCCTGCTTCTTGAGAAGCCGCGCAAGCCGCCAAGCCCAGCGCACTACACACGGTAAGAACGCTTATCCAAAATGATCTATGCATAAAATATTTCACGATTTCCAATTCCCTTGAAACGGAGAAAACCCCCAACACGAGACATCACCTTAAAAAATCACCTTGAAAGATGATGCCTTTCTATTCCTATTTAGTAAAGCACTGATATATTGACGATTTCTTAATATCGCGAAAAATAACGGCTACGCAAGCTAAATATATGAATTGGAAGCCTTAATCAAGGCTGAGGTGAGGAAAATTGTCGTGTCTGATGACCATTGGTTGTCGGCAGTAAATAGCCATTATCTTCCATCCATTTAAGGCACTCGCGCACTTTCCTTGCGTGAGCTGGATTTTGTGGCGAATCGTAATCTGGCGCCCATTTGCTACTAACATAATTCATAAACTTGTCCGGGTCCCCTGTCTTGGCCATAGCGCGCCACCCGGAATAAGCAGACACAACATCAAGACGCAACCAATAGGCTTTAATAAAATCCCCATGTGTCTTTAACTTGCAATAATCATCTGTCTTACCATTGTGATCTGTATAGCGCATGGGAGTACATAGATGAGAGAAAGCCTCACGAAATTTTTTATCTTTGTTAAATTTCATACCAGCAAAATTTTTGGCCTCTCTTGCCAGCCCTCCTTTTTTACCCCAACCCGATTCAAGCGCCCAGTGCGCAAAAGAGATATTGCGTAAATGGGGAAATTCTATATCCGTTTGGGCGTAAAGCTTCCACAGCTCCCACAGCTCATCCGAAAAACGCTCCGGTTTGGGTTTTGTGATAGAAACCGAGCTCGCAGCTGTTTGGGCAGAATCCGTTGCTGTATTTCGGGTGTTTTCATCCCCAATAGGACCCGCCGCTGACCCTGTAGCCAGCGAAACTGCCAGAGCCGCCGTCACAAGAGAAATGGAAGCTTTCTTATATGCTCGCGCTACAGTTTGTGTTGCCAAATCCATATTCCTTCTACACCCTTGTGGAAAGGAGTATTCTACAATTTTATAACATTATGTCAATGTTTTTAACAAAAATAGTATCATCCGTCTTCCAGCACCATCATGGCGCCAATGCCCATTAAAAAGGCAATAAAGGCCGGGAACCACGCCGCTACCAAAATAGGTATCTGTCCGGATGCGCCTAAAGCTTGTAAGAAGCTGGAAGAAAAAAAGACGATAAAGCCAATGAAAATACCTGCCACAATCAACATCGATGTCCCACGCAGGCGTGGCGGGCGCAGGGAAACCGATGCGGCCAGCAATACCATCGCCATAAATAAAAGCGGTTGGGCCAGTAACCCCTGATAATGGATTTTAACACGCGCAGAATCAAACCCCGTTTGTTCCAGCATCTGGATATAAGCCGGCATTTTCCAAAAGGAAACTGTCTCCGGCGCAGAGAAGCTTTTTTCCAGATCCTGCGTGGTCAGATCCGTGGCCATGGACAAAAAATCAGCCTGCTGGGGCATATCACCCGGCATATTGGAAACAGCACCTTCAAAATTCCACTGTCCCGGTGATAACGTTGCACGCGGGGCATCAATACGCCGCAAAAAATCATGATCACCGGAAAAGAAAATCACCATGACATTTTCAAGCGCCCATTCGGGCATTTTGATGCGCCCCGAATGCAGGATGGCCGTTCCTTCTTCATGCTCTTGCCGCAACCACAATCCTTGCTCTGACAAGGTAATCAGGCTGCTCTTGCGCTCCAGATAGTCATTTTCCAAATTCTTATATTGCGTAATCAAAAAAGCACCAAGCGGATTGATCAGCAAAATACTCACAAGCCCGATCAACAAGGCGCTTAACACTACAGGCGTTAAAAATTGCCAGACCGACAGACCGGAGGAGCGCAAAATCACCAGCTCGTGCCGCCGCGCCAACTGCCAGAAGGTCAACATGGCACTGAACAAAACCGCGAAGGGGAAAACAAGCTGCCCGACCTCGGGCAATTTATAAAGCCCCATTGTCAAGGTCAGGCTGATCGGAATATTCCCAATTTTTGCCGCCCGCCTTAAAAGCTCCACCGTATCAAACAGGTAAATAATGGCGAGCAACCCGATAAGCAGCATGAAAAAATTCAAAATATAGCTACGCATCAAATAAAAATTGAGCGTTGGCAAAGATATTTTCCGGATGAGTGAGGGCATTTTTACGTTATCTCACTCCCTTCCAGTTCATCTGAAGATTTAAGCTTTTTGGAAACATAAAACATCTTGTGGCGTACATGCTCCGCCCATGAGCTCAATAAGAAAATACCGCCAGCTAAAGGCCCTAAAACGATTAAATAGAGCAGGGCGAGACCCCACATCCCTGATGTTGCGATATTAAACAAGGCCAGATAAAGCCCCTGCAATATAATCACACATAAAACCGCTAACATCATCTTACGGGTTTGGCCCCGCCGGTTTGTCGGCCCCAGCAACAAAAAGCACAGTACAATGGCGATGAAGGATAATGTCAGAAATGGGCTGATAACGCGGCGGTGTGCTTCTATTAAAAATTTTTCTTTGTTCTCCAGATCACGCGCATCGGCAGGATCAGGATTTAAAAGCTCAAAAAATGTGCGCTCATCTGGCTCCCGCCATCTTTGGCGCACGGCCTTGGGCTCTGGCAAATCAATCGAATAGCGTTCAAAATCCAAACGATTAAGCGCGCCTGTCTTTTCCTTGAAGTCCTGACGCGAGCCATCATAGACAAGAACCTGCTGCCCCTCATCGGTGGCCACCACCACGCCCTTTTTGGCAATCACAGTCACAGGAGCCGGTAAATTTTTCCGGCTGTCATGAATAAGGAGCCCCTCCATCTCGCCCGCGCGGTTACGACTATCAATATAGACGGTTAAGTCTTTACCCACCTGATTGAAAATACCGGGGCGAAATAAAATGGTTGAATATTGCGCCTTAATCACTTGCCGCATTTTTTGCATATTATTCAGCGAAACAGGCGCCAGCCACATGGTGATAAACAGCAAGATAAGCGTTGTACATATTCCCACCAAAAAGGCCGGACGGGCAAGCTGCATCGGTGAACCACCTGCTGCGCGCATGACAACAATCTCACTGTCGGAGTTTAAGCGGTGATAAATAAAGAGAGTTGCGATCATCACCGCCACAGGCAAAATCACTTCAAAGAAGCGCGGCAGCGCCAAAAAAGTCAGCCCCCAAAAGGCCGCACTTGACGCGCCTGAGTTTACGATTAATTCCAAAAACCGCAAGGATTGGGTTAAGAGAATAATAGCCGCCAAGGTGAGCGCCGTCACAATCATGGTCAAAAACAAATTTTTAACCAGATATCCATCAAATAGTGAAAAAGAAAAAAGAGGACGCAATCTCTTCTGGTGCTCCGCCGGTAAAGTTATTAATATTGAAGCTGATTTATCACAGAACAGATAAAAGAGCAAAGCGCGCATAACAAAAATTACCAGAAAGGCATTTTGATGAATACGCAGATCACTTTTTCCAACAAACCCAGAGCCACGAGCGACACGCAAACCCTCTTCTTTTTTGAAAAAAATAAACCTGCTTCAAATTTGAAGCTTTTAAAACCTGCGCAAAAGAGATTGCTGCTAGATACGCTTAAAAATCATACTGATTTCAAAGGAAAAGCAGGTCAGATCCTTGTTTTGCCATTATCTAAGGACAAAAAACCGGCCCGCCTCATCGCATTTGGTTTGGGCAAGGCGAAGGACCTTACAAAGGTGGAAGCTGAAAATCTCGGCGGCAAGCTTTTTGGCGTGCTAAAAGCAAATGGAGCGAAAAAAGCCAGCCTGCTTTTGGATGTGCCTGCTGGCGAAGAATTAAGCAACGAAACCGTGCAGGCACATCTGGCCTTTGGCATACAGCTTAAATCTTACAATTTTGATCATTACAAAGCCAAACCCAAAGATTTTTCCGCACCTCCCAAAGACGTACAGATCGTCACAGACACGTACATTGACACCAGAACGCAATACCAAACACTCGAAGCTTTGGCTGGCGGTGTCTATATGGCACGTGATCTGATTAATGAGCCACCCAATATGCTCCATCCTGAAAGCTATGCGAAACGCATTGCCGAGGAACTCAAACCCTTAGGCGTTGAGGTTGACATTCTGGATGAGAAGAAAATGGAAAAGCTCGGTTTTGGGGCGCTTTTGGCCGTGGGACAAGGGTCTGAGCGCTCTTCCAAAACCGTGATTATGCGCTGGAACGGGCTTGATAAAAGTGGAAAAGACTCTCAAACAGCGCCCATCGCGCTTGTCGGGAAGGGCGTGACCTTCGATACGGGTGGTATTTCCATTAAGCCTTCTGCTGGTATGGATGAAATGAAAATGGATATGGGCGGCTCTGCAGCTGTTGTTGGCACAATGAAAGCGCTCGCAGGCGCCAAGGCCAAAACAAACGTCATCGGTATTGTCGGTCTGGTGGAAAATATGCCCTCGCATAATGCGTACAGGCCGGGCGATATTATTACTTCCCTATCCGGTAAAACAGTTGAGGTTCTCAATACCGACGCCGAAGGCCGTCTCGTGCTGGCCGATATTCTGACTTACGTACAAGACACGTACAAGCCCGACATTATCATTGATCTGGCCACCCTAACCGGTGCGATTATGGTCGCGCTGGGCTTCGAATATGCAGGCGTATTTGCCAATGATAATGAGCTTTGGCATGACCTCGAACAAGCGAGCAATGCAACAGGTGAAAAGCTCTGGCGCATGCCTTTGGACGCCGCTTACCGCAAAGAAATGGAAAGTGACGTAGCGGACCTTAAAAATCTCGGTTCTTTGGGACGCTGGGGCGGGGCTTGTTCCGCCGCCGGATTTTTGGAGCACTTCATTGATAAGAGTGTGAAATGGGCCCATATTGATATCGCCGGTACCGCTTGGTGGAAAAGCGATAAACCCACAACACCCAAAGGCGGAACGGGATTTGCTGTCAGGGCTTTATTTGATTTTATCACCCGTCAAAAAGCGGCTTAAAAAATATTCATGACAGAAATCCGCTTTTACCATTTGCAAAAACAAACACTGGACCAGGCTTTGCCCTTGATCTTGGAAAAGGCTTTGGAAAACGGCTTTCGCGCGCTTGTGCGCATGGTGGATGACAAAGAAGTTGAGCGCATGAACGAACATCTTTGGACTTACCGTCCGCATAGTTTTCTACCCCACAGCACAGAAAAAGAATCAGCTAAAAACAAATCTGCTCCTGAAGATCAGCCTGTCTGGATTACCGCGCAAAATGATAACCCAAACAATGCCGATCTACTCGTCCTGACTCAAAATCAAACTGAAGATGACCTATCGGGCTATAAATTATGCTGTGAAATGCTCGATGGACGCCATCAAGAATCAATCGAAGCCGCCCGCGCCCGCTGGAAAAATTATCAAGATCAGGGGCATGAGGTCACTTACTGGCACCAGAGTGAAAATGGCGCGTGGGAGAAAAAAGCTTAAAAGCTCTAATGAGCGCTAGGTGCCAACTCTACCGTTTCTTCTACGGCAGGAGCCAACTCCGCCTCTTCTGCGGCGATCTGACTGGCGGAAGGAAGCGGTTTAGGTGAATCCGCCAATGTCCGTAACCATGCAATCATCGCCGCTCGGTCTTCCGGCTTTTTTAAACCGACATAATTCATTTTGGTACCCGGTGCATATTTCTTCGGCTTCCACAAAAATTTGTTGAGCGCCGCATAGCTCCAGACATCGCCACCTTGAGCGTTCAACACACCGGAATAAGAAAATCCGGCCACAGATTGTTTCTTGCCACCCACCAAATTCCATAGATTGGGCCCAACCCCATTGGCGCCACCTTTATCGAAAGTGTGACACGCCGCACATGCTTTGGAAACTTTTTGCCCGCGCGCAATATCAGCCTGCGCCAAAAGCGCCAAAACAGGTTCCGCCAGTTTTTCTTTTTTAGGACCGCCACCTGCAACTTCAACCCCTTCAATAGGATAAGCATTTTCTTTAAGCTTATGAGGTTTCGTTAGCTTCTCTGCCACAAAACCTGCCATCATGGCGGCAATCCCCGCCACCAAAATTGCTGCAAAAATTTTGTTAAATTCCATCCCGCCCATGACTTAAATAAATCCTTGATTAGTTTGCGTTTGAATTTTTAAATAATCGACAAATCACCTATATTAGGGTTTAGTTTCACCCAAGATAAAAATCAAGAGGAAATCATGAGCCAAACTATCGCTTTTCAGGGATTTGCCGGTGCCTATTCGGACATGGCCTGCCGGAAAGTATTTGCCGGTGCGCAAACTCTACCATGCGATACCTTTGATAAGGCGTTTTTAGCCGTGCAAGAGGGGCTCACCGATATGGCGATGATTCCTGTTGATAATACACTGGCCGGACGTGTTGCGGATGTACACCGTCTCTTACCTCAAAGCAATTTGCATATTGTTGGCGAGCATTTTGAGCCTATCGGCCACGCCCTTTTGGGACTTCCGGGCGCCAAAATACAAGATATCAAAACCGTTCATAGCCATATTCACGCCCTGCCCCAATGTCAGAAAGTGATTCAGCAATATAATCTCAAACAAGAAGTGCATGCGGACACGGCAGGCGCGGCGCAAAAAATTGCCGAGATGAATGATCCGGCCCATGCCGCCATCGCCTCTTCTTTGGCCGCAGAAATTTATAATCTGGATATTTTGCAAGAAGATGTGCAAGACGCCGACCATAACACGACACGTTTCCTGATTTTGGCCCGTGAGGCGCATATTCCACCGCCTGCTTCGGACAAAACCTATATCACCAGTTTCATTTTTGAGGTACGCAACATTCCCGCCGCGCTTTATAAGGCTCTTGGTGGATTTGCAACAAATGGCGTGAATATGATGAAGCTCGAATCCTATGTGGATGAAAATTTTCAGGCCGCTCAATTTTATGCCGATGTTATTGGCCATCCTGAAGACAAGCCTTTGCAACTGGCGATGGAAGAGCTTGGCTTTTTTGCCAAAGAAGTGATTTTACTGGGAACTTATGAAGCCCACCCCTTTCGCCAGCGTGCAAAATAAGAAATAATTTGGTGGGATACGTCCTGCTATGTTAGGGTGCAAACCAAGAAAGCTAATAAGAGAGTTAAATTACACAAGACAGGAAAATTCAATATGCCTTCACATGCTGAACTCGCCGCCAAACTTTTACGCGACGCCGCTTCCTTTTTCAAAACCATTGCGGAGCAAAACCCTCCATTGAAGGAACAAATGGATGAAAATGCCGACGTGTTCCAGCAAGTGGCCGATCTGGTCGAAGCAAACCCGACCGGTGTTATTGAGGAGGAATAATTTTCTTATAGGATAAGTAGCACAATGGCTAAAAGTGCTATTAGGGCCATCCCCCAATAGATGGCCTTTTTTTGTTTCAATGTGGAACTTCCTTCTTTGGGCAAATCATGTTTCCAGACATGATGTGTCTTTAGGACATGTTTGCGTTTTGTGAAGTCGTAAGCTTTTTCTTTGACCTCTATTTTTTGATATAAGTTGGTTCCAAAAACTAGACTGCCGTGCCTTAAGGCCTCTTCCTTTGTCTTATGCCGGGTCAAATATTCCCACCTGTTATGGCCCACCTTGTACGGATCATAATTTTGATAGGCATAAAGCATATAAGCTGCCTTGCTTTCAGATATATCGGGTACAACACGCAAACGATCCTGCAATCATGTCTCCTAAATCTAATGTCTTGTATGAAAATGGGCTTAATTTTAAAGCACCAAAGATTATATCCCGGCATCCTGCCATATACAGAATAGGAATATAATTCTTAACAAAAGGTTAATTTTTGGACGAACAACACGCGAAAGTTTTTATAAAATATCAAAAGAATAATTTTCGAGGAAAAAAGCACTATAAAGCAAGAAAAGCCCGATACAGACAAACCCGATACTGGTTGCGGTATTAATAGAACGCACAATTTTTGTATCGGACAAAGCCTGCTTTGTCTGGCTCACAAGCAACAAGATCAGACTGTCAATGATCAAACCGATAACAGTCATAATCGTCATGGCGGCCAAGATATCCTGAACAGATAACATATCAACGGGAACAAGCGTCGGCAAAATGCTGATGAAGTAAACAATCGCGATCGGATTACCTAGCCCCAAAATTAAACCGGCCATAAATTTTTGGATGTATTGAGGCTTTGGTACAGAGCCTGCGGATACCTTGAGCAAACCTTTTTCCGCATTTTCCAACCCCTGATATCCAAGATAAAAAAGGTACAGCGCACCAATAATTTTAAAGAAAAACCCGATATCATTGAAAAAATTTGTAACGAACACAGAACCTAAAGCGGCCACAAGGAAGTAAATATTGCATGATAAAACAATACCGAGCGCAACACTCATCCCCGCCCAAAAACCGTTATCAAACCCACTGGTAATTTTAAGCGCCTGCCCCGGCCCCAGCTTGACCCAGATAAGCGCAATCGACATCGCAAAAATAAAAATTGTTTCAACAGTCATGATGTTTTTATAACAATACTTCTTCCAAGCGTCCTTTATATCGAGTTTGAATAAAAAAGCGACCTTAAATATAAGTTGTCATATCATATAGAAACCGGTAAAATCGAAGAACATTAAGCGAATCCTTGCATTTTGTTCCTCTAATTCTACCCGTTCATCTCTCGTTTTAAATTTCTCATATCCGGATTTTCCATGGCCTCTAAATATAAAGTCAAAAAACGTCAAAAAGGATTTTGGACACGGCTCCTGCCCGAAACCGCGCAAGTATTTTTAGCCAAGCGTATTGTCGATGGCACAGCCATCATTTTATGTTTGGGCGGGCTGGCTATTTTGCTTTCAATTTTGAGCTACAGCCCCCATGACCCCTCTTTAAACAGTGTAACCGGCCAAGGACAAGGGCAAGCGGTTCGAAACTGGATGGGGCATTATGGCGCAAACATATCCGATCTGCTTTTACAGCTTTTCGGACTGGCCGGAATTTTGAGCGGTATCACACTTGTAGTATGGGGAGGGAGCCTGCTCAAACGTCGCCCTCTTCCTTATTTCTGGAGCCGGGTTGTCGCCCTTATTTTGGGGACTTTTACTGCCTCTATCACTTTGGCGCATACGCCTTCGGGGGACTGGCTGGACCAGCTTTACTCTGGCGGAAGTGTCGGGTTATTGCTCCTGCAAAAAGTAACTGACGGCCTGTCAAACATTACGTCTGGTTACGAATTTCTCCTCAGTACCCTCATTTTCGGCGCTCTAACCATGATCCTTATAGGTTTTAGCTGGGCCATCAGCCGGTATGAACTTAAATGGTTGGCCTCGCATATCTGGTTCTGGGCCAGCACGCTGACCTATGCGATCACACAAACAGCCATTGATTTTTATCACTGGTTGAAACACCACAACAACGCCGCGCCAGCGCGGGCCCAAAAACGTCTGAAAGCACAAAAACCCGTTATCAGTCAGCCTGAAAAAGAAGAGCGTAAAACCGTTATTGCAAAAAAAACAGAAAGTTCAGACAAAGCAATTAAAGTTGTTGCACCACAGGACGGCACACCTTCTGACAATAAACCACAACAGCGCTTTCAACTTTTTGACGGGGCGGAGTGGGAGCTGCCTTCTGTTGATCTTTTGCAAGATGTGCCAGAGGATGCAGATACGGAGCAAATGGATGAGCAAGCCTTGCGCCTGAATGCGGAACTGCTCCAAAACGTATTAAGTGATTTCAATATTAAAGGCGACATTGTTTCCATCCATCCCGGCCCTGTTGTGACGCTTTATGAGCTTGAGCCTGCGCCGGGAACAAAATCCTCCCGTGTGATCGGACTGGCCGATGATATTGCGCGTTCCATGTCCGCCACTTCCGTGCGTGCCGCCGTAGTGCCGGGGCGCAATGTGATTGGTATCGAAATTCCCAACAAAAAACGCCAGACTGTTTATATGCGCGATATGTTGATGATGCGCGAGTATGAAAAGAGCAAGGCCAAGCTCCCCATGATCTTAGGAAAAGATATTGGTGGGCGGCCTGTGATCGCGGACCTCGCCCGCATGCCGCACTTGCTCGTGGCCGGAACGACGGGATCGGGTAAATCTGTCTCGGTCAATACGATGATTTTGTCTCTTCTTTACCGTTTGCCGCCGGAAAAATGCCGCTTCATCATGATTGATCCCAAAATGTTGGAGCTTTCCGTCTATGATGATATTCCGCATCTCCTCTCCCCTGTGGTAACTGAACCCGGCAAGGCTGTTGTCGCCCTTAAATGGGTGGTGGCCGAAATGGAGGAACGATATCGGTCCATGTCAAAACTCGGCGTGCGGAATATTGATGGTTACAACGCACGTCTTGCCGAAGCCCGCAAAAGTGGCGAAGCATTGATGCGCAAAGTCCAAACCGGCTTTGATCCCGAAACGGGAAAACCTGTCTTTGAAGAACAACCTTTGGACCTCACTGACCTGCCTTATATTGTCGTCATTGTTGATGAGTTTGCCGATCTCATGCTCGTTGCTGGTAAAGATGTCGAAGGCGCTATCCAGCGCTTGGCCCAAATGGCACGGGCCGCCGGTATTCACCTCATCATGGCCACACAGCGCCCCTCCGTCGATGTCATTACCGGCGTGATTAAGGCCAACTTCCCCACCCGTATTTCCTTTGCGGTCACTTCCAAAATTGACAGCCGCACCATTTTGGGAGATGGCGGCGCGGAACAACTCCTTGGCATGGGCGATATGCTCTATATGGCGGCTGGCGGACAAATCACCCGTGCGCACGGGCCTTTTGCCTCGGACGCCGATGTTGAAAATGTGGTCAACTTCCTCAAAAGTCAGTCAGAGCCTTCCTATCTCGATGATATTACCGAAGGCGGTGGCGATTTCACCGGAGCGGGCCTAGGTGGTTTATATGGAGACAATGGGACAGAAGATAAAGTCGATGAGCTCTATGACGAAGCTGTGGCCTTGGTCGCGCGGGAGCGCAAAGCCTCCACCAGCTTTATCCAGCGCTGCCTCCAGATCGGTTATAACCGCGCCGCGCGCATTGTGGAGGAAATGGAAAAGCAAGGCGTCATCGGCCCCGCCAACCATGTCGGAAAACGTGAAGTGCTGGTGAGTGATTTATCCGAAGCAAGCTAAAAAGCGTGATAAAGCCTTAAATTAGCCTTTCTTGAGACACTTTTATTGCCTACAAATAAAACAATGAGATTCTTATATGTATGCATACTCGTTTTAGGGGTCCTGTGGCCTTCACCGCTACTTGCCCAAACCGCCGCAATTGAAATTCAGCGCGCGGAGCAATATCTGCAAAATCTGGATCAAGCCAAGGCTGAGTTCATCCAAATCGCCCATAATGGATCACGGCTAAGCGGGACTTTTTACTTGAACCGTCCGGGTAAGCTCAGATTTGAATATAATGAAATTGATGATTTCATCGTCGCAGACGGGTTTTTCATTTATTTCTATGATGCGGAGTTGCAAGAACAAACCAACGCACCGATTGGTCAGACACTGGCTGATTTTCTCTTGCGTAAAGATTTAAGCCTGCAAGGTGACATCACGGTCCAACATATGACACAAAAAGACGGCTTTACGATTTTAAAAGTGGCACAAGCAGGTGATCCGGGAGCGGGTCACATCACCCTTTATTTTTCAAACGAACCTTCTTACCTTTTGCGCAAATGGGAAGTCACAGACGCCGCCGGTCTGACAACCCAGATTATTCTGCGTAACATGCAAACAGATGTCGACCTGCCGAATCGTTTATTTTCCTATTTCGATCCGGCCAAAAACCAAACCAAACCAAGCTATAATGAATAAATGATAGACGGCCCCCTTGATATGCTCATACGCCAACTCGCCGCCCTGCCCGGATTAGGGACACGCTCGGCGCGGCGAATTGCGCTCCATTTACTGACCAACAAAGACAAGACAATGTTGCCACTGGCCAAGAATTTGAACTTTGTCGCCGAGTCCATTCAAACCTGTCATGTATGCGGCAATCTGGATGAAGGTGATATATGCCGGATTTGTAAGGATCAAACCCGCGACCGCACAACATTATGTGTGGTTTCAGGTGTAGCGGATCTTTGGGCGATTGAGCGCACCGGTAGCTATAAGGGAACCTATCATATTCTGGGCGGTGTGCTTTCCGCTTTAGACGGTATCGGTCCGGCAGATCTAAATTTGGACGCTCTGATTTCCAATGTGCGCGCCAAAAATATCTCGGAGCTTATTTTGGCCCTTGGCGCTACGGTGGAGGGGCAATCCACCGCACATTACATCACCGATCAACTGGGTGATGTGAAAGATATCAAAATCACGCGCCTCGCTCACGGCTTACCTGTCGGCGGAGAGCTTGATTTTCTCGATGACAGCACCATCTCCACCGCACTCAAAGCCCGCGCGAATTTAGGTGCTTAACAACAATTTATTATTGACATAATATATTAAATTCTGTACCCTGCCCAACGTTTTTTTAAAACTGGCAGGAGAAGAATTTTGACATCTGATAAATTCGACATGGATAAAACGCTCACCCCGAAATCTTTCGCAGCATTTTTTAATGCAAAAGATAAGGGCGTGCGGGATAAATTTCGTGTGATCGCATTACGCCTATTGCGATTAACGCATGAACATAATCTTCCTTTTAATGAAAATAGCTTTAACAAATTATTACAAGGTATTGAACATGCCTTAAGAGAAGACCAAAAATCTGTTGTCAGAACAGTCTATTTAGATGCATCAAATGCTTATCAGCAATGGTGCCAGAACAACCCCCAAAAAACATCTTCACGAAAACGTGCAAGTACCAGCCTTTCAAGCTTACATGGAGGGTCTGGCTATACAGGCCGCCTTCGGGTGGGATTCGCCGCTCCGGGTGGTTCAGAATCTCATCAATCAGATGATGACCCGCGTGAAGGACTCACATCATGGGTCAAACAGCTAACCGCAGCAGGATGCGGTGCCGGTCACTCCTTGAGCGAACTATCTGGTAAAAAACAACCAAAATCATCTGAGATAATCATGCCTGTAGAAGACCTTCGGAACATGACAAAAAACCAGTTATTAAATATTTTGGATACCGCCAACAATCCGGGCATTTTTTTGAAAGCAGTGCTGACCTACTACAATCAGCCGGTAATTCTCTTGTTAGGCAACATCACCGTGAACTCACACAATATTAATAACCCCAACAATATAAGGTCAGTCAGCCAACTGGATTCTATCTACAACCATATGCAAAAATTAGATAGTCACGACATCATGACACCCATGAGAGCCATGAGGTTTTTAGTACTTTGCAGTAACTTGCTCGGAAAAGTTAAAGCTTGGAACCTCCATGAAGAAAAGGCACGTGAAGTCAGCATGGCAAAAATGGAAATTGAAGAAAAATTACAGGAGGTCTCCTCTTCATCTGGTATCAGCATAGATGAAATGCAGAGACAGATTGCTAGCGATAAAAGAAAAAAACCTTGGGAGACGCTCAAATTTGGTTAGAGCGAACCATACCGCCTTTTAAAGCCAGAATAAGCCGGACGATCAAAAGGCGCGATATTGAAAACCAACATCAAAACCGCCCATTCAAAAATCACCGGTACTTTATTTTTCTCTTTTAAACGTGCCGCCATACGCGCCCACTCAACAAATTTTTGACGCTGTTTTTCTAGCCCTGCCCGCAGCGTTTCTTCAATTTGCTCATTTTCTTTTTGGCGGGAACGACGCAACATTGATTGGACACGGCGCATAAGCTCTCCATTCCGCCGCAGCTCAAGCAATCTGGTTTCCATTGCGCACCATGCGCTATCCTCCATATCCAAGGCGACCTCGACCATGGCATCTTCTTTTCCGTTCAAAGCCACAAGCTCACAGCGCTGCGCTTTGGCTTCCAGATATTGACGGTTCAAATTTGCCAAAACCGGATCCAGACTGATAAAGGCTTCCAGCTCCGATAGTCGGCCTTTCCGGCTTTTCTTTTGCTGCGAAGTCGCATTATGAACCGTATCAAGACGCGTGACCATCTCGTTCATAATCTGTTGCAGCGATTTGCCCTGTGTTTCAGCCATTTTTGCCGTATTTTTGTTCAAAACATCCGATCTCACGCACATAATACGTAAAAAATATTACAAAAAGATTAAGAAACTAAAGATCAGATGGTCCGAAGATAGGCTGCATCATTGT
Organism: Alphaproteobacteria bacterium; assembly: GCA_022763065.1. Lineage (GTDB taxonomy): Bacteria > Pseudomonadota > Alphaproteobacteria > Micavibrionales > Micavibrionaceae. Next base: position 32,627 of record JALEGH010000016.1, read on the forward strand.
TAAAGGTACGACCTACAATACGCAGTAGGCATTTTGAAAAGAATGGCTTAGAATCATGCTGTTTTGAAATAAAATACTTTCACAAGTGCATCAGGAAGGAAATACGCCATGTCCCCCAAACTTTTATTTTTAGCCGGCAGCGCCCGCAAAAACTCTTTTAATAAAAAACTGGCCCGCGTGGCTCATGATATGGCTGCCGATAAAGGAGCCAAAGTCACCTTCATTGATCTCAAAGATTATCCTGCGCCGATTTTCTGTGAAGATCTGGAAGCAGAGCAGGGCATGCCTGAGAGCATGAGCCAACTTAAAAAACTCTTTGCCGGTCATGACGGATTTTTTATTGCTTCACCGGAATATAACAGCGCCTATTCTCCTCTGCTCAAAAATACGATTGACTGGATGACGCGTACGGAAAAACCGGATGAACCTGTCTTGATCGCTTTTAAGGATAAGGTGTGCGCTTTGGCTGGTGCTTCTGCCGGTGGTTTAGGTGGTATTCGTGGCCTTGTGCCTTTGCGCATGCTCTTGGGCAATATCGGCGTACAGCTTATCCCTAATCAACTTGCCTTATCTGGCGCACATGAAGCCTTTGATGATAATGGCGCACTCAAGAACGATGCGCAGGCTGATATGCTTGAAAATGTTATTGATCAACTGATTTCAACAGCTCACAAGCTCCATTCATGACTTCCTCATCCCTACTTTATACCTTGCGCATTCAATGTCAGGACCAGCCCGGTATTGTCGCCGCTGTGGCCGCCGCCTTGAGCAATAATGAGTGCAATATCGAGGAATCCGCACAATTTCACGATCCGGAATCCGAACAATTTTTTATGCGGGTGGTCTTTACAACGCCAAGAGATACAAACGCCCAAAAACTTAAAGACAGCTTTCAAAACATCGCCCGGCGCTTTGCCATGACATGGCATCTCAACCCCGCGAGCGAGCCTGTCAAAACCCTCATTCTCGTGTCGCAACATGACCATTGCCTCAATAATTTATTGTATCGCTGGAAATCAAATCATTTGCCCATTGAAATCACGGCCATTGCGTCCAATCATGAAAACACCAGAGCCTTGGTGGAGCATTACGATCTACCTTTTCATTATTTACCGGTAACGTCCGATACAAAGGAAGCGCAGGAAAATCAGATTCGCGCACTGATTGATGAAACACAAGCCGAGCTGATTGTGCTGGCGCGTTACATGCAAATTTTATCGGAAGATTTTTGCACCGATTTTAAAGAGCGTATTATTAATATTCACCATTCTTTCTTACCCGGTTTTAAAGGTGCAAGGCCTTATCATCAGGCTTATCAGCGCGGCGTCAAAATTATCGGCTCGACCGCTCATTACGTCACCAGCGATTTAGATGAAGGCCCGATTATTTCACAAGGGATTATCCCCGTCGACCATACCCATACGCCTGAAAAAATGCAGCGTCTGGGTCAAGACAGCGAATCTCGTGTGCTGGCTCAGGCTATTCAGCAATATGGCGAACGCCGGATTTTTTGTTTTGATGAGCGCACTATCATTTTGTGAATAGCCTTCCTAACAAACAAATTCTTGTTCTTTTGAAGATTCGCTTTACACTTTTATCTAATGAACACGCAGCGCAAAAATGTGATGAATAATTTTTTCGGTCTTTTTACCGGCGCACACCAATTGGAGGTTGAAAAAAGCCGCCTTGAGGCATTTTTATCTGCCTTTCCCGGTAAATATTGCGGCTTTTCTCCTGATGGAAGTGTTATTTATTCGCCCAATTTCCCCCAAATACTCGGGATTAGTAAAATTGAGACAATTCACGACATTCAAAACGCGCTGGAAGTCAGTGACGCGGCCATATTGGAAGGACATTTCATTGCCTTGCAGGAAAAAGGCAAGGCATTTTCTTTCAACTCCCGAAATACCGCGAAGGACCAGACATTCCGCCTTTCCGGCAGCAAAGGAGAAGCATTAAATGGCCAAGAACATTTCCTGATTATCTGGCTGGAAGATATTACAAGCGATCAAGAAGAACAAAAATCCCTGCGACAAGCGCACCAAAGGCAAGAGCACGAGGTGCAAAAGCTGCAAATGATGCTTAATGCCCTTCCCATGCCGCTTTGGATGCGCGATCAGGCAACACAGATTATATGGTGCAATCAGGCCTACGCCCAAATCGTCAATGACACGGTTGAAAATGTTCTGACCAAGCAGCAAGAAATCACTCTTTCAACCAAAGACCCCAATGTTATTCAGGCCCCCAAAATGATGGCGCGTCAGGTACTGGACACAGGCGAACCACAAACGAACAAGGCCCATATCATTACCGGCGGAAAACGCTACTTTGTCGAAATAAGCGAACTCTTGTTGCCGGATAAAGGACATACACTGGGTATGTTGCGTGATATCACGGGCGAAGAACGCCGCGATAGCGAGCTAAAACGCTATCACAGCGCCAATACGACGCTACTGGAACAGCTCCGTTCGGCCATTGCTATTTTCGGTGCCGAGCACCAGCTCGAATTTTATAATTCGGCCTTTTCTTCTCTATGGGGATTGGAAGATCAATGGCTCAATGGCGCGCCCAAATTAGGCGATATTCTTGAAAAACTCCGTGAAACCAGACGTTTGCCGGAGCAGGCCGATTTCAGGTCCTACAAAAAAAACTGGCTGGATATGTTCACAAGTCTGATCGATCCGCATGAAGATATGATGTACCTGCCCGATGGATCGGCCGTACGCTTTTCGGTTATTCCCCATCCGATGGGGGGCCTCATGATGATTTTTGAAGATGTGACAAGCAGGCTGGAACTTGAATCTTCTTATAATACCCTCATTGCAGTGCAAAAAGAGACACTTGATAATCTTGCCGAAGGGGTGGCCGTGTATGGCGGAGATGGACGGTTAAAACTCTCTAACCCTGCCTATTCAACACTTTGGGGCCTGCATCCGGAAGATATTGAGGGCGAACCTCATATCACCGCTTTGGTTAACAAAATGTCCGCTCTATTTGAAGAGCCGGAATGGCCAAAAGTAAAAGAAGTGCTGATCTCCCATGCGATTGAGCGAGACGTACAAGAGGGGCATCTGAAACGTACGGATGAGAAGCTGATTGAATTTGCAAAAGTCCCTCTACCTGATGGTGGTGTTCTTCTGACCTATTTCGATGTCACGGATGAGATGAAAGTTCAAAAAGCATTGCAGGAGAAAAATATTGCTCTGGAAGAAGCTGACAAAATCAAAACCGGTTTTTTGGCCAATGTGTCCTATCAGCTCCGTACGCCTTTAAATGCCATTATGGGCTTTGCCGAAATTCTTGATAATCAGTATTTCGGACAGCTCAATGACAAACAAAAAGAGTATAGCGAAGGCATACGCGACGCGGGGGACAAATTGGTTCACCTCATTGATGATATTCTCGATCTTTCAACTATTGAAGCAGGCTATTTGGATTTAACTTTCGGAAGCTTTGACTTACATAAAATGCTACAAAGTATCCATGAGATAACAAGTCAATGGGCGCAGAAAGAAAACCTTTCCCTTTCTCTTGATTGCCCCAAAAATATCGGGGAACTGCACGCGGATGAACGCCGGATAAAACAGGTTATGTTGAACCTGATCCACAATGCGATTAATTTCACACCTGAAAAAGGGAAAATAATCATTTCGGCATCGCGCAAACTCGAAGAAAACATCATTGAAATATCGGTCAGTGATACAGGCATTGGTATCTCTAAAATAGATCAGGAGCGTATTTTCGAGCCCTTTTCCCGCGCCCTGATTGAGCATCGCGCCGACATGTCCCCTCAGACCCTGTCCCGAGGTGCCGGGCTCGGATTATCGCTTGTGAAAAATATTACCGAGCTTCACGGCGGGTCGGTATTAATTGACTCCGAACCCGATAAAGGTACAAAAGTGACGCTGCAGCTTCCCATCTCCGGTCCGCCGGAAGATTTATAGTCATTTCAATTTATCCGGCAGGCCCTTGGTTGTTGAGTATTCAAAGTGAAGCGGTGTGTCGGGATGGAGAAGCTGGTAAATATCATGTGCCGCGAAGCTGCCTTCCGAAAATCCGGTCAGGATAAGTTTCTTCTTATTCTCATAAGCAGCAATGTCGCCAATAGCATATATTCTGTCTATATTTGTCTGGCAGGTCGTGGGGTGTACGTTTATATGGTTTTGATCCAGATTTAATCCCCACTGCGCAATCGGCCCCAAATCCATAGAAAGCCCATAGAAGGGCAGCAACACATCCGCCTCTATGTCCTGTACGTTCCCATCTTTGCCTGATATCTGAACATGGGAAAGCACACCATTCTCTCCTTTCAGCCCTTTAAGCTGCGCTGGAACCAACATCTCAATTTGGCCCTGATCCGCCAGAGCGTGCATTTTCTTTACACTTTCCGGTACGGCGCGGAATTTATCCCGGCGATGCAACACGTACAATTTGTCAGCCAGTGGCGCGAGTGACAAAGCCCAATCCACCGCACTGTCGCCTCCACCGGCAATCATGATTTTTTTACCCTCAAAATCCTGTTTGCGCTGAACCGTATAGAAAACCGAACGCCCTTCATAGCTTTCAATGTCTTCTAAAGGCGGACGATTAGGGCCGAAAGCACCGGCCCCGCCCGCAATAATAATTGTTTTGGCCCGAATAGCCTGGCCACCCTTAAAATTAAGTTGCCAAAAACTATCATTATCGCTTAAAGAAACCACCTGCTGCCCCAGATGATAAAGCGGACGAAAAGGAGCTGCTTGCTCTTCAAGCTTCCCGATTAAGTCAGAGGCCAGAATTTCCGGATAAGCGGGAATATCATAAATTGGTTTTTCCGGATAAAGCGCACTGCACTGCCCGCCAATATGAGGAAGGGCATCAATCACATGGCATGAAAGACCTAACATGCCGCATTCAAAAACAGCAAATAGGCCCACAGGCCCCGCCCCGATAATGGCAATGTCCCTCATTTCCTCTGTTTCTTGTAAATTCTCTTTATCTGACATTTCACCCCAATTTACAAAATTGTCTCTTTGTTTCGTACAAAGCCTTTGCTACTCTTGGCACCATTATCCACTCATATTTGACCTGCCATTCATATGCCAGAAATACAAAATTATAAAGCGCAATCTCCCGGTGAGATGGATCAAATTGCCAAAAATCTGGCAAAAACGGTGCAAATTGGTGATATTTACGCTCTCAAAGGCGATTTGGGAGCCGGTAAAACCCATTTTGCCCGCGCCTTTATCCGCTCGGCCTTAAATGACACCACATTAGAGGTCCCCAGCCCCACTTTCACACTGGTTCAGCTTTATGAGAGCCCTCAATATCCGATTTGGCATTTTGATTTGTACCGGTTAGAACATTCGGATGAGATATATGAGCTTGGCTGGGAAGAAGCGATATCCGGTGCGGTTTGTCTGGTTGAATGGCCGGAACGTTTGGACCCGCAAATGCTCTCCTCCCATCAGGGAAGAGTTTTTGAAATTAATATTGACGTAGAAGGCCCTAACACGCGCAATATAAGCATTAAGAAAGTGAAATAAAATGACAACTCCTAAAAACCCGATTGAGCGCGCTTTTATCCTGACAGCCGGACAGGGCACAAGGCTGCGCCCTTATACGGACACCTTGCCCAAGCCTTTGGTGCCTGTACGTGGGGAAGCGATCTTGGGTCATACGCTTCAAAAACTCAAGAATTTTGGGATAAAACATGTCACTTTTAATCTCCATTATTTAGGGGACAGGATAGAAAATTACGTCACACAAAACCACAGTGAGCTATCCCCTTATTTCTCCCATGAAGATGTTTTGCTCAACACAGGTGGCGGGGTAAAAAAGGCTCTCCATAGCATTAAGGGCGAGGATTTTTTCCTCATTAACGGGGATGCGCTTTGGGATGATATACCGGACCAAGCAACCGCTCTGGAGCAGCTAGCGGGTGCGTGGAATCCGGATAAAATGGATATTCTCCTGCTTTTGCAGCCGCTCAAAAATATGGCTCTCACGCAAGGAGTTGGTGATTATGATGTCACACCGGATGGGAAAGTCGTACGTTCCCTGAACAAATCCGGTGCGTGTATGTTTACCGGTATTCGTATAACCTCGCCCAAAATTTTTGAAACGGCACCGGATGGAGCTTTTTCCTACCGCGATTTAATAGATAAAGCGCAAACGCAAGGGCGGCTCCACAGTGTTATTTATGACGGGCAATGGCATCATATCAGTACACCGGAAGATTTGGAGCGGGTGAATAAGGCCGCCGGGATGCACGTACAGCAAACCGAAGCTGATTCAGCACAAAAACCACCCGTACAAGAAGCGCAGGCCAAAACATGAACATCCGTGGTCTTTATACAATTCCTGCTGCCCATAATTTTGCCGAATCACTGGCGGGAGGGTTATTGCAGGAGACGAAAGATTCTCCTGAAGAGCTGGCGCGCTATCTCATTTTATTGCCCACAAGGCGGGCCTGCCGGAACGTACAGGCAGCTTTCTTAAAACTCACAGATGGTAAACCGCTTTTATTGCCGCGTTTACAGCCCATCGGTGATATTGATCAGGATGAATTATCCCTTCACGGTCTTGTACAGGGCAATGAACAAAATCAGGGACAGGATATAATTCATATCCCTGAAGCCATGCCTCCCATGCAGCGTCAAATTCTGTTATCCCGTCTTATTAGCGCGCTACCGGATTTCTCGAACCAGCCGGGGCAAAATATGACTTTAGCCGCTATGCTGGGTCAATTGATGGATCAGATTTATACCGAGGATCTAGACATTCAAGACCTTCCAAGCTTGATAGACAATCATGAGCTCTCTGAACACTGGCAAATCACCACGAAGTTTTTAGAAGTATTGAGCAAAAGCTGGCCGGAGATTCTGGCCGAAAAAGGGCTGATTGATACGGCAGACCGCCGCAACCGTCTGCTCAAGGCTTTAAACAGCTTGTGGCAGCAATCACCTCCCGGCCATCCAGTGATCATTGCCGGATCGACCGGCTCCATTCCGGCCACAGCCGTCCTTATGAAAACGGCTCTATCCTTGCCACGGGGAAGCCTG
>JALEGH010000017.1 GCA_022763065.1 Alphaproteobacteria bacterium
ATCAAAGCGCCTCTTTTGTATTTGATGATGCCAAGCATGGTGCGGATTTATTCTCCCTCAAAACTCTGGGATACTCCTATTCCCGTTTAACCAATCCGACAGTTGCAGCATTAGAAGAAAAACTAGCCACGATTGAGGGCGGTGTGGGTGCGACATGTGCGGCTTCGGGCTTGGGCTCTCAAATGCTGGTTCTATCTGCCCTGATGCATCCGGGAGATCATATTGTCTCCTCCCGTAAGCTTTACGGCGGATCGTTTAACCAGTTTAAACATGTTTTTCCTTCTATGTTTGACTGGCAAAGCTCCCAGTTTGATCCGACAGACCCGGCAAGTGCAAAAGCCGTCATTACAGACAAGACCAAAGCCATCTTCGCCGAAAGCCTATCAAACCCGGAAGGGGTTGTGACCGATATTGAAGGGCTGTCCAAGGTCGCACGAGAAGCCGGAATTCCACTCATTATAGACAACACGATGGCCACACCTTATTTGTGCAAACCGCTTGAATATGGAGCCAATATCGTCACCTATTCCACCACCAAATTTATAAGCGGGCACGGCAATGCCATTGGCGGCGCCGTGATTGATGGCGGTAATTTTGACTGGATGGCGCAAGGCGATAAATTCCCGCGCCTGACACAACCTGATGCCGGATATAACGGCCTCATATTTGCCAAAGAGTTTGGCAATATGGCGCTGGCCATTCATAACCATGCGGTAGGTTTACGTGATTTAGGCCTCAATCAACAACCAATGAATGCCTATCTGACCTTTATGGGGCTGGAGACCCTTTCTTTACGGATGGAGCGTCATTGCTCCAATGCCAAAGCCGTCGCGGAGTGGCTACAAAACCATGAGAAAGTAGAGAGTGTCAGCTACGCTGGCCTTCCCGGTAGTCCGCACCATAAAAATGCGCAAAAATATATGAAAGGTGCAGGCGGCGCAGTCTTTACCGTGACGCTTAAGCATGGATTTGACGCCTGTATAAAGGTTGTTGAGAATCTTCAGCTCTTCTCCCATCTTGCCAATATTGGTGATACGAGAAGTTTGATCATCCACCCCGCCTCCACGACGCACGCGCAACTGAACCCGGAAGATCTGGAAAAAGCCGGTGTCAATGAAAGCACTCTTAGAATGTCGATTGGTATTGAAACACTGGAAGATATTATCGCCGATCTCGATCAGGCCCTAGCCAAAATCGAAGTCAACGGCGCAAGAGCGGCCTGAATATAAAAAACCTAGAGCTTGAGCTTATCCAATTTGTTCCCGCGCTCGGTCTGCGCATTGTCTCTGTTTCTGTTCGACCACAGGAAGTAGCGTCCGTTACCAATTAAACAGGCAAGCATGACCAGATTGTTCGCGCCAAAAACAGGGGCGACAATATTCTTGGCATGAATAGTTTTATATAACCCTTCTGATTGAAGTTTTTTACTATCTAACGCCGTTTCACCCTTTTGATATCTGTTGTAACGCTTTCTATTGCCTCCTGTAATCATCCCAAGCCATGTCTTTTTCGGCGGTTGGTTAGGTCCTTCGAGCATCGCCCGTTTAATATCGCCATTAATGGAACGGGTCGCACGGTATATGCCATATCCATCAAAAGCAGCAGATGCCGCTTTTAAATACAAAGATGGCAATAAACCTAAAAAGTAAACCCCAAGAACATTAAAAGAAGTGACATCAACCAAAGTAAACTGCACGGGCAGGTTGACCATGAAAGCACGCCTATGGCTCGCATGCCTGTTTGTTTCGTTTTTTATAAGATTAATCAGCTCTTCGCCTTTTGGCTTTTGCGCATGCTCTTGGACACGTGCCTTATTTTCTGCGCTCAAATTAAAATATTGTGACAGAGAATCAATAATCTCCTGAGTAGTCTCTCCCTTAATTGGGCTGGCGCTTTCCTCCATACGATCCCAAGCCTGAACAAGCTTCTTACCCACCGTAGATTTTTTCAACCTTGATTTGATACCCAAATCAACCTCAGGAATGTATTTCGTAACGTCCACAATCTCTCCCTTTTCAATTTTAACATTATGTCTTTACTTTATTTAAAATGAAACGTCCCGTCAATGGTATTCGGAAATAAAAAAAGAGCGCCCAGTCCAAGACGCTCTTTTATGATTGTTAAATTAAGCTTTCAGATATTAGGCGGAAGGAGCCACAGGCTTTGGGCCACCGACTGTTTGACCTAAAGTTTGAAGTGCTGCAATTTGCTGACCTGTAGAGCCATCAGGAGTCACAATCACCATGTTACCTTTATCACCAACATCACGCAGCGTATCCAAGCGCATTGCCTCTTCCATGAAACGGTCTGCAGTTGCAGGATCAACTTCATCAGCAATAAGCTGTTTACGCAGAGCCGCATAACCCGCCGCGATTTTCTCACGGAAACCGGCAACACCTTCCCCGATCAGAATATTACGCTGCTTATCCGCTTCGGCACGTTTAACCGTCTTGATGTAATCCGCATCAGCTTCATTTTTCGCCGCATCTTTTTCAAGCGCACTGGAACGCACGCGGTCAAAGGTAGCTTTCACATCATTGGACGCACGTGGCTCATCAATCACAATATTATTAATCTGAATACCAAAGCCTGCAACTTCATTCTCAACCTTTGCAAGAACCGCATCTTTAATCTGCTGACGCTCATCATAAAGTTCTTGGAAGTCCTTACCAGATGTATATTCACGTACAGCAGCAGCAACCACTTTAGTCATAAGCTCAACCGGGCGCTCTTTATTGAACTTATATACAGCCGCATCAGACACTTCAAATTGAATAGCGATAGGAAGCTGAACAAAGAGGTTATCAGTCGTCTTTGTTTCCAAATTCTCCTCAACTTGTTTTTCCTGCATCGAAACCTCATGTACGGCTTCAATCAAGGGAATTTTGAATTTCAATCCCGGCGTTTGATTTGTACGGACGTGTTTTCCAAAACGTGTAACCAGACCTTTGTGTTTTTGGTCAATTGTATAAAAACTGCCAAAAACTCCAACGCCCAGCGCCACGACCGCTCCGCCATATGTCGCAACAGTCATAAATAAATCCGTAAGTGATGATTCCATGTTCATTTCCCTTTCGTAGTTCATCGTTACATACAATCAGAAATTAAACATAAAAAAAATATGTCAAGGAAAATCGTTTCGGAAATTATTTTTGGAAAATAAGCTTGAAAAAAATTGGTCGGAGCGACTGGATTTGAACCAGCGACCCCTTGCACCCCATGCAAGTGCGCTACCAGGCTGCGCCACGCTCCGACTAAAAAATAGTGATATAGAACTAGAAGAGAAAAATCAATAAATGTAATGAGCTTGAATTATATTTTTATTGACATAATATAATTGCTACTATATACAACACCCTATGATTAGAAAAATATTTGGACAAGCCATTATTGCCGATTACCCAGCAGCATTAAGACATATCCAAACTGAGGATATTAATCTTGCAATTTGGCAAAGCCCGCTATCGGATGAAACCAAATCATACCTTAAAAAACTACAGTTGAAAAAACTAACCCGAAAAAACAAATGGTATGGAGATGGGGGATATTGGACTTACTTGGGAAAATCAACAATCATTGAACCATTTAGCCAAAATCTATCTCAAAAAGACAAATTACGCCTCATTCAACAAACATTTGGCAATTTACCCTCCACAGACGGTAAAGAAGCCTTGTCTACAGACATCTTAAAACTGACGCAAGAATTTGCGAAAGCAACTAATTGCGAAAAAATGAGTTTCAATTTTTTAGTGTTCAAAGCACGCCCTCAAACAAGCTTTTGGCACACTGACATTAAGTCACATCGCGGTATCATTACCCTTAAAGGAAATCTTGGAACCATTTGGCAGCCCAACAAGTCTCTTCCCAGAACAAAAGACAGAAACAAAACATATTGGGGATATGTGAAACCTGATGATACGATTCAACAAATGAAATCCGGAGACTTCGCGATATTTAAATGTCAGGATTCTAAATCACCCTTAGTCCACGCAACACCACCGACATTTATGACACGAGGATATCGACTAGCTTTATTAATGGGGCCGGACCGAAGCGCCTAATCAACCGCTTCGCGCAGCGCTTTGAGCTCCTCAAGAACAGCCTCAAGGGCTGTCTTTTGACCTTGGCTTAGACCTTTTTTCGCTACTTGAGAGCCTTCAGCCTGCGGCGCGTCTTCAAATTTTACGGCGGGTGACTGATTTTGGTTTTCCGCCTCTTTCTGCGCTTGCGCACCGGCAACAATCTGCGACTTGCTCTGCCCTTTGAGGAGCTTTTGCGCACCCTTTATCGTATAACCTTCGGTGTAAAGCAAATGATGAATGCGTTGTAACAGGGCCACATCTTCCGGACGGTAATAGCGCCGCCCACCGCCACGTTTAAGTGGTTTGACTTGCGAAAATTTTGTCTCCCAGAAACGCAAAACATGCTGCTGCACATCCAACAAGTCGGCGACTTCACTGATCGTCCGGAATGCCCCTTCGGCCTTTTTTGTTTTCTTTTCCGCTTTCTGGCTTTTTTTAGGCATTTCAATGGAAGCATAGGAAGAAATGCGTGACCGTTTTGTCAAGGGTGTCTCGTCCTTATTATCAGCCGTCACAAAAGAAGCGTCGTTAAATTTATTCGGACTATTTGTATTCATCGCTAATCCTCCCTAGCTTGAATTTTTTCAAAATTATCACACCTTAAAAACTACCGCGATCGGTAGGTGGAGTCCCAAACGGGTCTGCATTTGGCGTCGCATCGCCCTCGTTATCAGAGCTCCCCTCCTGCGATTGCTTTGTGGCCTTGTTAATGCGATCCTTGAGTACGTGCGATGCACGAAAGACGAGTACCTTACGTGGTGAAATCGGCACCTCCACCCCGGTTTTAGGGTTCCGCCCAATGCGCTCACCTTTTTCGCGTACCGAAAAGCTGCCAAAAGAAGATATCTTTACATTATCCCCTGATGTCAGTGCTGCCATCATCTCGTCCAAGATCTGCTCCACCAGATCCGAAGAGTCGTTACGTGACAGGCCTACTTGCTCATAAACTGCTTCGGCCAAGTCCGCCCGGGTAATTGTTTTTGAAGGATGTTCCATGTTCTCCCTACCCTAATATGTTGGATACTTAAAACCCTATAGCCCCACACATAGGAGCGTCAATCTTTTGATTGCACTTAATCACAAAAAGATGATTCATTTCAACGCACTAGAACCCGTTTCTTAAGATTATTATCTCATAAACCGGGTGATTTGACCATGACAAAGACTCTTCCAGACAGAACTATGGATTTGGGTGTGCCATTGGCGCATAGGCTACGTATTTTTTATGGTTAATAAGCTTATTCATCAGCTCTTTGGGAAAACGAATAACCATATCCACCCCTTCAGGTATGTCATCCAATTCCTTGTCCGATTTTAAAACTGTAATCAGTTCCGGATAGGCTGCTTTGGCCACCTGC
>JALEGH010000018.1 GCA_022763065.1 Alphaproteobacteria bacterium
ATATCATTGTATGTTCTTTTTTTTGAATAGCAATCCCCATAAATAAAAATGTAAGATTATTTTTGGGGGTTACACGCGTGCGACTGCGAGCGCGGCGCAAGTGCGCCGGAAGCATCCCCGGCGTTTGAGGGGTCCAATTAAAAATGGAACATTTTTAATTGGAATGCTTACATGTGCCCTCTTGCACTTGGGCGGTATTCGATTTATTAAATGTGGGTCGGAAATAACAAAGAAAACATGTCTTTATGATTGCGGCTTTTGCCTTTTATCTTTTTGCTTTTGTGACGCTTTTAAGCGGTGTGATGGTGATCACGGCGCGTAACCCCGTGCATTCCGTTTTGTTTTTGATTCTGGCCTTTTTTAATTCTGCCGGACTGTTTGTTTTGTTGGGGGCGGAATTCATCGCGATGATTTTGGTAATCGTTTATGTGGGGGCTGTGGCTGTTCTCTTCCTGTTTGTTGTCATGATGCTGGATATCAGTTTTGCGGATTTGCGCAAAGGGGTGATGCAATATATTCCGGTGGGCCTGGTGGCCGGTGGGGTTTTATTGGCGGAGTTGATTGCTATTTTTGTAACTTGGAAATTTTCTGATAAGGCGGCGGAAAATATCGCGGTTCCTTTTGTTGCAGATAATGCCTCGGCAGGCGTTACAAACACCGAAGCTATCGGGCAAGTGCTCTATACGGATTATATTTTTGCCTTTCAGGTGGCGGGTTTGATTTTACTGGTGGCGATGATCGGGGCGATTGTGTTGACTTATCGCCGCCGTCCGGGTGTGCGCCGTCAAATCGTATCTGAACAACAGGCCAGAACGGTTGAAGAATCAATGGAGATTAAAAAAGTCACGCCGGGGACAGGGGTATAGTGATGGAGCTTTTTGATATTGGACTTAATATCGGATTGGCGCATTATTTAACGCTCGCGGCCATACTCTTTACGCTTGGCGTGTTTGGCATATTTTTAAACCGGAAAAACATGATCGTGATTTTAATGTGTATTGAGCTCATGTTGCTGGCAGTCAATATCAATTTTGTTGCCTTTTCGGCGCATTTGGGTGATTTGGTCGGGCAGATTTTTAGCCTGTTTATTTTAACAGTAGCCGCAGCGGAAGCGGCGATTGGCTTAGCCATTTTGGTGACATTCTTCCGCCTCAAAGGTTCCATCGCTGTTGAAGATATTTCGAGTATGAAAGGGTAGTGTGAAGTTATGTTAGAGTTTTCAAGAGAAATTTTTTCAAATGATAGACCTCTTAGGTTTCGGGATGATTTTTTGGACCGTGAGGATTTGATGGCGGCTTTGGAAAATTTGGAATATACGGCTAAAGAGGCTTTTGGTCGGGCTAGTGTCAGGAAGGTTGATGTTGAAGGGTTTGAAAACAGGAATGGTATGAATATCCGTTTTCTGATGATTCATTTTTCAAAGTCCTCAGACCAAATTAAACGCCGGGGGTTTGCCGATAAATGGGCTGTGGCGACGATGCGTGAGAATGGTGATAAGCGTATAGGGCGCATTGAGATTGGCTATTCTTTTACAAACGATAAAGCTTTACTTAGGGAACTGTGTCATCGCTAAGGAGAAGAAATAAAAGCTATGGAATTTTACGCCGTCTTTATGCCCCTGTTTGGCTTTTTACTTGCTTTCTTGTTCGGTAAGAATATGGGCGATAAAGGTGCGCAGTTAGTGACGTGCTCCGGTGTGATTATCTCTGCCGTTTTATCTTGCATATTGTTTGTTGAGGTCATTTATGGCGGTGGGCATGGTCATCACGGTGCAATGGGGGATCCGCGCACGATAACTCTCATGAACTGGATCACCTCCGGTACAATGCAGGTGGATTGGGCGCTTCGTGTGGACCAGCTGACCGTTGTGATGATGTGTGTGGTGAGCGTTGTCTCCTCTTGTGTGCATGTTTATTCGGTGGGCTATATGAGTCACGATAAATGTAAGGCACGGTTTATGAGCTATTTGAGCCTCTTTACATTTGCCATGCTCATGCTTGTGACATCCGATAATCTCGTGCAGCTTTTCTTTGGCTGGGAAGGGGTTGGTGTTGCGTCATATCTTTTGATTGGATTTTGGAACCACAAAGAAAGTGCAAACGCGGCGTCTGTGAAGGCGTTTTTAGTGAACCGTGTGGGAGATTTCGGGTTGGCCCTTGGAATTTTTGCGGCGTTTTTTGTGTTTGGCACGGTGCAGTTTGATGCATTGTTTGATGCTGTAAAATCTGCTCCAGACACGATGATGAATTTTATAGGGTATGAACTTCACGCGCTTACTGTGATTTGTCTGCTTCTTTTTATGGGGGCGATGGGTAAGTCGGCACAGCTGGGCTTGCATACGTGGTTGCCTGACGCGATGGAGGGGCCAACGCCAGTCTCTGCGCTGATCCATGCGGCTACGATGGTGACCGCCGGCGTGTTTTTGGTGGCGCGGTTTTCGCCTGTGTTTGAATATGCACCTATTGCCTTGATGGTGGTTACAATCGTAGGTGCGCTTACGGCGTTTGTCGCGGCGACAATTGGCATGACACAATTTGATATTAAACGCGTGATTGCTTATTCCACCATGTCGCAGTTGGGATATATGTTTTTTGCGCTTGGCGTGTCGGCTTATGGGGCTGCGATTTTTCATTTGATGACCCATGCATTTTTTAAGGCGCTCCTCTTTTTGGGCGCAGGCTCTGTCATTCACGCCATGTCGGATGAACAAGACATGCGCAAGATGGGCGGGGTGTGGAAGAAAATCCCAGCGACTTATGTGCTGATGTGGATTGGGTCTTTGGCGCTTGCAGGTATTCCGTTTTTTGCTGGCTATTATTCCAAGGATATTATTTTGGAGGCCGCTTTCGCGGACCATACATGGTTTGGTGAGTTTGCCTTCTGGATGGGGATTGCGGCGGCCCTTATGACAGCGTTTTATTCGGCGCGTTTGCTGTTCATGACATTTCACGGCAAACCACGGGCAAGTAAAAAGGTGATGGATCATGTTCATGAATCACCGCCTATTATGCTCACACCTTTAATGATTTTATCTGTGGGGGCGGTATTTGCCGGATATATTTTTTACGAGGGCTTTGTCGGGCATCACCAGTTTTGGGATAAGAGCCTCCTTGTTTTGCCGGAAAATGATACGGTGGAGGCCGCGTACCATGTCCCTTATTGGGTGAAGAAATTGCCGATTGTGATGGGAGCGTTAGGCTTATTGTTAGGGGCGTTACTCTACGGTAAATTTATCGGCTTACCGGAGAAATTTACGAAAGTGTTTGCACCGTTTCATAAGCTCTTTTTCAACAAATGGTGGTTTGATGAGCTTTACCATCATGCTTTTGTGCGTCCTGCTCTGTTCTTTGGTGATGTCTTTACCAAGAGTGATAAAAAGGTCATTGACGGTTTTGGGCCTGATGGTGTCGCTAAAACATCTCAGAAGTTCGGCGGACTACTAAGCCGTTTTCAAACAGGCTATGTATTTCAATACGCACTTGTGATGATTATCGGCTTGATTGCGCTCGTGACATGGATGTTTGTGAAAATAACCCTCGGATTTGAATTTGGTCAGGAGGGATAGCGCCATGATGATTGATTTTTCTATTCTCTCGATACTGACCTTTTTGCCGCTTCTTGGCGTGTTGTTCATTTTGCTGGTGCGCGGCAATGATGAGCTGGTGGCGCTCAACTCTAAGCGTGTTGCGCTTTACACGTCACTGTTTAATTTTGCGCTGTCGCTTGTGCTGCTGGTACGCTTTGATCCAGCGCAGGCGGATTTTCAATTTGTGGAAAAGCATACATGGTTCTCGGCATTTGATATTGCCTATCACATGGGGGTGGACGGGATTTCGCTGTTCTTTATCTTGCTGTCTACCTTTTTGGTGCCGGTTTGCATTATTGCCAGTTGGAATTCGATCAAGACCCGTGTGCGGGAATATATGATTGCATTTTTGGTCTTGGAAACCTTTATGATCGGGACTTTCTGTGCGCTGGATGCGGTGCTGTTTTATATCTTTTTTGAAGGTGTGCTCATTCCGATGTTTATTATTATCGGGGTGTGGGGTGGTGCGCGCCGCGTTTATTCTGCTTATAAATTCTTCCTTTATACGCTGTTGGGCTCTGTTTTGATGTTGGTGGGCTTGTTGGTACTCATGTTTCAAACGGGGACAAGCGATATTCCGACACTCATGCAAAATCCGGTAGTGGGTACGCTTCAAATGTGGCTTTTCGTCGCGTTCTTTGCCTCATTCGCGGTAAAGATGCCGATGTGGCCGGTCCATACATGGTTGCCTGATGCACATGTGGAGGCGCCGACGGCAGGTTCTGTGATTTTGGCAGGGGTGCTCTTGAAAATGGGGGGCTATGGTTTTCTTCGTTTTTCATTGCCGATGTTCCCGCTCGCAACTGAGTTTTTTGCGCCTGTGATTTTCTGGCTCTCTGTGATTGCGATTATCTACACTTCACTTGTGGCGCTGCGTCAAAGCGATATGAAGAAGCTTATCGCTTATTCCTCTGTGGCGCATATGGGATTTGTGACGCTTGGGATTTTCACCGCGACCACGCAAGGGATTGAAGGCGGAATATTCCAGATGATTTCCCACGGTATCATCTCTGCGGCGCTCTTCTTATGTGTCGGGGTGGTGTATGATCGCCTTCATACGCGTGAGATTGCACGCTATGGCGGTTTGGTGAAAAATATGCCCAAATATGCGACTGTTTTTATGATCTTGATGTTAGGCTCTGTCGGCTTGCCGGGGACTTCCGGTTTTGTCGGGGAGTTCTTGACCCTGATGGGCGCGTTTCAGGTGGATACGGTGGTGGCTGTTTTTGCAACTACTGGTGTGGTTCTCGGCGCAGCTTATATGCTGATGCTTTACCGGCGAATGTTCTTTGGTGGAAAATTGCCTAAGGATGCGGAGGCCATGAAAGATTTGAACGCGCGGGAGCATTTGGTATTGGTGCCGCTTGTGTTGATGGTATTGTGGCTCGGAATTGCGCCCGGCTTTGTGATGGAGCGCGTGGCGCCGTCGGTTGAAAAACTCATTGGCCAGTATGAAGCAGGTCTAATGGCAGGAGGGAAGAAGAATGGATAATTTAAATCTTTTTCCTATTTTGCCGGAATTGTTCTTGGCGATTGTTGCCATGATCCTTCTTGTGCTTGGTGTTTTTCGTGGTAATGACGCTACGCGTTTTATTAGCTGGGCGAGCGTGGGTGCGTTAACAATTGCGATGTTGATGCTAGGAGCCCAGGATGCGGGCAGCTCCGTTAGTATTCTAAATGATATGTTCCTTCAGGATCGTTTTACCTTATTTGTGAAGTTTTGGGTGATTGTTGGTTTGGTCATGTCGATTGCCTTATCGGTGCAAGCAATTGATCAGGACAAAATCGCAAAATTTGAGTTTCCGGTTTTGATGCTGTTTGCAGGAATTGGAATGCTTTTGATGGTTTCCGCCTCGGACATGCTATCGCTTTATATGGGGTTGGAACTTCAATCTTTAAGCCTTTATGTGCTGGCGGCTATTCGTCGTAACCATGTGGCTTCTGCGGAATCGGGGTTGAAATATTTTGTGCTGGGGGCGATTTCATCAGGGATGTTGCTCTTTGGAATTTCGCTTGTTTATGGTTTTACGGGCACGACCAATTTTGCGCTCATTGGGGAGACATTATCTTCCGGCTTGTCACTTGGGGCGGCTTTGGGGCTTGTGTTTATTTTAGCGGGACTTGCCTTCAAAATTTCTGCCGTCCCTTTTCATATGTGGACGCCTGATGTCTATGAAGGCGCGCCGACTCCTGTGACGGCCTTTTTTGCGATCGTGCCGAAATTGGCGGCTTTGGCTTTATTGGCACGCGTGTTGTTTGTCACGTTTGAACCATTTCAAGAGCAATGGACTCAGATCCTTTGGATCTTATCTGTAGCGACTATGGTGGTCTCTACCTTTGCGGCTTTGCGTCAGGAAAGTATCAAGCGGTTGTTAGCCTATAGCTCTATCGGTAATATGGGTTATGTCCTGATTGGTTTTGTAGCCGGAGGGGAGCAGGGATTAGCGGCCGTGCTTGTCTATATGCCGATTTATATGATCATGACCGCAGGTGTGTTTGGGGTTGTGATGTGTATGCGACGCGACGATTTGGCGCTTGAAAATATTTCTGATCTGGCAGGCATGTCAAAACATCATCCGGTGCTGGCTTATGTGATGGCGGCCCTCATGTTTTCGATGAGCGGTATTCCACCTTTGGCTGGTTTCTTTGGAAAGTTGATTATCTTTCAAGCGGCTGTGGCTTCAGGGCAACTTGTGTTGGCTGTGATCGGTGTGCTGGTTTCTGTCGTCGCGGCTTATTACTATTTGCGTATTATCAAGACCATGTTCTTTGAGGAAGGGATTGGACAGTTTGAAGGTGGAATGGAACTGTCACGTAAATTGATTATTGGGTTATCATTGTTGTTTGTGATGCTTTTTATCTTTAATCCTTCTCCATTGGTCGAAGCGGCGCGCGCTGCAGCTCATTCGCTTTTTTAATATATGTCTGTTGAGTGGAATATTCAGCTTTTAGGCCGTGCGGACAGCACGCAAGATGCCTTACATGAATTGATTGCACAAAACCCTGATCTGGAAGAAGGGCAGGTTGTACAGGCTCTTACCCAGGATGGCGGGAGAGGGCGTCATGGGAATAGCTGGACTTCTCCTATGGGCAATCTTTATATGTCGGTTTTACTGCGCCCCAAAGGAGAGCTTCAAAAGGCGGGTGAGTTGGGGTTTGTCGTGGCTGTGGCGTTGCATCAGGCGTTCTCAAGCTATGTGGATGAGGATGAACATAAAATTCAGCTCAAATGGCCGAATGATGTGCTTGTAAATGGTCTTAAAATCTCCGGTATTTTGCTGGAATGTGAACCATCGCTCGACCATAAGGGTATTATGCACATGGTTGTTGGGGTGGGGGTGAATATCTTCAATGCGCCGGAGCTGGGGATATCGCTTAATGATGTTGCTGGGGAGGCGGTTTATGTGAATAAGGTGCGGGATAAGATTCTGGATAAGTTGGGGGAATCTTATATTTTATGGCAAGAGAAAGGGTTTGCGCCCATTCGTCAGATGTGGTTAAACGAAGCGTACGGCATGGATGAGCCTATAACTGCGCGCCTGAAAGGCGAAAACCATCAAGGCGTCTTTAAGGGTCTAAGTGAAGATGGTGCGCTTGTTCTTGGTTCTGAAGATGGATCAGAAAAAGAAATTCACGCTGCCGAAGTGCATTTTTGAAGGATAGCTATGTTACTCACGATTGATATTGGAAACACGAATATTGTTTTTGCCCTTTACGAAGGGGGGACGCAAAAACAGGTATGGCGTTGTCAAACAGAAAGCAGCCGAACCTCCGATGAATATATTTCTTGGTTGTACCCGTTATTCGATCAGGCGGGGTATAAATTTGACCAAATAGAGCGTGCAATTATTAGCTCCGTCGTGCCGGATGCTAATTATCACCTGAAACAGCTTTGCCGGAATGCCTTCAAATGTGAAGCCCGTCTTGTGACCCGTGATATGATTGATCTTGTGGTAGATATGAATAAGCCCGAAGAGGTCGGGGCGGACCGTCTTGTGAACTCTTTGGCGGTAAAAATACATTATAAAACGCCTGCGATTATTATTGATTTTGGTACGGCAACGACTTTTGATGTCATCGATGCGCAGGGTCATTATGTTGGCGGTGTGATTGCGCCGGGGGTGAATTTGTCTGTTGAAGCACTTCATCAGGCGGCTGCCAAATTGCCACGTGTTGGCGTTGAAAAACCGGTTTGCGTGATTGGCAAAGACACTGTAAGTGCAATGCAATCCGGGGTCTATTGGGGCTATATCGCAATGATAGAAGGTATGGTAGAGCGTATTCGAAACGAAATGGAAGAGAAGAAGTGTCTGGTGCTGGCCACAGGTGGTCTGGCCTCTTTGTTTGTGCAAGGAACGGATGTGATTGATGAGGTGGATTCTGACCTGACTCTCAAAGGGCTTGTCTATATAGACCAGCAGCAAAACCCTCAAAAGAAGGCTGCTTGATTAAATGGCATTTCAATTACAAAAGGATCAGCTTGTTTTTATTCCCCTTGGCGGGTCGGAACAATTTGGCGCGAACCTCAATGTCTACGGCTATAAGGGCAAATATCTGGCGATTGATTTAGGGATCGGCTTTGCCGATGAATATTATCCGGGCATTGATATTCTTTTGCCAAATCCCAAATTTCTCGAGGATAATAGAAAAGATCTAAGTGGTTTGATCATCACTCACGCGCATGAAGATCATATCGGTGCGGTTGCTTATCTTTGGCCGCGTTTGAAATGCCCCATTTATTGCACGGAGTTTACAGCCGAAGTGCTCAAAAAGAAGCTCGCCGAAAACCCGGAATGTAAGGCAGCGCAAATTCACGTGATTGAACCTTATGAGATGGCTGAGATTGGCCCGTTTAAGGTGCGTTTTATTCCGGTGAGCCATTCTATCCCGGAGGCTTGCTCTATCGTGCTGGAAACTGAGCATGGGCAAGTGGTGCATAGTGGGGATTGGAATTTGGATGAGGCTCCGGTGCTGGGGACGAAAACAAAAGCCGAAGATTTCAAAAAAATCGGGCAAGAGGGTGTTTTGGCTTATGTCGGGGATTCGACCAACGCAGGCGTGGCAGGTTATTCAGGCTCAGAAGGGGATGTTGAAAAGGGGTTGAGCGCTGTTTTCAAGGAATTTGAAAAGCGCATTGTGGTAACCATTTTTTCTTCCAATATCGGGCGCATTCAATCTATTTGCCGGGCGGCTAAGGCCAATAATCGTCATGTCGCGGTGCTGGGGCGCTCGCTTCACCGGATGATCGGGTGTGCGAAGGCTTGTGGTTATTTGGCAGATATTGATGATTTTGTACCGGAAGAGGATATTTCTGCCATTCCGCGTGAAAATCTGGTGGTGATTGCAACAGGTTCGCAAGGAGAGCCAAGGGCGCAAATGGCGCTTTTGGCACGTGGAAGTCACCGGAGTTTAAAATTGGAGCGCGGGGACAGCGTTATTTTCTCTGCGCGCCCCATTCCGGGGAATGAGAAGAATATTATTCTGGTGCAAAACCGTTTGGCGGCAGGCGGCATAGATGTGATGAGTCCGCGTGAAACGGATCATGTCATTCATGTTTCCGGCCATCCGGCGAGAGATGAAATTAAACAGATGTATGATTGGCTACGTCCTAAAATTGTGGTGCCTGTACATGGTGAGAAGGTCATGATTGAGGATCAGGCGGAACTCGCACGAGCTTGTCAAATTGATAAAGCGATCGCGCCCAATAATGGTTCGGTTATTCAACTGGCTCCTATTGAACAGGCGGGCATTATTGACCATGTGGATACCGGTCTGCTGGCGGTGGAGCCAGGGCGCATTATTGAAAGCGGCCATGTGGCGATTTCAGATCGGCGTAAGCTCCAATATTCCGGCGTAGTACATGTGAGCTTTGTGATGAGTAAGAAGGGTGTACTCATGGGGCGTCCGCATGTGAGTACCACAGGTTTAATCGATCCAAAGGACGCGCAAGGGGATGAGTTTGAGGCGGATCTTGAAGATGAGGTCCAAGATATTCTTGAGGGATTGCGTCATCATAGTCGGAAGCCCATGGACAGATGGGAAGAAGAGGTGCGCATCGGTATCCGCCGTGCGGTTAACGATATTTTGAGGTTTAAGCCCAACGTTAATGTCCATATGATGGAGGTGTGAGGTGAACTTTTTCACAGGCGTTATTGTCTATCTCCTTATTTTTTGGACGTCATTATTTATGATTTTGCCATGGGGAAACCGTGCGCCTGAAAACTCTGAGACTGGAATGGCGGGGAGTGCGCCTGCTAATCCACGTATAAAGGAGAAATTTTTGATTACCGGTGGAATCTCGCTTATGATCTGGGGTGTGGTTTTTGCGCTTGTGCATTTTGAAGTGATTGATTTTTATGCGGTTGCGCGTGACATGGTAAAGGAGGATTTTGAGTGATGAGAATTTTACCGTTATTACTTTTATTTTTTTGGGCAGTTCTGCCAATGAATGCTTCGGCACAGTCTCTTGAGGGGCAAATGATTTGCGGCGTGCTAGCTGCGCAACATAAGCCGAGCGCAGGTGTGGCCTATAAGGGTGGTGTTGATGTGCATGGCAAGGCTGTGGTTCCAGCAGATTTGAATGTTTCCCCTATCATGCCGCCAGAGGTGATTAAAATTCCACTCACAATTGATTTGAGTAAGCGTATTCAGACGTTTAGCGATCAGCCACTTAATACCGATAGTGCGCTGGGTATGATTGATGTGCATTCCGATGGTCGTGTGATGTATAACGGGCGGGATGTGGCGGTGCCTCTTAAAACCGCTTGCGGTATTATCAAGCCAGAGCCTCAAGAAGTTCTGGTTGAAGTAGAGGAAGACGTCCCACCTACAACAATCACCAAAATCATTACACATCAGCCGGATTTGATTCCTCAAGGAGCTGCTGAAATTATTGAAGGCGGCGATTTTAGAGAATAAATAAGGAAAGAAAAATGTCTGCACAGGCGCAAAAGCAAGCAAAACAAAATAATAATAAAAAAGTTAGAACAGCCGTTACACCAACGAGGGGAGAGGACTTCCCCGGCTGGTATCAGGCGGTCATTAAGGCGGCGGGCATGGCGGAAAATTCGCCCGTGCGCGGTTGTATGATTATCAAGCCCTATGGTTATGCGTTGTGGGAAAATATCCAACAGGCTTTTGATAAGATCATTAAAGACCATGATGTACAAAATGCTTATTTTCCGCTTCTCATTCCTTTGAGTTTTTTGAGCCGTGAAGCAGAGCATGTGGAAGGTTTTGCGAAGGAATGCGCCGTTGTCACCCATCACCGCCTTGAAAAAGGAGAGGAAGGAAATCTTGTTCCTTCTCCTGATGCGGAGTTGGAGGAACCTCTTGTCGTACGCCCAACTTCTGAAACCATCATTGGTGATGCGATGAGCCGTTGGGTGCAGTCTTACCGTGATTTACCACTCAAGTTGAACCAGTGGTGTAATGTGATGCGTTGGGAAATGCGTACGCGTCTTTTCTTAAGAACGTCAGAATTTTTGTGGCAAGAAGGGCATAATGCCTTTGAAACAGCAGATGAAGCGCATATTGACGCGATGAAGATGGTGCACGCCTATGGTGATTTTGCGGAAGATTATTTGGCGTTGCCTGTGCTGCGCGGGGAGAAAACAGAAGATGAGCGTTTCCCCGGTGCCATTGCGACTTATGCGATGGAGGCGATGATGCAAGATGGAAAGGCTTTGCAGGCCGGTACATCCCATAATTTGGGCCAGAATTTCTCCGAGTCTTGCGGCATTAAATTTCAGGGGCGTGACGAGAAGGAGGCACACGCTTACACAACCTCTTGGGGGATTTCAACGCGTCTGATTGGAGGAATGATTATGACCCACGGCGATGATGACGGGATGATCATGCCGCCGAAAGTGGCCCCTGTTCAGGTGCAAATTATCCCGATCACCAAGGGGGATGATAATACTGATCTACTTGAATATTGCTTTGGCCTACGGGAGGAGCTTAAAGAACGGGGCTTACGTGCCAATGTGGATGATAGTGATGCGCGCACGCCGGATAAAATGTGGGGCGCAGTGAAGAAGGGTATTCCAATCCGTGTTGAAGTTGGCGGTCGTGAGATGGAAGCGGGGCAACTGACCCACGTGCGCCGTGACATTGGTAAGGACTCAAAAGAAACGGTTTCGCGCGAAGAGTTTTTGGGTAGCGTTCAGGAAATTCTGGATGACATTCAGGGTAATCTCCTGAATAAGGCCCGTGAATTCATGATGGCTAATATTAAGGATGTTGATTCTTTAAGCGAAGCGCAGGACCTCTACGCAGGCGGCCATGCCGGTTTTGTACGTACAGATGTGAATGTCTTGAGCGATCCTGAATTTGAAAAGCTCAAAGATGAATTTAAGCTCACCCCGCGTGTGATGCCTTTTGATGATAAGGGTGAAAAAGTCATCATCGGAAAGGCGTATTAGGCCTTAGATGTTTACCCCGTTTGAAAGAATGATGGCATGGCGCTATTTGCGCGCGAGGAAGGCGGAAGGATTTGTCTCCGTTATTGCCGGTTTTTCTTTTACCGGAATTATGCTGGGGGTGGCGACACTCATCATTGTGATGTCGGTGATGAATGGTTTTCGTGCAGAGCTTGTCTCCCGTATTTTAGGGTTGAATGGCCATTTGAACGTCTATTCTGCCGCGGGGCCTCTTAGTAACTATATGTCACTTGTAGACCGCCTTGAAAATGTGAAAGGCGTTTCTTCTGTTCGTCCGATGATTGAAGGACAGGTTTTGGTTTCTGTGAATGGCGCGGCGCATGGTGCCATTGTCCGGGCGATGGCGCGCGAAGATTTTGCAACCAAGCCGATTATTTCTGGCTCCATCGTTCAAGGAGAATTAACAGAGTTCCGCGAGCAATCTGTGGCTATTGGAACGGAGTTGTCTAAGCGCTTAGGCTTAAATATAGGGGATAGCTTTACGCTTTTGGCGCCTAAGGGAAAGGCTTCACCCTTTGGCACCATCCCGCGTTCACGCACCTATAGCGTAGGTGTGATTTTTGATGTGGGTATGTATGAATATAATAACGGCTTTATTTTTATGGATCTGCCAAGTGCGCAAAAATTCTTTAAGCTGTCTGGTCAGGTAAATTCTATTGAGGTGATGGCTGCTACGCCTGAAAAGGCTGATAAAATCAAAGATGATCTGGTGGAGGCTGTTGGTGGTGCGGCGGGAGTTTATGACTGGCGTCAGGCCAATAGCTCGTTTTTAAACGCGCTTACGGTTGAGCGTAATGTGATGTTTCTTATTCTGACACTTATCATTTTGGTGGCGGCGTTTAACATTATTTCTTCGATGATTATGCTGGTTAAAGATAAGGGCAAAGATATCGCAATATTGCGCACGATGGGTGCAACGCAAGGGGCGATGCTCAAAATTTTTGTACTCACGGGGGCAAGCATCGGTTTTGCCGGAACGCTTTTTGGCGCGCTCATCGGTGTGGCATTCGCCAGCAATATTGAGAGCATTCGCCGATTTTTGGAGAGTATTAGTGGAGCAGAACTTTTTGCCGATGAGATTTACTTTTTATCGCAATTACCTGCTATTATCCAGTGGGAAGATATTACAGGCATTATTGTGATGGCGCTTGTTTTATCTGTTGCGGCCACGATTTATCCGGCGTGGCGTGCCTCTCGTCTCGACCCGGTGGAGGCGCTGCGTTATGAATGAGATAGTTGATCCAACCGCACCTGTTTTAGAAACGAAAAGTATAACCCGTGTGTTTGAACAAGGCGATGAGACGCTTACGATTCTTCACAATGTAGATGTTAAAATTTCTGCAGGGGAAATAGTCGCTCTTGTTGGGCCTAGCGGATCGGGTAAGTCGACCTTTCTTCAAACAGTGGGGCTTTTGGATAAACCGACCAAGGGCGATGTTTTTATCGGCGGAGAAAATGCTACCCATCTGGATGATAAAGCGCGCACTCTACTTCGTCGGCAATATATTGGCTTTGTCTACCAGTTTCATTATTTGCTACCAGAATTCACTGCACTTGAAAATGTTGTGATCCCTCAAATGGTTGCGGGAGTGAAAAAGGCTGAAGCAGAAGAAAAGGCGAAGGAGCTGTTAACCACGCTTAAACTTGATCATCGTTTTGATCATCGCCCTGCGAAGATGTCAGGCGGGGAGCAGCAACGTGTGGCCATTGCGCGCGCGCTTGCCAATAATCCAAAATTACTTTTGGCAGATGAGCCAACCGGAAATTTAGACCCTGAAACATCAGAGATGGTGTTTGACTTGCTCATGGATTTGGTGCGCAAAGTTGGTATTGGCGCCGTGATTGCCACCCATAACATGCAAATAGCGGAGCGCATGGACCGTATTTTAGAGGTCAAAAATGGTAGGGTTATAAGTTACTAGATTGGAGTTCTATGGGTCTGGCGGAGGCTTTTTGCACCAATCCATTTTATGAGCATATTTGCGAGTGAAATGGCCGAAAGTGGCAAAGGCAAGGCAAAGAGTTGGAATGACGATCGGGGCTAATTCGTGATCTGTGTATCCCATATAACTCGCGGCGGCATAGGAAAACGCGGCAATCAGGGAAAAATCCCGTATACCTTGAAAATAATAGCGCCCTTCTTTTTCAGTGACTTTTTTACCCTGCATCTTTTCTCGTATTCTAAAGGGATTTTTAAATTTGCCAATATTTCTTTGAAATGGGGGTGGAAAACTCTTCTAACTTGCTGTTGAAGCAGGCTTTTGAGGTGTTAATGTAGCTTTCATGTCCCAAAGCCCTGAATTTATTCATTTGCACGTGCACTCTGCCTATTCTTTGGCGGAAGGGGCCATTCATCCCAAAAAACTGGTAGAGTTAGCGGTGGCGGATAAGGCTCCGGCGATGGCTGTGACGGATACCAATAATATGTTTGGCGCGCTTGAATTTGCGGTTGTAGCAAGTGGTAAAGGGGTACAGCCGATTTTAGGCGCACAGGTCAGCGTCGGTGAGGCGGGACAGCAGCTTGTCTTGCTTGTACAAAATGATGAAGGGTACAAAAACCTATCTAAAATTCTCTCTGATGCCTATATGGATGGCGACGGTACGAAGCAAGTTGCCACAGATTTTAAAGAACTTGCGGCAAATGCGGCAGGTTTGATTTGCCTCTCTGGTGGACAAATCCATGGCTTTCGTGAGGAAAAAGATTTACTGAGCCTTAAAGAGATTTTTGGTGATCGCTTTTATATTGAACTCGGGCGTCATGGCCTTAAGGAAGAAGAACTTCATGAAGAAGCTCTTATCGATCTGGCTTATGCGCATGATATTCCCCTTGTTGCAACCAATGATGCTTATTTTGCAGATAGGGATATGTATGAGGCACATGACGCGCTGCTTTGTATTGCGGAAGGGCGCTACATTACAGAAGATGATAGGCGCAAGGTCACAGCGGAGCATTATCTGAAAACACCTGCTGAGATGGTGGAGCTATTCTCTGACTTACCTGAAGCCATTCAAAATACAGTCCAAATTGCAAAGAGGTGCAGCTTTGTTTTAAAGCCGATTAATCCACTTTTGCCGCCTTTTGAAACTGAAGCAGGGCGTGATGAGGTTGAAGAGCTCAAAGCGCAGGTGAAAGAAGGTCTCGAATGGCGCTTGGAAAACTTTGTAGGTGATAAGCGTGATCACAAGCTCTACTGGGACCGGATGGAATTTGAATTGGAGACCATTATCTCCATGGGGTTTCCGGGGTACTTCCTCATATGTTCTGACTTTATTAAATGGGCGAAGGATCATGATATCCCGGTGGGGCCGGGGCGGGGTTCTGGTGCGGGCTCTGTTGTGGCTTGGGCACTCAAAATTACAGACCTTGATCCGCTTGAATTTAATCTTCTGTTTGAACGTTTCTTGAACCCGGAGCGTGTGTCGATGCCTGATTTCGATGTGGATTTTTGTCAGGACCGCCGTGGTGAAGTTATACGCTATGTGCAGGAAAAATATGGCCATGACCGCGTGGCACAAATTATTACCTTTGGTAAATTACAGGCGCGCGCTGTAGTACGTGATGTAGGGCGTGTACTCCAAATGCCTTATGGCCTCGTGGACCGCATTGCCAAAATGATCCCGAATAATCCGGCCAACCCGACAACGCTGCAAGAAGCGCTCGATGCTGATCCTGATTTCAGGGCGGAAGTGGCTAAAGATGATACATCACAAAAGCTGATTGATATCGCTTTGAAGTTGGAGGGGTTGTACCGTCATGCTTCTACACACGCGGCGGGGCTTGTGATTGGGGATCGGGCGTTGCATGAACTTGTGCCGCTTTACCGTGATCCACGTTCTGATATGCCGGTGACGCAATTTAATATGAAATATGTGGAGCAAGCCGGATTGGTCAAGTTTGATTTTCTAGGTCTCAAAACCCTTACCGTTGTCCAGAAATCATTGGAATTCGTGAAGCAAAGCACAGGCGAGGAATACGACATTCTAAAAATTGAGCTGGATGATAAGAAGAGTTACGAACTCATGTCTTCGGGGATTTCTACAGGCGTATTTCAACTTGAAAGTACGGGTATGAAGGATGTGCTGCGCAAGATGAAACCAGACCGGTTTGAAGATATCATCGCGCTTGTCTCACTCTACCGTCCGGGGCCGATGGACAACATTCCGAAATATATCTCGACCAAGGATGGAAAGGAGGAGCCAGATTACCTTCACCCCAAGCTCCAACCGATCCTGGAAGAGACTTTCGGGATTATGATTTATCAGGAACAAGTTATGCAGGCCGCGCAGATTCTTTCTGGCTATTCTCTAGGTGGTGCGGACTTACTCAGACGTGCGATGGGTAAGAAGATTAAGGAGGAGATGGATAAGGAGCGCGTGAAGTTCGTTGAAGGGGCGGCTACGCATAATCAGGTGCCTGCCGAGCAAGCCAGTGCGATTTTTGATCAAATTGCCAAATTTGCGGGCTATGGTTTTAACAAATCACACGCGGCGGCTTATGCGCTGATTGCCTATCAAACCGCGTGGCTGAAGGCCAATTATCCGGTGGAATTTATGGCTGCTTCCATGACGCTCGATGCAGGAAACACCGATAAGCTCAGCGTGTTTAAGCAAGAGCTGGACCGGATGGAAATCACTCTGCTGCCGCCTGATATCAATAAATCCGGCGTGATGTTCACGGTGGAGGAAGTGGAAGATGGAACGAAAGCCATTCGTTATGCTTTGGCCGCTCTCAAAGGTGTCGGTGAAGGCGCGATGGAGAAGCTGCTTGAGGGGCGTCAAAAGGATGGTCCGTTTAAAGATTTAAATGGTTTTGCGTCGCGCATGGATACCAAAGCCATGAATAAGCGCCAATTTGACGGGCTGATCTGTGCGGGAGCGTTTGACAGTTTCGGTCATACGCGGGCGGAGCTATATGGCAATATGGAGCTGATCCTGCGCCATGCTGGTAAAATGGCGGAAGAACGCGAGAGCGGTCAATCCAGCCTCTTTGGTGGAGGGGGAGCTGATGGTGCGGGTGGAGATGATCTGCCTCCTTTTGTGCAGGTAGAGCTGTGGGATAGTTTGGAAACCTTATCACGCGAATTTGGCGCGGTTGGGTTTTATCTATCGGCTCATCCGTTGGATGCGCGGATGGGGCAGCTTGAAAAAATGGGCGTCGTGCCGTTTGCTAGAGTTGAGGACAAGCTCAGCCGTTCTTCTTCGAGCCGTCTACAAATGGCAGGTATTCTCATCCGCAAGCAAGAGCGTGTGTCGGCCAAATCAGGCAATAAATTTGCTTTCTTGCAGCTTTCTGATGCGACAGGTGTGTATGAGGTGATGATTTTTTCCGACACGCTGGCGCGCTCCCGTGAATTTTTGGAGCCCGGGACAGCGCTACTTGTGAATGTGGATGCGCAAACTCAAAATGAGGAATTACGCTTTACCGGACAGCAGATTGAACCACTGGATCAGGCCTTGGCGGGTAAGGTGAAGGAAATGACTATCCATGTCGATGCGGCGGCGGCAGTGGAGCAGCTCCACACTCAACTTCAGCAGGCAGGACGGGGTTCGGTGAAAGTGCATCTGATTGCGCATATTGAAGGGTGCGAGGCGGCATTTGATCTCAAAGGACGATATTCTATCCCGTCAGAAATGATCTCAACCCTTCAAAAAACTCCCGGCTTTGTGAAATATAGCGAGGGGTAGGTAACAAGCCACCTATTTTCCAAATTCAGGTGCTGGTTCTACTTGTCTGAGTTTTCCCAAAATTTGAGATGCTTCCCTTGCCGCTAGATGGTCTGGTCCAACCCGGCGGGAGCATATTTCTCTTACAAGCCATGCAATGTCTGAAGAGGAGGCTGGGTGTTGGACATATGGACGTTTTCTATTGTTGAGAGCGAATATATCTTTCATGTCTTGCGCAATCTCGGCTTGCTCCTTAGGTGTTAAAAAACATTCGGGATGAGTTTTAGCAAGTTCAATGAGAGCTAGTGCAATTTGCGTAGGTTGGCGCGCGACAAATGAAAAAGATGTGGGTTTTTTTAGATATTCACTAGTGTGCCATTTATAGAGGTCGATGAGGCTTTCTTTTATATCTAATGCTTCTTCTGCTGTAAGGCCGTGTTTTATCAAGTCTGCTGCGTCATCAACGGCTTGTTCTGCGCGTGTTCGTAAGGCCCCTCTTGGTATT
The DNA here is from genome assembly GCA_022763065.1 of Alphaproteobacteria bacterium. GTDB lineage: Bacteria > Pseudomonadota > Alphaproteobacteria > Micavibrionales > Micavibrionaceae. Next base: position 18,197 of record JALEGH010000018.1, read on the forward strand.
TGACGTACAGGTGCTGTGGCAGGAATGGTTCTTGAATTTGCTTTTCTAAAAAAATCTGTCAAAAGTCTATTTTTATTTATCATCATGAATTCCTTTTTTGGTGGGGGTTTAGCTCGGTGTGGCTGCCTGTTTTGGCCCTTCTAAGGCGCGGGTAAAACGCTGGACTCGGTCTCGGTCTTCTTTTTTTGCGGCAATCTCATGCTTCATGATTTCATCTGGCTCAGTTTTGAGAACTTGATCAATCTGTGCAAAGGCAATATTGGCCAGAGTTCTTGGTGTTACTTCAACGCCTTGCTCTTTTAATTTTGCAGGATCAATCGGTGGAAGTAGATAAATATTCAGCTCAACGCCTCCATTATCTCTGGCGCCCATTGTGTTACCGGCGAAGTGAGTAAACGTTGTACGAACATTGGCACCATACCAAGCGATTTTGTCGCGCTTGATATCTCTTTCACCAACTTTAACATCTTGTCCTTCTACGCGACGAACAGTCATTGCGATGGGTTGAATGACACCGCCCTCGATTAATTTTGTTGGATCTTCTTCATCAAATAGTGCACGGATAGCTGTAGAAGAGGGGCTAATGCCGACTTTGTGACCATCAGTTGTTGTGCGCTCTGAAAAGATCGCTAATCCTGCATTCGCACCTTGGTTATCACCCCATAGGGCGGTACGTGCATTTGCTTCCATTTGTTTATGTCCGGCAAGTTTATCTTTGCCTTTTCCTTTTCCTTCAGCAGCACCTCTTTGCACGGGTACGAAGCCAAGGTTAGAGGCCTTAACAACATCTCCCAGACCTTTGTAAAACATTAGCCGACCCAAAACACCGATGACTTTTGCTGCTGTGAATGAGCTTCTTTTTCCAGCAGTAGCCATTTTGGTGAGGGCAAAAAGTAAGACACCGTCTATCCAGCCGAAGTGGTTACTAACGGCAAGGGAGTGCTTATGACCCAAATCATGCGCATTTTTACCGTAAACATTGATTTTCATACCTGCTGCAGCCAGTCCATTTAATGTGATTTGGGCTGCTTCTTCACGGGCTTCTCTGAGAGGGAGCTGGTTTATTCTCTTAATAAGGTCATGGCGGTAGTCGATATATCTAAGAATATCAAAAAAGTTTTTACGGGTTTTTTTATCCTTAAAGAATTTGGGACCTGGATCTTGCATTTCATCAACAGTATCAAGGTATTGTAGCCGTGAATTTGTGATCTCTTTTGGTGTCATTTGGGCCGCTTCTTCAGGCGTTAAATGCTCGGTATCCGGCCACTCAGGATTGGTGATAATAGGAAGATCTTCCAAGGTTTTAGGAAGGGGAAGATATGTGGCTGAGAAATCTTTTTCTTCTGCAGTAACTTCTTGATCTTGTGTTGTCATTTTGAGGGGCTCGCCATAATTATTAAAAATAAAATGTTTTTACCCGATGTCTTAACCTTATGTCAATAAAATATTGCGTATTTGATCATTATTTCCTTGCATTTCAAGGGAAAAAACCATAAAACACCCTCAAGCTCTTGAATGAGGGCTAATACACATGCGGGAATCCTTAATTTCAGTGTCATTTTGACCCAAGGCCCGCAGAGGATTTAACTGGAACTTTTTTATATGCAGGCACGCTAGTCAAGCGGGGTTGCAAGATAAAAGCAGGGCCGTAGCGCGTTTACGCGCCTGAGGCCAAACAAAAAAGGAGAAAAACTATGGCAATGCCTACTTTTACAATGAAAGAACTTCTCGAGGCGGGAGTTCATTTTGGTCACCACACACGTCGTTGGAACCCGAAGATGCAAGAATATATCTTTGGTGTACGTAACGGCATTCATATTCTGGATTTACAACAAACTGTTCCAATGCTGGGCACTGCGCTTCAGGCGATGCGCGATATCGTAGCCAAGGGCGGCCGTGTGCTTTTTGTCGGGACGAAGCGTCAGGCGCAGGAGAAAATTGCGGCAAGTGCAAAGCGCTCGGGCCAGTACTATGTGAACCACCGATGGCTTGGCGGAATGCTCACCAACTGGAAGACAATTTCGAACTCTATCAATCGTTTGCGTGAACTTGATGATATTTTAGGTAAAGAAACTACAGGTCTGAAAAAGAAAGAGCTTTTGATGATGAGCCGCGAGCGCGACAAGCTTGAGCTATCTTTGGGTGGTATCCGTGATATGGGCGGACAGCCAGATGCGATTTTCATCATTGATGTGAACAAGGAAGACATCGCGGTGAAAGAGGCCAATAATCTGGGTATTCCGGTTTTTGGTATTCTGGATACGAATTCTGATCCGGAAGGGGTGGATTATCCTATTCCGGGGAATGATGATGCGCTGCGTTCTATTGTTCTTTACTGTGACCTTTTCTGTGAAGCCATTTTGGATGGTATTCAAGCGGAAATGGCAAGCTCCGGTACCGATGCGGGTGAGGCGGTTGAAGTTGATGTGAAACTTGCCAAGCCGAAGAAGGAAAAGGCGGCTAAAAAAGCTGATGATGCTAAAACTGAAGAGCCAAAAGAAGAGGCTAAAGCAGAAGCAGAGCCGAAGGCTGAGCCTAAAGAGGCTCTCAAGAAAAAAGCAGCTTCTGCAGGTTAATATTTGAACACATATTTCAAACCCGACGGAACGAAGTGACGGTTGCGGGCTTGAAATATAAAAGAAAAGGATTAAAGACATGACTCAAGTTACAGCTTCAATGGTAAAAGAGCTCCGTGAGAAATCAGGTGCGGGTATGATGGATGCCAAAAAGGCGCTGGAAGAAAATAATGGTGATATGGAAGCCGCCGTTGATTTCTTGCGTAAAAAAGGTTTGGCGAAGGCGGAGAAGAAATCCAGCCGGACAGCTGCCGAAGGTCTTGTAGCCATTACTTCTAACGGGACATCCGGCGCGGTTGTTGAGGTGAACTCCGAAACTGACTTTGTTGCCCGTAACGAGCAATTTCAAAGCTTTGTAGCCAAAGTAACCGAACTTGCCACGCAGGCCGGTGATCTTAAAGCCTTGATGAGTGCGGATATGGACGGCAAAAGCGTTCAGGATACTTTAACCGGTTTGATTGCTACAATTGGTGAGAATATGGGCATTCGCCGGACAGAAACGCTCAGTGTCAATGACGGCGTTGTTGTAGGTTACGTTCATAATGCTACTGTTCCTAACATGGGTAAGATCGGGGTGCTTGTGGCGCTTGAATCTACTGGCGATAAGGCCAAGCTTGAGGAGTTGGGTAAGAAAATCGCCATGCATGTGGCGGCTGCTTTCCCTCAATATCTAAATCAGGATGAAGTGGATGAGACTGTTCTTGAAAAAGAGCGTAACATTATCCGTGATCAGGCCAAGCAAGAAGGCAAGCCCGATGAGATTGTCGAAAAAATGCTGGAAGGGCGTATTCGTAAGTTCTTGGCAGAGATTTGTCTGGTAGATCAAATCTTTGTGATGGACGGCGAAACTAAAATCTCAAAACTTCTGGAGAATGCGGCTGGTGATGTTGGCGCTCCGGTTGAGCTAAAATCCTATGCCCGCTATCAGTTGGGTGAGGGGATTGAAAAGGTAGAGGAAGATTTCGCTGCCGAAGTGGCTAAGGCTGCAAACGGTTAACTTTCTTTAAAGCCTAAAATTTTTGGAAAGCCGCGTCTTTGGCGCGGTTTTTTGCTTTGCAGATAAAAATAAAGAGTGAATTGCTTTTTAGGCTGTCTTGCCGTATCTTGAGGCCGCAATTTTCAAGATAAAGAGATTTAGGTACCACTCATGCCAAGTTACAAACGTATCCTCCTTAAAATGTCCGGTGAAGTTTTGATGGGACAAAATGAATTTGGCCTTGATCCGGCGACGGTTAAGCGTGTGGCGGAGGACATTAAAGAGGCTGTTGAGAACGGCACGGAAGTTTGTGTTGTTGTAGGCGCAGGTAATATTTTTCGCGGTGTATCTGGTGCGGCGCAAGGGATGGACCGGACAACGGCCGATTATATGGGGATGCTTGGGATTGTGATTAATGCGCTGGCGCTTCAAAATGCGCTGGAGCAGATGGAGGTCATGACCCGTGTCATGTCGGCCATTCCGATGTCGGCGATTTGTGAGCCTTATATCCGGCGCAAGGCCATGCGTCATATGCAAAAGGGACGTGTGGTGATTTTTGCAGCCGGAACGGGAAATCCTTACTTTACCACGGATACAGCTGCGGCGCTTCGGGCGTCCGAGATGAATTGCGATGCGCTCTTTAAGGGGACCAAGGTGGATGGCATTTATACGGCAGACCCTGAAAAAGATCCTAAGGCCGAGCGTTTGGAAAGCCTGACCTATATGGATGTGTTGACCCGCGATTTGAAGGTTATGGATGCGACAGCGATTTCCTTGGCGCGGGAAAATGATATTCCTATTGTCGTGTTTAATGTGAAGGAAAAAGGCAACTTGGCCAAGGCCCTTGACGGTAGCGGTACGTTCACGACCGTGACGAACTAATAAAGGAGAACTTAAAATGGATAAAGCAGATTTAACCCGCCGTATGGACGGCGCGATTGATAATTTGAAAACGGAATTTTCAGGGCTTCGCACGGGTCGTGCCTCTGTTGCGATGTTGGAGCCGGTTGTAGTGGATATGTATGGCTCCAAAATGCCGCTTAATCAGGTAGGAACTGTGGGTGTGCCGGAGCCGCGATTGCTTACCGTTCAGGTTTGGGACGCAGGGGCGACGCAGGCGGTAGAAAAGGCCATTCGTGAAAGCGGTTTGGGCTTAAACCCGCAAGCAGAAGGAACGTTGATCCGTGTGCCTGTGCCGGAGCTGAATGAGGAGCGCCGTAAGGAAATCACCAAGGTCGCCGGACAGTATGCTGAAGGGGCGCGTGTGGCGATCCGTAATGTACGTCGTGATGGCATGGATGATATCAAAAAAGATGGTGATTTGTCAGAGGACGATAAAAAGCGTTTGGAAAAAGAAGTGCAGGAATTGACTGATCAAAAGGTGAAGGTCATTGATACGATGCTGTCCGATAAAGAAAAAGACATTATGACGGTTTAGGCGTCATTTGGGTTTTTACATGGATAAGATTCCACAACATATAGCAATCATTATGGACGGCAATGGCCGGTGGGCAGGTGAGCGCGGACTTCCCCGTACCGCAGGGCATCGTCAGGGGATTGAGGCGTGTAAGCGTGTCGTGCGCGCGGCAGGTGAAATGGGAATTTCCTATATCACCCTTTTTGGTTTTTCGACGGAAAATTGGAGCAGACCAGTAGAAGAGATCAATGAGCTGATGCGGCTTTTGCGGATGTATTTGCGCTCTGAAACAGCCGATTTACACCGTAATAATGTAAGGCTCAAGGTGATCGGGGAGCGGGGACCGCTTTCTGCGGATATTGTGGAACTGATTGAAAATGCCGAAGAGCTTACTTGTGAGAATACGGGGCTGAATTTGACTATTGCGCTGAATTATGGGGGGCGGGATGAGGTGTTGCGCGCGGCTAGCAAAATGGCGCTTGAGCTGAAAGAACGTGGGATTGAGCCTACTTATGAGGCGGTACAGGAGCATTTTAGCTCTTTCCTGATGACCAAAGATATGCCTGATCCTGATATTTTGATCCGCACCAGTGGTGAGCAGCGCATCAGTAATTTCTTGTTGTGGCAATGCGCCTATTCTGAATTTGTGTTTACTGATGTGCTCTGGCCGGATTTTGATAAGGCGGACTTAGAGGCAGCCTGTGCAGAATTTCATAAGCGTGATCGTCGTTTCGGAGCGGTGCAAACGTCATGATTGATCTTGTCTCTTTGAAAACGCGTTTTTTCTCTGCACTTGTTGCCGGGCCTGTCTCACTAGCCATGATTATTTATGGAGGTTGGCCGTTTAAAATTTTGATGGCTCTGGCTTTTGGTCTGGCGGTGCGCGAATGGGTCCGGATGAGCTGGGGGGAGCATAATTCCTCCATCATTTCCAAGGTTCGCGATGTGTTGCTTGGTGTTGCTTATATCTTTATGTCGTTTTTTGCCTTTATGGAGCTGCGCTTGGGTTGGGAAGTCGGTGTTTTTTTGAGCTTGTTTTTGGCCTTCGGGGTTTGGGGTGGTGATATTGGTGCTTATTTTGCCGGAAAATTTATTGGCGGCCCGAAGATGGCCCCGAGCATCAGTCCCAATAAGACGTGGGCGGGGTTGCTTGGCGCGGTGCTGGGCGCCTTTATCATGGTCTGTATTGTCAATTATGGTATGCCGCAAATTCCGTTTGAATATCAAAGACAGCTTTTCTTTCCCTTTTTCAATTTACCGCTTTTGGTGTTTTTGGCGCTCCTCTTTGCCGTTTTGGGACAGATTGGAGATTTGTTGATTTCCAGCTATAAGCGCCGCGCACATAGGAAGGATACAGGTACGCTTATTCCCGGTCATGGTGGTCTTTTGGACCGGATTGACTCGCTCCTTTTTGTGTCGCCGGCTTTCTTTATCTTTATGCTGGAATATATTGGCTATGGTTTGGGCGGCGATGGTGGTCATGGTCATGTCCACTAGCTCTTTCCAAAAGGTCGCTATATTCGGCTCAACCGGCTCTGTTGGCCTGAACACGATTAAGGTGCTTCAGGCGCAAAAAGAGCAGTATGATGTACGAGTGTTAACCGCCAATAGCAATGTTGGATTATTAGCCGCTCAGGCTAAGGAGTTGGATGCTGCTTATGCCGTTATTGCCGATGAGACGAAATATGAGGAGCTTAAGCAAGCTTTAGCGGGAACAGATGTGACCCCTATGGCTGGGCAGGAGGCGTTACTGGAAGCTGCCAGTATGGAAGCAGACTGGACGATGGCCGCCATTGTCGGGATGGCAGGTCTCGCGCCACTGATGAAGTCGATCGAACAGGGCAAAATAGTGGCTATCGCCAATAAGGAGCCTCTCGTCGCGGCGGGCCCCTTGGTGATGGAAGCCGCACGTCAAAGCGGGGCAATGCTCCTGCCGGTGGATAGTGAACATAATGCGGTTTTTCAGGTCTTTGAACCGGAGAATAAAAAGGCGGTTGAGCGGATAATTTTGACGGCTTCCGGCGGCCCGTTCCGGGACGCTACATTTGAGGAGATGGAAAAGGCGACACCGGAGCAGGCTTTGGCGCATCCTAATTGGGAAATGGGAGCGAAAATCTCCGTTGATAGCGCAACAATGATGAATAAAGCGCTGGAGGTGATTGAGGCGCAGCGCTTGTTTGACTTGCGCCCCTCGCAAATTGAGGTGCTTGTGCATCCGCAATCCCTTGTGCATGCGATGGTAGAGTATAGCGATGGCTCGATTTTGGCGCAGATGGGTGCGGCGGATATGTGTACACCGATTACGAATGCTTTGGGCTGGCCGGAACGTTTGAAAACACCGGGGGAGCGCTTGGATTTGGCCAAGATGAGTCATTTGGAGTTTAGGCCAGTTGACTTGGAACGTTTTCCTTCTGTGACGCTGGCCTATGAGTGCTTGGAGGAGGGGCTTCATGCCTGTATTGCCTTGAATGCGGCCAATGAGGTGGCGGTGGAGGCTTTTTTGAGCCATAAAATTGCCTTTTTGGATATATACCATACAGTTTCTGAAATATTGCGCAGCGCAGTGCCTGAGCGTTTAGAAAGCTTGGATGATATTATTTCTTACGATAAACTCATTCGCGCCAGAGCCAAATCTGCTATGGTAGAGAATAATTTTCAACAAACAGGAACTTAAAAACCTATGTCACTATTCGATCTTTTTCAGCTTATTGCCAGTAACATCTGGTTTTATGGCGGTGTTTTTATCCTTGTATTGTCCGTTCTTGTCTTTGTGCATGAGTGGGGGCATTACATCGTGGCACGGCTGTGCGGGGTGCGGGTGGAGACCTTTTCGATCGGTTTTGGCAAGGAGCTGTTTGGCTATACGGATGCTCATGGCACGCGCTGGAAATTTTCTCTTATTCCACTTGGTGGGTATGTGAAAATGTTTGGCGATACCGATCCGGCGAGCTCCGGTCACTTGGATGAGGTGAAGGAGGGCGAGAAAATCCGCCCGATGAGCGCGGCGGAGAAAAAAGAAGCGTTTTTCGCCAAACCGGTGGCGCAGCGTGCGGCCATTGTTTTTGCAGGGCCTGCGATTAACTTCCTATTCGCGATTTTGCTGCTTTTTGGACTGTATTCTTTTTACGGACAACCAGTGACGCCGCCGATGGCCTCTGCCGTGATTGTAGGAAGCGCGGCGGATAAAGGCGGATTTGAGCCGCATGACAAAATTTTGAGCATTGATGGGCAGGAAATTAAGCGCTTTGAGGATATCAGGCGCATTGTGATGGTGGCGCTGGACACACCGCTTGAATTTGAAATCAAGCGTGGAGAAGAGGTTGTTGTTTTGACCGCCACGCCGGAAAAGCAAGAGTTAACCGATCGTTTCGGCTTTAGCCATTCGCGCGGGATGCTTGGCATTATTGGACCTTCGCAAGGGTTGGCCGTTAAAAATATTACAGCCGTGAACGGCAGAGAAATTGAGGACCCTGCGAAAAAGCGTCAGGCGCTGTTGAGCGCTATGAGCAAGGGAAAACCTTACAAGATTTCGCTTAAACGCGGGGAAGAAACAACGGATGGGTTGATTGTTAATCCTCTGAAAGAACTAAATGAGGGATTATCGAACGAGGAGAGTTTGGATTATAACGCGCTTGTTGTCGCGAATAAGAAGGGCGAAGAAGTTTTGCGTCATGGGTTGCTCAATGGCATGCGCGCAGCTGTCACCGAAACGTGGGGGATTACCCGCTCAACGCTTCATGCCATTGGTCAGATTTTTACCGGAACGCGAAGTGCGACGGAGCTGGGCGGTATTATCCGCATAGGCGCCATTGCCGGTGACATGGCGCAATCTGGCTTTTTGGCGATTGTGACATTTACCGCCCTCCTTTCCATAAATTTGGGACTCATCAACCTCTTTCCAATTCCTATGCTGGATGGCGGGCATTTGGTGTTTTATTCGCTGGAAGCGGTGAAGGGTAAGCCTATTTCCGAAAAAGCGCAGGAAGTTGCTTTTCGCTTTGGATTTGTTTTACTTGTTGGTATGATGATTTTTGCAAATCTGAATGATATTGTTCAGTTGATAATGTAAAGATTTCATCGCTTTAGGGGTTGTTTCTTAACCCAAAATATTCTAAGGACATAAGCTATGCTATTCACCTTTAGGAAATTTGCGCTTTTGGCGCTGTTGTTGCTGGCCTTTGCTCCTGTTGTCGGGGCGCTCTCGCCTTCTTATGCGCAAGGCCAAAGCACCATCCGTGAAATCCGTATTAACGGTGTGCAGCGTATTGAACCGGCAACGGTGCTCACCTATCTAGGCGTTCAGGTGGGTGAACCGGCGACGTCTGAAACTTTGAATACGGCATTGAAGAACCTCTATGCGACTGGATTATTTGCGGATGTGTCTATGAAGCAGGACCGGGGAGTGCTGTTCGTTGAAGTGATTGAAAATCCGGTGATTAACCAGATTGCCTTTGAAGGGAATGAGAAGATCAAGGATGAGGAGTTGCTTGCCGAGATTGCGCTGCGTCCGCGTCAGGTGTTCACCCGTAATAAAGTACAAAGCGATGTGGCACGGGTGAATGAGATTTACCGCCGCACGGGACGTTTTTCGGTCAATGTTGATCCGAAAATCATTAAGCTGGATCAAAACCGCGTTGACCTTGTCTTTGAAATCAATGAGGGTGCGATCACTAAAATCAAAGGTATTCGCTTTGTTGGAAATGAAGCCTTTGATGATGATGCGTTGCGGGCCGAGCTTTCGACCAAGGAAGATCGCTGGTACCGCTTCTTAACCTCTGATGATCGCTATGATCCGGACCGTGTGGAATATGATAAGGAGCTTTTGCGGCGCTTTTATCTGAAGGAAGGTTACGCGGACTTTCAGGTTGTTTCTGCCAATGCGGAACTTGCCAAGGGACAGGAAGATTTTTATCTGACTTTTACGGTGGATGAGGGTCCGCGCTACCGCGTGGGATCTGTAGCGATTGACTCTGAGTTGCGTGGTTTTGACGGGGCGCAGTTGCGTGACGATATTACCTTCTTGCCCGGCCAGTGGTATAACGCCGATGATGTGCAGGCGACTGTCGATGCGATGACAGATGCGCTGGGTGATCATCAATATGCTTTTGTGGCTATTCGTCCGAAGTTGGAGCGAAATCTCGAAGAAGATACGATTGATATTGCTTTCAATATTGAGGAGTCTCCACGCGTTTTTGTGGAGCGTATTGATGTGCACGGCAATGTCAGGACGCTTGATAAGGTTGTGCGCCGTGAAATGCTTTTGGTAGAAGGAGACCCGTTCAACCGTTCCAAGCTCGCAAAATCTGAGCAGCGCTTACGTGATTTGAACTTCTTTGAAAATGTCGAGATTAGAACCGTTCAGGGAAGCGCACCGGACCGCGTTGTGGTTGATGTGGCGGTGAGTGAGCAATCCACTGGAGAGCTTTCGATCGGGGCCGGTTTCTCTACCAATGACGGACCTTTGGCGGATTTGCGTATTCGGGAGCGGAATTTTCTGGGTAAGGGGCAGGATCTTCTCTTTTCTACAACAATTGCGGGCACGAGAACGCAGTTTGATGCTTCTTTTACGGAGCCTTATTTCTTAGACCGCGATTTGGCTGCCGGATTTGACGCGTTCCATATGACGCAGGATTTTCAGGATGAGGGATCATATGACCAAACACGTACGGGTGGGGCGCTTCGTATGGGCTACCCACTGTCTGAGAAGTGGCGGCAAAGCTGGAAATATCGTTTTGAACAAAATGATATCACGGATGTGGATGCTGACGCGTCACGCTTTATTCGCGACCAGGAAGGCGAGCGTAATACTTCCGCGATTTCGCAGCGTCTGACATTTGATGATCGGGATAGCAAACTTTTCCCGACCGAAGGGCTTTATTCATGGCTGGATCTTGATTTTGCCGGTATTGGCGGGGACGCGGAATATGTTTCCGGAAAGCTTGGAAGCAACTACTATATCCCGCTTTATAAGCGTAGTGTCGTTTTTGACGTGTTGGCAGAGGTTGGCGCTGTTGAGGGCTGGGGTGATGACAATGTTCAGATTAACGAACGTTTTTATCTTGGTGGTAACACATTACGCGGGTTTGAGCGTGCCGGTGTGGGACCGCGTGACCGTTTGACAAATGACTCCCTTGGGGGGAATGTATTCTACCGTGCTTCGGCGGAACTGAAATTTCCTTTGGGTTTGCCTGAGGAGCTTGGTGTAGCGGGACATGCCTTCACGGATGCTGGATCGCTTTGGGATATCGATGAGACCGGTTCTGACATTCTGGATGAGAGCAGCTTGCGGGCTGCTGCCGGTGTCGGGATTTCGTGGCGCTCGCCTTTGGGTCCAATCCGCGTTGATGTCGCGCAGCCTTATCTGGATGAGGATTTTGATAAGGACGAAATTTTCCGTTTCAGCTTCGGAACGCGGTTCTAGGTTATGTCTCAGATATCAAGGATTTTTCTTTTTGGCTTCACTCTTTTATTGCTGTTGGGGGCTGCCTCTGCGGTGATGGCGCAGGAGAAGACGTCGATCGCTGTTGTCGATGTAGAGAAGATTTTAGCGGAATCGAAGGCTGGAAAAGATTTACAAAAGCGTTTGAAAACCAAACGAGAGGCCTTTCAAAAAGAATTTTCGGAGCGTGAAAATATGCTCATGAAGGCTGAAAAAGATTTGGTTCAGGAAAAAGCCAAATTGTCTCAGGAGGAGTTTTTGACCAAGCGCAAAGAATTTGAAAAGCAGCTTTTGGAAACGCGTAATTTGTTTCAAAAGCGCCGGAGTGCTTTGGATAGAGGGGTTGCTAATGCGCTTAAAGAGCTGCGTAAAAATATCTTTCAGGTCACAGCCGAAGTCGCCGATGAATTTGGCTATAAGGTTGTTCTGACCCGTAGTAGTGTTGTAATTGTCGAGAAAAATATCGAGATTACCGATAAAGTTTTGAAGCGTCTTGATGATAAAATTCAGACCCTTTCTTTAGATATAGCGCAATAGAGGTAGCCATCATGGCAGACTCTAGGTTTCATAAAAATAGCGGGCCCAAGACATTAGGTGAACTGGTCGAAATTGCAGACGCGAGGTGCGCGCCCGAACATCATGATTTTTTAGTGAGTGACGTGGCTTCTCTTGATGAGGCGAGCGAGACCGATATCAGCTTCCTGGATAATGTGAAATATAAATCGGCTTTTGCTAATACAAAGGCGGGGGTCTGTATTGTGTCACCGGAAATGGCGGAATTTGCGCCGGAAACTTGTCGGCTCCTTATTTCAAACTCACCCTATAAATCATATGCGTATATCGCGCAGGCTTTTTATCCTGTTCATGAAGAACTGAAAGAAACGCAAATTTCTGATGGCGCGCATGTTCACCCTAGCGCCAAAATCGGTGAAGGTTGTATCATTGAAGCCGGAGCTGTGATTGGTGAAAATGTGGAGATAGGTGCGCATTGCCGGATTGATGCAAATGCTACTGTGACACACGCGATTATTGGCTCTCACACGCGGCTTTATCCGGGCGCGCGGATTGGTCAGGACGGCTTTGGCTTTGCGATTGATCCCAAGGGGCATGTGAAGGTTCCGCAACTGGGGTGTGTGATCATTGGTGATCATGTGGAAATTGGCGCTAATAGTTGCATTGATCGGGGTTCAGGGCCGGATACGATTATAGGTGACGGCACGTGGATCGATAATTTAGTGCAAATTGGTCATAATGTAAAAATCGGAAAAGGTTGTGTGATCGTCGCGCAAGCCGGTATCGCCGGTAGCACGGAGCTGGGTGACTATGTGGTGGTGGCCGCGCAAGTTGGCATTGCGGGGCATTTAAAAATTGGCACAGGCGTACGGATTGCCGCGCAATCAGGTGTTATGCGCGATGTGGAGGCGGGAGCGGAAGTGATGGGTTCTCCTGCTTTGCCAGCCAAACAATGTTTACGTCAAATGGCGATCTTGAAAAAAATGAGCCAAAAAAATTGACGTGTACTACAAAAAAATAATAAAAATTAAGACGTTTAAACAGGTGATATGATCATGAGCCAAGAAGCACAAAATAAAATTGAACCCTTAGATACGGTCCGGATCATGGAGATGATCCCGCATCGTTATCCTATTTTGCTGGTGGACCGTTTGGTCGATTATAAAGAGGGGGAACACGCGGTTGGTCTTAAAAATGTAACAATGAACGAACCGCATTTTATGGGACATTTTCCGGGGCAGCCCGTCATGCCCGGTGTCTTGATTGTTGAGGCAATGGCCCAAACCTCTGCTATTCTTGTGGTGCAGACACTAGGGAAAGAGGCAGAGAGCAAGGTGGTCTATTTCATGACCATTGATGATGCACGCTTCCGCAAGCCTGTCGTGCCGGGTGACAGTCTGTATATCCATGTTGAAAAAATCAAGCAACGCGGCCCTGTGTGGAAATTTAAAGGGACTGCAAAGGTGGGCGATACCGTTTGCGCCGAAGCAACTTTCAGCGCCATGCTCACTGATCAGGAAGTGGGCTAAGCTAAAAGTCCCATCTGTAACATATTGTTAAACAACGTGACTTGAAGCCTTATAGGGCGGGGTCGTATCTTTGATATATGACAGATTCTTTTATACATCCAAGCGCCATTGTTGAAGATGGCGCGCAGATAGGGAAAGGGTGCCATATCGGCCCTTATTGTACCCTAGGACCTCATGTAAAACTTGAGGGGAATATCACGCTGAAATCTCATGTGGTCGTCGATGGTTATACGACTATAGGTGAAGGCACAGTGATTTACCCTTTCGCCTCTATCGGTACGCCGCCGCAGGATTTGAAATATGCAGGCGAGGCGTCAGAGCTTATTATCGGCAAGAATAACACCATCCGTGAACACGCAACGATGAATCCGGGAACCAAGGATGGCGGTATGAAAACGGTCGTGGGTGATAATTGCTTATTCATGATGGCAACACATGTTGCGCATGATTGTATAATAGGAGGTCGTGTCATTATGGCCAATAATGCGACCCTTGGGGGACATGTGCAGGTAGGGGACAATGTTCTCATTGGTGGCTTGGCGGCGGTGCATCAATTTGTGCGTATTGGAGCGCATGCGGTGATTGGTGGGATGAGTGGGGTGGAAAGTGATGTGTTGCCTTTTGCCCGCGTGAAAGGGGAGCGTGCCTCTTTGGCCGGATTGAACTTAATCGGGTTGGAGCGTAGCGGTTTTTCCAAAGATCAAATTCGGGATATTCAAAAGGCATTTAAGTCCATTTTCGATGGGGACGGCAATTTGGACGAACGTTTGGCCAATGTTGCGAATGATCATGCGGGCAATGATTTGGTTGAAAAAATTGTCGAATTTGCAAAATCGCGCGAGAAGTTTGGCCTGTGCCAGCCTACAGGCAAATAGCGGCAGCTCTCATGCCCGAAGATATCAAAAAACTTGGCATTATTGCAGGTGGGGGAGTGCTCCCCCGTATGTTACGCGATGCGTGCCAGGCGCAAAATATTACTCCCTATATTGTTGGGTTTAAGCAATTTACGGATCAGGTAACGCCTGATTATTTTGCACGTATGGGGAGTTCCCAAAAAACGCTTGAGTGGTTGCGTTTCAATGATGTGCAAGACCTTGTATTCATTGGTTCTCTCAAACGCCCTAGCCTATGGCAGCTTTGGCCAGATTTTCTGACGATCAAATTTTTATTGAAATCTTGGTTTAAAAGTCGGGGAGATAGTGACCTGTTGAGCGCAATACGTTCTGAAATTGAGTTTCTGGGGTTTAAATTTTACGGCGTACATAAATTTTTGCCTGAACTTTTAATGGCTGAGGGGCGACAGGGCGTGCATGCTCCAAATAAAGCGCAGCAAGAAGATATTGCGCTAGGCGTTCAGGTGTCGCAGGAGTTGGGAGCGCGTGATATCGGGCAGGCAGTTTTGGTGAAGGCGGGAAAAGTGATTGCACGGGAAGATAAGCGGGGCACGAATGCCATGATTGCGCGTTATGGCGAAGATGGCGCGATATTGGTTAAAAGCTGTAAGCCGCAACAGGATATGGATCTGGACTTGCCCACTATTGGGCCGCAAACAATAGAGCTCTGCGCGGAGAAAAAAATGGCGGGTATTGTGGGGCATGCGGAAAAGTCTATTTTTCTGGAGGCGGGTGAGTGTACTGCCCGTGCAGATAAGGCCGGTATGTTTATCATGGGGGTCGCCGTGCCATGACCCATATTTATTTGATAGCCGGTGAGGCTTCTGGTGATTTTTTAGGGGCGCAGTTGATGGAATCGTTGAAGACTGCGCAGCCTGATATTCAGTTCTCTGGCATTGGCGGGCCATTAATGACGGCGCAAGGATTGAAAAGCCTCTTTCCGATGGAGGAATTATCGGTAATGGGCGTGGCAGAGATTTTGCCGAAATTACCGGAATTGCTCAAGCGTATCTCGCAAACAGTCGAGGATATCACTCAAAAATCTCCTGATATTGTGGTCACGATTGATGCGCCGGATTTTTCATTTCGTGTTACAAAGAGGGCGCGCAAAAAGACCAAACAAACGAAGTTCGTGCACTATGTGGCACCTACCGTATGGGCGTGGCGTCCGGGACGGGCGAAGAAAATTTCTAAATTCTTGGATGGACTTTTGTGTCTGTTTGATTTTGAACCTTCTTATTTTGAAGCGCACGGCTTGAAATCTACTGCTGTTGGGCATCCGATGATTGAAAGTGGTGTGCTGGAGGCGCAACCTTTAAAAATTGGAGCTGATAATACCCAAAATCTTGGCGTGTTTTTTGGCTCTCGTCGTGGAGAGATTAAGCGCATCGCGCCGCTTATTATTCAGTGTGTCGAACAAATCATTGTGCAAAAGCCAGATATTGAACTCATCATTCCAACCCTACCGCATTTGAAAGCGCGGGTTGAAGAGCTCGTGGAGCCTTTAAATGCGCCGTGTCATATCGTGACGGATAAGCAAGATAAGTGGTCGTTATTTAAGGCGTGTGACGCGGCCATTGCGGTATCGGGAACGGTGGGGTTGGAACTCGCCGCCGCAGGCGTGCCGCATGTGATTGCCTATAAGATGAATTCTCTGACATGGCAGGTGGTTAAGCGTGTGATTAAAACGCCTTATGCGCATCTGGTCAATATTATGGCGGGCAAAGAAATCGTGCCGGAGTTCATTCAAGGTGATGCGAGAGCGGAAAATATTGTGCTTTGTGTGTTGGAATTGCTATCCGGTGCTGAGAAGGCACAAGCTCAGCGCGTAGAGTTTGAAGAAATTCAAAACCGCTTGGGGGCAGATCAAAATGCGTCTGATAAAGCGACAAGTTTTTTATTGACATAATAAAAAGACTTGCTAGAATGCTTGAAGTTTTTGTGAATGAGAGTTCAGGAGAGTATTTAATGACTATAAAATTAACTGGAATAGGCGAGGAAGCTGTGACTAGTCCTCTTCAACGTGCATTTTTTGAAGCTGGTACGCGCCCTATGGCTGAGATGGATGCTGCTCAAAGGATAGAGGAAGTATCAGGTGATTTTGCTGCGGGAGAGACATTTCTATATCGGACACGAATTGGTGATAACACTTTGTGTTTTAAGGTTGGAGTTTGTGCTGTCCCTGATTCTTTTATACGTGGTCGGTTTTATCCTACAGAGCGAATTGATGTTGAACAGGTTGAGAGAGGAAGCGCTTTGTATAGCGAAATATCTGAGGGATCATCTAATATAATTAAGTTAGATACAAATATAACGGGTATTGTTTGGAGAAATATAGGTAAGAGAATCGGGAGATCTCCAGAGACAGCTCTACGATATCTAAAGAATTCTAAGCCCGAGGAGAAGCTTGTTAAGCTCCCTAAGTCCCTTGAACGTAATATGTTATAGCGTTTAGAAAGTTTTTTACTTCCGCTTTTTCATTTCTACATACGGGCGTTCGGCTTCGCCGACATAGATTTGGCGCGGGCGACCGATGCGAAGGGAGGGTTCCTCCATCATTTCTTTCCATTGGGAAATCCATCCGGCTGTGCGTGATACGGCAAAGAGAACGGTGAACATTTCTACCGGGAATCCCATGGCTTTAAGGATGATACCGGAATAGAAATCTACATTCGGGTAGAGTTTGCGATCTACAAAATAAGGATCTTCCAATGCTATTTTCTCAAGTTCCATGGCAAGTTTGAGCTGCGGGTCATCTTTCATGCCCAGCTCATCCAAAACTTCATGACAGGATTCGCGCATGATTTCGGCGCGCGGGTCATAATTTTTATAAACGCGGTGACCAAAGCCCATAAGGCGGAACGGATCGCTCTTATCCTTGGCCTTGGCAATATACTCCTTGATGTTATCGACGGAACCAATTTCATCAAGCATTTCAAGCACGCTTTGGTTTGCGCCACCATGTGCCGGCCCCCAAAGGGAGGTAATGCCAGAGGCAATGCAGGCCATCGGATTAGCTTGGGATGATCCGGCCAAGCGTACTGTCGAAGTGGAGGCATTTTGTTCATGATCTGCATGGAGTATCAAAATCCGGTCCATCGCTTTGACGAGGGATGGGCGGAGCTTATATTCTTCTGCCGGAACAGAAAAACACATATGCAAAAAGTTTTCTGCGAAATTCAAATCATTACGGGGATGCACATAAGGTTGTCCTTTACTATATTTCATCGCCATAGCTGCCAAAGTGGGCACTTTGGCAATCAAACGGTGTGCGGAAATGCGGCGTTGCTCCGGGTCCCAGATATCAAGGGAATCGTGATAGAAGGCGGCCATTGTGCCCACCACCCCGCACATAATCGCCATTGGATGAGCATCACGGCGAAAGCCTTGATACACGGCTTTGACTTGTTCATGTATCATGGTGTGCATTGTGATGTGGCCTGTAAACTCCTCCAACTCCGCCTTTTTGGGGAGTTCGCCGTTGAGGAGCAAATAGCATACCTCCAGATAGGAGCTCTTCTCGGCCAGTTCCTTAATGTTGTATCCCCGGTGGAGCAAAATTCCCTTATCGCCATCAATATAGGTGATTTTGGATTTACAGCTTCCTGTTGAGGTAAAGCTAGGGTCCAGTGTAATATAGCCGGTTTCACTCAAGAGCTTGCGAATATCAACACAGTGCGGGCCATAAGTTCCCTCAACCACAGGTAGTTCCCAGCTTTCACCGCTTTCATTATTGGTAAGGGTAAATGTTTTTTGTGCGTCTTTTGTCATCGTGTTTTTCCCGTCTATATATGGTATTAGATTTGAGACTGAAAAGTCTGTTAAAAGAAGATTACAAATCCAAGGCCAATATACGCTATTCTTACGATTTTTCAATAAAATCAACGGTCTTTTGTATGCGGACGTGGGTTTCTTCTTTGCCTAAAATCTCAATGGCTTCGAATAGGGCAGGGGATTGGTCGGTGCCTGTTATGGCCGCACGCAAGGGCATCATGACCTTGCCTAATTTGCCATCCACTTTTTCTTTGGCGATAGTTCGGCATATTTGTTCGATTTCTTCGTGAGTAAAGGTGTCAAGATTTTGGAGCGCACTGTTCAAAGCTTTAAGCACTTCGACAGATTCCGGTGTGAGCTGCTTGAGTGCCTTGTCGCTATATCCGTTCGGTGCGGCGCAGTAGAATTTGGCTTCTCCGGCCAATTGCACAAGTGTTTTGGAGCGCTCTTTTAAGCCGTCCATTCCCTTAAGCAACCGCGTACGGGCGATATCATCAAGCTCAATATTATGATGATCTTTTAAGAAGGGTATGACGAGCTCAATCAGGCGCTTATTATCACTTTCCTTGATGTAATGCGCATTGAGGCTTTCGAGTTTGTCGTAATCGAAATTGGAGGCGGCCTTATTAATGCCATCTAAATCAAATAACTCAACGGCGCGCGCGGTCGGGATAATTTCCTCATCACCATGCGACCAGCCAAGGCGCAGGAGGTAATTGCGCATGGCCTCAGGCAAGTAGCCCATAGATTTAAATTCTTCTAACCCTGTGGCGCCGTGACGTTTGGAAAATTTCTTCCCGTCCGGCCCGTGAATAAGCGGTAAGTGCGCGTAAGTGGGTTGCTCCCACCCAAGCGCATCATAAATGACATTTTGGCGGAAGGTGTTATTAAGGTGATCATCTCCGCGCATGACGTGTGTGATCCCCATATCATGGTCATCCACCACAACGGCGAGCATATAGGTCGGCGTGCCATCACTTCGCAGCAGAACAAAATCATCAATATGGTCATTTTCGATTTTTACTTCGCCCTGAACGCTGTCATTGATAAGGGCATGTCCCTCAAGTGGAGCCTTAATACGGATCACCGGATCAATGCCTTCTGGCGCTTCGCTCTCGGTGCGTTCACGCCAACGCTTATCGTAAGAAACGGGCTTTCCTTTCGCTCTGGCTTCTTCGCGCATCTGCTCCAGCTCTTCAGGCGTGCAATAGCATTTATAGGCTTTGCCTTCGGCTAAAAGTTGATGGGCGACTTCGATATGGCGGTCTTTATTGGCGAATTGGGATTCCGGCGTGTTATCAAAATCAAGCTCCAACCATTTAAGCCCGTTCAAAATAACCTGCACGGCCTCTTCGGAATAACGTTCCCGGTCGGTATCCTCGATCCGAACCAAAAATTTTCCACCTGTATGGCGGGCATATAGCCAGTTAAACAGGGCCGTGCGTGCATTTCCGATATGCATAAAACCAGTGGGAGAAGGAGGGAAACGGGTAATAACACTCATTACATTAGGTCTCTTTTCAAACTTTCAGCTTTAAATATTAGGCGCTATAGTGGCGTGTTTTGCAAAAAATTCAAGAATTTATAACGACTGAACTTAATAGTCAGAAAAATCACCTTTTTCTGTGGTGTCCGTTTTTCTTTGCCGGCGGCATTGCGATCTATTTTGGGCTGAAGGTCGAGCCATCATGGTTTTTTCCGCTTTTTATCAGTGTGTCCGGTGCGCTTGGCATTGGTTTCATTTATAAACATCAAGACCGTAATCTTGTGTTTAAATGCATGCTTTACGCGCTTGTATCTCTTTTTCTTGTGGGATGTGGTGTGAGTGTCGCCAAGTTCAAGACGCAACAAGCTTACACTCCGATGATCGTAAAGAAGATTTCTCCTGTGACGGTTGAGGGTGTGATTGAGAGCATTGAGCCGCAAGAAGAAAAGGGTGGTAGCCGCATTATTTTGCGGGATGTTAGGGTGGAGAAGTTAAAGCCTGAGGGTACGCCGCGCAAAGTCCGTTTAAAGGTACGCAAAGACCAAGACATTCAAACAGGTGATCATGTGCGTGTGCTTGCTGGGCTCAATCCGGCTTCCGGTCCTGTCGCGCCCGGCGCCTTTGATTTTCAACGTATGGCGTATTTTCAAGGGTTGGGCGCGGTTGGTTTTGCCTATAACGCGCCGGAGATTATCTCACGAAATGAAGGTGGGCAGAGTTTATCACTCGGCGTTTTGCGTGCCACGATTTCCGATACTATAGAAGAAAAGACCAAGGCTCCTTTTAGGGCTGTTATTACGGCGCTCATGACCGGGCAGCGTGGAGGCATTGCCGATCAGGACTGGGATGCGCTTCGTGGTTCTGGCTTGGCGCATTTACTGGCAATTTCCGGCTTGCATGTGGGGATGGTGGCAGGTGTCGTCTTTTTCTTCTCCCGCGCTTTCTTGGCGCTGTTTCCCGCATTGGCATTGAAATACCCCATTAAGAAGTGGGCGGCGGTGGCGGCTTTGATCGCGGCGGCGTTTTATACACTTATTGTTGGGGGGACAATTCCAACGCAACGTGCGCTCCTCATGACGGGGATTGTGATGTTGGCAATTATGCTGGATCGTTCGCCTTTTTCTTTACGGCTTGTGGCTTTTGCGGGGTTTGTGGTGTTGCTGTTTTCACCTGAGAGCCTCACGAGTGTCAGTTTTCAAATGTCATTTGCGGCGGTGACGGCGTTGATCTGCTTTTATGAATGGTTGCGCCCTGTCTGGTCCCGCGCGCATTCCCGCGCCGGAATATTACGCAAGGCGGGCTTATATGTTGTCGGGGTCATGCTCACGACAATTATAGCAGGCGTGGCAACGGGTTTGTTTTCACTCTTCCATTTTCAAAATTTTGCGCTTTATGGCGTGCTCGCCAATCTCGTAGCGGTTCCGATTATGAGCTTTATTGTCATGCCGCTTATTGTGTTGAGCTATTTGTTAATGCCACTTGGTTTAAGTTCTCTCACCTTACCGTTGGTGCAAGGCGGGGTGGAATGGATTTTAGCCACCGCCCATTGGGTCAATAATATGGAAGGGGCTGTATTACATGTGCCAGCTTGGCCGCACTGGATTTTTATTCTCATGGTGGTGAGTAGCTGGAGCTTTATTGTCTGGCAAGGGCGCTTCCGACTTATTATGATCGCGATTTTTATGATTTTGGTTTTACTGGCAGGTCTGTCAAAGCGTTCGGATATGTTGCTTTCTTCTGATTTGAGTTTAATGGCGCTAAAGGGGCAGAAGGGTAAGCTTTGGTTATCGAGTGGTAACAAAGACCGCTACGCGGCGGATAATTGGTTGCGCTTGAATGGCGAGGCTGGAGAAAAACAAAAGCGTATATGGCCCCGTGAGGGAGGCGCAAAAGGTTTTCCTTTCACATGCGATTCTTTGGGGTGTCGTGGTGTCATGAAGGGTTATCAAGTGTCGGTCGCTCATTCCCCTGCAGCAGCGTTAGAGGATTGCCAGTGGGCGGATATTTTGATTTCTGCACAGCCTGTCAGTAAGCGCGAGTGCCAGAGCACTCAGTTCATTGATCGTTTTGATGTATGGCGCGAAGGCCCACATGCCATATGGTTTAGGGATAGTGGTATTAAAGTGAAGAGTGTTGAACAAGTTCGCGGCACTCGCCCTTGGACGCAAACAGTGGCCAAAAACCGCCAAGAGCAGTAGGCTTTGACCTACTTAAGATAAGTTTGACGGGGATGGAGAAAAAGATCGTTGATCCAACGCATTTTGAATGGTTTTCTTTCGATCAGGTGTATTCGCCAATGCGGCTTTTTGGAAGGTCTCTCTTGCATTTGCAAATTGAGCAGCTCTATCTTCACTCATTTTTGAAGGATCTGATTCTTCAGATATATCATATTCCTTAAGGTTTTCTTCTATGTAGTTGGACACAATATTTTGTACAAAATATGCTTGTTCTTCATGCTCATTCATAGAAAAGTCCTTAAAAGAATGTCCGTTTTCTCTTTGAACATCATCTGCAATGGCATGTCCAAGTTCATGACCTAGATAAATTACTGATTTTGGATCGTCATGATATTCGAAATCTATGATGGCGCGGTCCGTTGGATTATCTTGTCGTGTAAAATGAGGACCAAATTTTTCTGCAAAATCAGGGAATTCTTCTGCAAAGTTCGGTATGTACAAAGGACTAGCTTTGACGTCTTCCATTGTTACTCCCGAAGGGCGGTATTGCTGCATTATTCTTTTGTCCGGTGTGGGTTCGCTTTTCTCCAGTATTTGGCATCTTTCTTCATCAGAAAGAATCTCGGCGGCATGTACGCCCAATTCAGGGTCAAACTCGCTTAACGCTGTGGTAATTATATTCTTCGCGTCTTGTAGAGGGATATAATCCTTTTTCATCCCAGCATTTTGACATAAACTGTAAGCTTGGAACAAATTTAAGCTTATCTTTTAATGATAAGTGCGCATGAGACTGGCGAGGACGCCTTGGATTTGCACTTGTTCGGGCGTGTAGACTTGTGGTTCATGCTCATCATTTTCAGGAAGAAGAACAATCTTTCCGCCATCACGTTTTAAGCGTTTGAGCGTGACTTCTTCCCCGTCAACCAGAGCCACGACGATCTCTCCATCTCGTGCTTGCTCTGTCTTTTTGATGATAACCGTATCACCATCATGGATACCGGCTTTAATCATCGAATCCCCATCAACTTCAAGCGCGTAATGCTCTCCAGAACCCATCATATTGGGCGGGAGATCGACAGTTCCATTTTCATCACGAATGGCTTCAATAGGGGAGCCAGCCGCGATACGACCATAAAGCGGAATCGAGTTCATTTGAGCGGCTGCAACCAAGGAAGCTGGTGCGCTTTCGGTATTGCGAGGAGCAGCATTTTCATACCCTTCTGGCAGGCGTTTTATTTCAAGCGCACGGGCGCGGTGAGGGAGGCGCTCCAGATAGCCACGCTCAACTAAAGCCGTAATGAGCCTGTGAATGCCAGATTTGGATTTAAGCCCTAGTGCTTCACGCATTTCATCGAAGGAGGGCGCTATTGAACCCTGCTGCATTCTTTCATTGATGAAGAGTAAAAGATCGCGTTGCTTTTGCGTCAGCATATGAGGGCTCCCGTTTATGTACGAATTATTGACCAAATAATGGTTAAATGTTCGCTTATTATTCTATATTCGTTCTTGTTTTGTGTCAATATCTTTTAGGAAGATTTTTTATTCATTTCCTAAAATTTCGCGGGTGGCCTTGGCAATATCGTCTTCACGCATCAGGCTCTCTCCGATTAAAAAGGCCTCATATCCAGCCTCTTTAAATTTTTGAACGTCCTGATAATTATATAGACCACTTTCGGCGACCATGAAAATGTTTTTTGGATTTTTTTTTGCTAGGTCTAACCCTATTTGATGGTCAATACCAAGTGTTTTGAGGTTGCGGTTATTGACACCAATCATCATGGGGTTAAGGTCAAGTGCACGGTTCAGTTCATTTTCATCATGCACTTCAACAAGTACGTCCATATCCAAAGCAACAGATAAATTATATAACTCAGACGCTTGTATGTCTGACAGGCATGCCATGATGAGCAAGATGCAATCTGCCCCTATCGCGCGGGCCTCATAAATTTGATAGGGGTCAATCATAAAATCTTTGCGCAAAATCGGCAGGCTGACATTCTTTTTAATTTTGCGTAAATAGTCATTATGTCCTTGGAAATAAGGGATATCGGTGAGTACGGAAAGGCAAGTTGCCCCGTTTTGTTCATAAGTCTTGGCAATTTCTACGGCATCAAAGTCTTCGCGGATAACGCCTTTGCTGGGCGAGGCTTTTTTGACTTCGGCGATGAGCGCAATTTCATCTTGTGCAGATTTGTTTTTAAGAGCCTTCAAAAAACCTCGTGGGTGTTCTTGTTGCTCAATTTTGTCTTCTAACTCTTCAAGGGGAGCGAACGCTTTTTGCGCAGCCACATGCTCTTTTTTACGGGCGCAAATTTCATCTAGTTTATTCATTTGTGAACTCTATATATTTTTCCAAAAGGTCAAAGGCTTTACCGCTGTCAATGGCTTTTGCTGCTTGTTCTGTGCCGTCTTTTAGTGTGCGGGCTCGCCCATGAATGTTTAAAGCAGCCGCGCTATTGGCCAGTACAATGTCGCGGTAAGCGTTCTTTTTGCCGTGTTTTAGAATGGCCAGAAGTGCGGCTGCATTGGTACTCGCGTCACCGCCTTTAAGCTCATTGGCTTGCGCAATCTCCAAACCGAATTCATCAGGTGTGACGATGTCTTGTGTGATATTGCC
The DNA here is from genome assembly GCA_022763065.1 of Alphaproteobacteria bacterium. Lineage (GTDB taxonomy): Bacteria > Pseudomonadota > Alphaproteobacteria > Micavibrionales > Micavibrionaceae. Next base: position 42,594 of record JALEGH010000018.1, read on the forward strand.
ATTATCTAACTTCACAATCGTCGTGGGCGCAGTGGTGGTAATTTCATCCAACCCGTCATGTCCATGCACCAGCCACGCGCGCTTGGTGCCTAGATTATGGAGCACTTGGGCCAGAGGTTTTAACCATTTGGGGGCAAAAACCCCGATGAGCTGAAATTTTGTACCTGCTGGATTGGCAAGCGGACCGAGAAGGTTGAAAATTGTCCGATGTCCTATTTCCTTACGTACCTTGGCGACATGTTTCATGGCCTGATGATGCTTTGGCGCCATGAGAAAACAGAAATTGAGCTCTTTGAGTGCTTGTTCTAGTCGTGAGTGGGGCATATCCAGATTAACGCCGAGCTCTTCCAACACATCCGCCGCGCCGCATTTGGAGCTGGAGGCCCGGTTGCCGTGCTTGGCAACAGGAACACCGCAGGCGGCTGTGACAAGGGCAACGGCGGTCGAAATATTATAAGTATGCGCACCGTCTCCGCCTGTGCCGCAGCAATCAAGTGCGCCTTCAGGGGCTTGAATGGTAGAGGCAAGTGCACGTAGCGCTTTGGCGGCGCCTGTGATTTCTTCGGTGCTTTCGCCCCGTTCATGTAAAAGGCTTAAAAACTTGCTCATTTGTGTTTCTGGAATATCACCTTGAAACATCATGCCAATGGCGTTTTGCATCTCTTCTTCAGACAGAGTGTAGCCTTCACTTATATGCTGAATGTAATGGTCGAATGATGTCATATTTTGCAGCCTTTAGAGCATGTTTAAAAAGTTTTGGAGCAGATCATGCCCGTGCTTGGTGGCGATGCTCTCAGGGTGAAACTGAACACCGTGAATGGGCTTGGTTTTATGCGCCAGTCCCATAATTAGGCCGTCATTGGTTGTGGCGGTTATTTCCAGTTCATCCGGCAGGTTTTCTTTTTCAACAATTAGGGAGTGGTAACGCGTGGCTTCAAAAGGAGAGGGGAGGCTTTTAAATACGCTCTTTCCTTCATGGGTGATATCAGACGTCTTACCGTGAACGGGTTCAGGCGCACGGATCACTTTACCGCCAAAAATCTGACCAATGGCTTGATGTCCTAAACATACACCTAAAAGCGGAATATCATGCTCCAGATTTTCTTTGATAAGCTCTAAACAAATGCCGGCATGATCTGGATCGCCTGGTCCGGGGGAGATGAGAATGCCGCGTGGTTTGAGCTTGAATATCTCTGCCACTGTGATTTGATCATTGCGGTGTACTTGTGTTTCAGCACCTAGCTCACCTAAATATTGAACAAGGTTAAAAGTGAAGCTGTCATAATTATCTATGAGTAAAATCATCGCCATATTTATGGAGATAAGCTGGACGGAAAGCAAGAGGCTTGCTAGTTTGGCCTGTATGAGAAAACGTATTCCCAAACGCTCAGCCACGAGTTTCAAAGACTATATCAAATTTATGGTGGTGGCGCTTGTCCTCTTGTTCATTGTCGATCAGTTTTTATTGAGCGGGGAACGCCCCTACGTCAATAAAATCAAGCAAGGTTACGCCCGTGAAAAAGCGCAAGAACAGCAGGTCATTGAGGAGCTTTTACCTCCCGCAATCGTCTACCCCGAAGAAGGCGAATATTTCGAGGCACCTATTTTGCCGGAGTGATGACTGCTTACACAAACAGATTGAATTATGTAAATTTATATGTTACTGTACTTCGCTATGACACAGACGCAATTGACAAGTGTAAAAAATTCTTTGCTTTCACCTCTTCTTCCGGGGGAGCAGCAAGTTGAGGGTCTTGGGCGCTATATGGATTGTTCCGACAATCCTTATGATCTTCGTCCGGCGGTGAATTTAATTCTGGATGCTGCCAACAAGTTGCACATGACATTGCCGGAAGATCAACCACTTGTGGTTTTGATTGGTAAGTTTCATAGCATATCTGCGCATGTAGAATTGAGCCATCTTGTTTCATCACGTTTGTTGGAAAATGAAGAAAGCTTTATGGTGAGTTGTGAGTTTCCACATAATCACTGGGGTATGGTGGCGAAGACAGCTATTTGTTCAGATATACCATCAGATCTTTATTATAACCCTTCTGATTACGATGAAGTTGGACAAGCGTTTTTAACAGGCTATCTTGGCTTTGATAGCGTTGAAGTTTCACCTGTTGCCAAAAGCAATTTGATGGCTTTTTGGCAGAAAAATGTAATCCCTGCATTTCCAAGCGATGCGGCCAGAAAGCAGGGTGTTTTCGATTTAGGTGATCAATTTACAGCAGCGGCTGTAGCAAAATATGATGCACCGTTGACATCGGAAGCAATTACGCAAGCCCCTGGTGTTGCGGCACGTAATTTCGCTATGGCGAGTTTGGGGGTAAGGCGCGCAAAAAAACAAGGTAAGAAAATTATACTACAACCAACTGGTCTAGCGCATCTTTTGGGGTGGGAACCAGAGGGCTGTGAACATCTTGAGTCTTTGTGTCAGGCATATAAAAAAGCTGGTGCGGCCGTGCTTCCTGTTTTTCTTGTCTCCAGTGATATTGGCTTAGGGTGTAATGTATTGCCTGAGTCTGCACATCAGGCTTTACCTGAAACGGTCGTGATTGATGGTCTTGCGAATGAAAGATTTAAAGGGGATCAAACAGGAGAAGAGGTCTTCATTGATAAGATTCATCGGCATTCCGGTGGCGAAATTCGGTCTTATGATGCGTTAAATCAAAGGTCCCGCTATCAAGCGCTTGCTGTAGAAGAAACGCGGAATGTGATTGGGCGTTATAAGCAGGCTCAGGCAAATCTTTAGGGTTTTTTAATAGATTCTTCCGCCGCCTGAATAATCGCGCGGGCTTTGTTGAGGCATTCTTGATGTTCTGAGGCTGGATCACTGTCAGCCACAATGCCGGCCCCGGCCTGTATGGTGAGTGTGCCATCTTTGATCATACCGGTGCGCAAGGCGATACAGGTATCAATATTGCCGTGACCATCCAGATAGCCGACACATCCGCCGTAAAAGCTGCGTTTGAGCTCTTCCAGCTCGTCAATGATCTCCATCGCGCGGATTTTGGGCGCGCCACTGACCGTGCCGGCGGGAAAACCGGAAAAGAGGGCTTCAAGCGGTGTTTTATCTTCGGCCAGTTTGCCCTCTACGTTTGAAACGATATGCATGACGTGGGAGTAATATTCGATCACAAATTCTTCGGTTAAGCGCACGCTTCCCTCTTTAGCTACGCGGCCAATATCGTTACGCCCCAAATCAAGGAGCATAAGATGTTCTGCGCGTTCTTTGGGATCAGCTAATAATTCTTCCGCGAGCTGTTTGTCTTCGTTTGCGTCCTTGCCGCGTTTACGGGTGCCTGCGATCGGGCGAATGGTGACTTTATTATCACGCAGCCGGACTAGAATTTCAGGGCTGGAGCCGATCAGGGAGAAGTCATCAAACTTCATAAAGAAGAGGAAAGGCGAGGGGTTTAAGCGCCGTAAGGAACGGTAGAGTTCAAATGGTGGTAGATCAAATTTCGTTTCAAAACGTTGTGAGAGCACAACCTGAAAAATGTCACCGCTTAAGATATATTCTTTGGCGCGTTCGACTTTGGTTTTATATGATCCTTCACTAGTATGAGAGGTGATGGATAGGGGCTTTGACAGCTTGCTTTCAAATGTTTGCTGAGCAAACGGTTTTTGCAGTTTTTCCTTTGTGCTTGTAATTCTCTTTTGCGCGGCGGTAAGCGTTTCTTCGGCGCTCTTGCTTGAGTTTTCACTATGCTCGCGTACCGGTGTAACAAGGCACATCATACTTTTGACATTATCAAAGATCACCATGACGCTTGGCCGGATCATAATGCTTTCAGGGATTTCAAGCGTATCAGGGTTTGTGTCCGGAATATCTTCTACAAAGCGAATACAGTCATAGCCCATATAGCCGAAAAGGCCGGAAGGGCCCATAGGGGGGATGGAGGGGTCAACGACATCAATTTTGCATGCCTCCATTTCGCGGTGCAAGGAAGCGAGCGGGTCATCATGCGCGTCGCTTTTCCAAATAAGATCAGGTGCAAAGCCAATCGCGGAGTAGCGCCCTAAAACTTTGCCGCCTTCGACAGATTCATAAAGGAAGCTATATGGCTCATTTTGGGAGAGTTTGAGGTAGGCGGACACGGGTGTTTCGAGGTCTGCCGGAACCCATTCCCAGACAAGTTGCGTTCGATTTGCGCCAAAATTGGCGGCGAAGTCATCTGGTGGGGGGAGGGTTGCCATGTTTGTTTATTCAGCCGGTGCGCCATAGAGCTGATTGAGGATACGCTCATTAATACGCACTTTATATTTTTGGCTCAAACTCGAGATATATTGCGCGAGCATTTCCTGCGGAATACTCTCAGCCGCGAGTTCTTGAATTTTTTCAATATCGGCTTTTTTGACTTTGTCCGGATCAGGGAGGTTGACGGATTTTATCTTGGCAATCACTACATTCTCACCAGCTTCATGCATGATGTAATCACCTGTGGCTGTATCAAACGCATTTTGGATCGTAAGATCGCTTAAATCGCCCTTATTGCTGCCATCACGTTTCAAACTCTTATGCGTTTTGATGCCACGCCCATATTTTGAGGCAATAGATTTGAACGGGGCCGGGTTTTCAGTGCTTTTCAAAGACTTCATGGCATCACTTGCACGGCCTAGATTGGCGAGGCGTTTTTGATCATTGATCCAGCGTTTTTTAAGCTCATTTTTGACATTTTCAAACGGTGTGTGGCTGGCTTCCTCAATGTTATCAATGCGCACAATGATAAAACGTCCATCGGCGAGCTCCATGACCGGGGCGCTCTCGCCTGTGCCAAAGTCAAAGGCCGCCTCCAAGATTTGCGCTTTATCGCCCTGATAATCTTTGAACAGGTCTTTGTTTTTTTTGTTCAGGCCGCCCTGATTAAAATTTTCAAATTTTTGTGTTGTGAGATTAAATTCTTTGACGAGCATTTCCAGCTCTTCGCCCGAAGCCAGCTGGTCATCAAGAGTGTTCGCGGCATTGACCAAATCATCCATCAGGCGGGTTTGAAGAAGCTCATCTTTGATGTCTTTTTTGACGCTCTCAAAACTTTCGGTTTGCGGCGGGGTGATTTCGTTCAAAATCATCACATGCCAGCCGAGGGCGGTCTGGATGGGACCGATTTTATCGCCTTTGGCGGCGTTGAATACAGGCTCCGCAATTTCCTCTAAAAGGCCGCGCTTTTCGAAATTATTCTCCCCCAGATAGGTAGATGTTTTACCCGTTACATCTTTGGCGGCGGCCTCAAGCGACTTGCCTTTCTTGACCTTTTCTAACACAGCCTGTGCATCATCAATGGTAGACAGAACGGCTTGCTCTAACGTTCTTTTTTCATCGACCTTGTAGGCCTCTATATTTTCATCATAAATCTCACGAAGTTCCTCATCGGTGATTTGGATATCTTTTTCAATCATCTCTTTTTTGAGCGTGGCAATGGTCACGCTGCGGCGCTCAGGGATGAGGAAATCTATCTTGTTGGAATCATAAAATGTTTTGAGCTGCATGTCTGTGGGAGGTTGAATGTCTTTGACACTCTCATGCGGTAGGGTCAGGACCTCCAGATCACGTGTTTCATTTTGATACTGGTAGAGATCACGCGCCTCGGTGTCGGAGATTTTGGTGCTGCCGCCAATGACGGCGTTCCTTAAAAGCGTGTTGCCCATCTCGGCGCGGATGGCATTGATAAATTCACCTTCCGAAATGCCTTGGGAGCGCAGGATTTGCTGCAAGGCTTGCTTTTTGCTGACCCCTTCTGCGGCCAGAGGTTCGGCCAGTTTGGCGATTTGCTTGGTCACTGTTTCATCGTCGATAATCAGGCCCAGCTTTTGCGCCTCATAGGTCATGATACGGGTTTGAATTTCGTTATTGAGGATCTGGCTCATCATGCCAAATTTATAGGCATCTTGCGGACTCATCCCCTGACGGGATAAAACACGCCGCGCGGTGCGGTCAAACTCGACCACGCTGATCTCCACACCGCTACCCTTGGCCACAAGGTTGGAAGAAATTCCACCACGAAAAAAGCCTCCAATATCGGTGAGTACAAGTCCGCCAACTGCCAGAACCAAAAGTCCCAGCAAAATATATTTCAAAAACCCGCTTTTGGCACCATCACGTAGCGAACGCAGCATCTTAAAAATTCCTCTCTTTTCAAAAAAACTCCCGCGTACTATAAGGAGAGATTGAAGCTGGGGCAAATAGTTCAAAGACAAACAGGGCGAGTTATTAAGGGAAAGTTATTCAACATGAAAAAATTAATCGCAGGCAACTGGAAGATGAACGGGGATATGGCAGGAGCGGTAAAGCTGGCCTCTGGCATTGTGGAGGCTATTCAGGACAAGCCGCAATTGTTGGAGCGCAATAATTTCCTCGTCTGTCCGCCTTATGTGCATCTGGTACCTGTGCAAGCGGAATTGAGTGTAGCGGTGTCTTTGGGCGCGCAAGATTGCTCGCCCTTTGAAAATGGTGCCTATACGGGTGATATCTCGGCAGGCATGCTTAAAAATATGAATTGCGAATATGTGATTTTGGGACATTCGGAGCGTAGGTCTTATTACGCGGAGAGCAATTTGCTCGTGAAGCAAAAGGCGTCTATGGCCCACGCGAGTGGGCTTAAGACCATTATTTGTGTGGGGGAAACGCTGGAAGAGCGTGAGGAAGGCCGCGCGGAAGAGGTGGTGGCGACGCAGTTGTTGGAATCTTTGCCCGACAGCGCAACGGCAGATAATCTTGTCATCGCCTATGAGCCCGTATGGGCCATTGGTACGGGAAAGACCGCTTCGGCGGAGGATATTGGGCAAATGCACCAACATATTTACTTCAAATTGTCAGGAAAACTTGAAAAAGCCGGAGAAATATGTATATTGTATGGCGGTTCTGTAAAATCAAGCAATGCGAAAGAAATCTTCGCGGTGAACTACGTGCATGGTGCGCTGATTGGTGGTGCGTCGCTTACGGTAGAAGATTTTATTGGGATCGCTGAAGCGTGAGATAGGAGAAAGTGATGGAAGGTAGAAAAGAGTTTTGTAGACGTAAGGCGCCACATAATAAAGTTTGGCTTTATTTTTCACAAGTTGCGCATGATGCAGCTGGTGGAGAAGGGACATATGAAGTCGAGATTGATGGTGTGAAGAAACAATTCAATTTTTGGGGAACACAATTTGCAACGAGCACAAAGCCAAAGCCCGATAGCGTGCTTGAAGTCATTGATGTTTCGGCACCGGATAATCCAGACAGTTATGAGCTTGTTGGTTCAGTTACAACTGAGGAAGCTGATAAAATGAACTTGCGTTGGTGGTCAACACACCTTACTGCTTAAGGCATTAAATTAATCAGGAGTTTTTACCATCATGGCCACCGTTATTCTTGTTATTCATCTTTTGCTTGCTCTTGCAATTATAGGGCTTGTCCTGCTGCAGCGTTCTGAGGGCGGCGGGCTTGGAATTGGTGGCGGTGGTGGTGGTCTTGGCGCTTTTGCCTCAGCTTCTTCGACGGCAAATGCCCTAACCAAAGCAACGGCAATTTGTGCGGTGGCGTTCTTTTGCACCAGCCTCACTTTGGCGGTTTTAGCGGGTGGTCATTCCAAATCCACAAGTCTGTTGGAAAAGCTCGATAATGTCCCGGCGGCTGTTGACTCTGGGACGCAAACAAGCGATAACAATCTCCCGGAAGCAGATGGTTCCGGTGGTGATTCTAAAGCAGAAGAATCAATTCCCTCCGCTCCTTTATCTGAATAATTTCAGCTACTTTTTTTGCTGATATATCCAATGGTTAGGCGTTATTTTTAAGGTAACGCATGAGGTTTGTTTTGTTCTTTAGGCGGGTTAAGCGTGATGACGCGGTTTATATTTATTACGGGCGGTGTGGTTTCTTCATTAGGTAAGGGGCTTGGTTCTGCGGCCCTTGGTGCTTTGCTGCAGGCAAGGGGTTATAAGGTCCGCCTGTGTAAGCTTGACCCATATTTGAATGTCGATCCCGGCACAATGAGCCCGTTTCAACATGGTGAGGTCTATGTCACCGATGACGGGGCGGAGACGGATCTGGATTTAGGGCATTATGAGCGTTTTACCGGCAATCCGGCCTCCCAAAGCGATAATGTGACCACAGGGCGGATTTATACCAATGTGCTTCAGCGTGAGCGCAAAGGCGATTATCTGGGCGCGACGGTGCAGGTGATTCCGCATATCACCGATGAGATTAAAGAATTTATGCGCGAAAAAGACGGTTCTGCTGATTTTGTATTGTGCGAGATTGGTGGGACGGTCGGTGATATTGAAAGCCTGCCGTTTTTGGAATCTATTCGTCAGTTTGGTAATGAGCTGGGGCGCGATAGGGCGCTTTTCATCCATGTGACGCTTTTGCCTTATATTCCAGCAGCAGGAGAGCTTAAAACCAAACCTACACAACATTCTGTGAAAGAGCTTATGGCGGTAGGAATTCGCCCACGCATTTTGCTCTGTCGGGCGGACCGCGATATCGAAGAAGACGAGCTTAAGAAAATCGCCCTCTTTTGTAATATTGATGAAGAGAAAGTGATACCGGCCTTGGATGCAGCCAGCATCTATGAAGTGCCGCTTAAATATCATGAGGTCGGGCTGGACACACAAGTTCTTGATGCTTTTGGCATTGAAGATGCGCCTGCGCCTGAACTTGAAGAGTGGGAGCGCATTAACCGCCGTTTAAAAGCACCCGAAAGCGAAGTGACCATTGCGGTTGTCGGGAAATATACCAATCTGGCGGATAGTTATAAGTCGCTTAATGAGGCGCTCACGCATGGCGGGATTGCCAACAAAGTCAAGGTTAATATTAAGTTTGTTGAGGCATCCACCTTTGATGAAGCGCAAGAAGACATTGCTTCAGAGCTTGCGGATGTGAACGGCATTTTGGTGCCCGGTGCCTTTGGCAACCGAGGGGCTGAAGGCATGATCAAGGCGATCCAATATGCGCGGGAGAAAAACATTCCTTATTTCGGCATTTGTTTTGGGCTTCAGATGGCCGTGCTCGAGGCTGCGCGTAATTTAACCGATATAAAGGATGCGAGTTCCTCCGAATTTGATGAAGAGGGTGAGCATCTGATTGGCTTGATGACCGAATGGGTCAAAGAGGAAGGCGAAAAAACTCATCATGAGCGCCGCAGCGCCGATACAGATTTGGGTGGAACCATGCGTCTAGGGGCTTATCCGGCTATCCTTGAAAAAGGGTCCAAAGTGGCGAAAGTGTATGACACTACTCATATTGAGGAACGTCACAGGCACCGCTATGAGGTGAATATTAATTATCAGGAGAAATTGGAAAAGGCAGGGCTGTTTATGTCCGGTAAATCACCGGACGGCAAACTCCCCGAAATTTGCGAGCGCCGTGATCATCCCTGGTTCATCGGGGTGCAATATCACCCGGAGCTCAAATCCAAGCCCTTCGACCCGCATCCGCTTTTCGTGTCTTTCATCAAGGCGGCGGTTGAGCAGGAACGGTTGGTTTAGTGGTTCACTAATAATCCAGACCGTTTAGCCCTTTTCGTTTTATGCCCCATTTTTTGTCGATTTCTTCTTGAAAAAGCTGCTTATGGAGGCGCAGTTCTGCCGGTTCTTCGGAGGTGGCTGTGCTATTAGCAATCTGCCAAACCGATGTAAGTGCTACTATCGCTCCTACCGTTCCGGCAATTACAATATATTTGCTGGCCAGACTCGGATTCTCTGGCACTGTTTTTTGTGCCTTATGAAATTCATCGTCCAGCTTGTTGGGATCAAATTTTTGGATAGGCATTTTTATTCTTTCCTGTTGGGGGTTCATACGTTAAAACATTGGCATGCAGGACGTTACGCCGAAATCTGTTTTTATTCAAGACATAGAATGCGCTAATAACAAGCCGTTTACCCTCATTGCGGGGCCGTGCCAGATGGAAAGCCGCGATCATGCTTTTGACATGTGCGGTGTGCTGGTAGAACTCACCAAAAAGCTCGAAATTCCTTTTATCTACAAAACCTCGTTCGATAAAGCCAACCGCACAAGCGTGAGCGGGAAGCGCGGCATGGGGCTGGAAGCCGCATTGCCGGTATTTGCGGATTTGAAGAAAGAGTTTGGTGTGCCGATGCTCACTGATATTCATACCGAGGATCAGTGCGCTCAAGTGGCGGAGGTAGTTGATATCCTTCAAATTCCGGCGTTTTTGTGTCGCCAGACAGATTTGCTTTTGGCTGCTGGGAAAACAGGTGCGGTGATTAATGTCAAAAAAGGGCAATTTCTGGCGCCGTGGGATATGAAGAATGTGGCCGATAAGGTGGCAAGCACGGGGAATGAAAACATTCTCTTAACCGAGCGCGGGGCGAGTTTTGGCTATAACACGCTTGTGAGCGATATGCGCAGTCTCCCCATTATGGCGCAGCAAACGGGTTATCCTGTCATTTTTGATGCCACGCATAGTGTACAACAGCCGGGCGGGCAGGGGAGCTCAAGTGGCGGTGATAGAACTATGGTACCGGTATTGGCCAGAGCTGCCGTGGCTGTAGGCGTTGCAGGTATCTTCATGGAAACTCATCAGGACCCGGATAACGCGCCTTCGGACGGGCCGAATATGGTCAAGCTTTCCGATATGGAAGCGGTGCTTGCTCAGTTAAAAGAATTAGATAACGTGATGAAGGGATAGAAAGAGACCATGAGCGCCATTATCGACATCAATGCCAGACAAATTTTGGACAGCCGGGGAAATCCTACGATCGAGGTGGATGTGACCCTCGAAAGCGGCGCGATGGGACGCGCGGCTGTGCCTTCCGGTGCGTCAACCGGAGCCTATGAAGCCGTGGAGCTGCGCGATGGTGATAAGAAGCGCTGGGGTGGCAAGGGCGTTCAAAAGGCGGTTCAAAATGTGAATACCACTATTTCTGAAGCGCTTATGGGACAGGACCCGGAAGAGCAGCGCCATCTTGATCACACCATGATCGCGCTGGATGGAACGGAGAATAAGGGCAAGCTGGGCGCGAACGCGATTTTGGGTGTGTCGCTGGCTATGGCGCGCGCGGTGGCGGATGAGTTAGATGTGCCGCTTTACCGCTATTTGGGCGGGCCCTATGCCCATATTTTGCCTACGCCGATGATGAATATCATTAATGGCGGGGCGCATGCCGACAATCCGGTCGATTTTCAGGAATTCATGATCATGCCCGTGGGGGCGGAAAGCTTCACCGAGGCCATGCGTTGTGGCGCGGAAGTGTTTCATGCCTTGAAAGGACAGCTTAAAAGCGCTGGTATGAATACCAATGTCGGCGATGAAGGCGGCTTCGCGCCGGAGGTGAAGTCCGCCGAGCAAGCGCTTGATTTCATTATGAAGTCTATTGAGGCTGCGGGGTATAAAACAGGCAAGGATGTCGTTATCGCACTTGATACGGCCTCCACAGAATTTTATAAGGACGGCAAATATCATCTGGAGGGGGAGGGGCGCACGCTGACTTCCGACGAGATGGTTAAATATTATGAGCAGCTATGTCATGACTACCCGATTGTGTCGATTGAGGATGGCTTGGCCGAGGATGACTGGGAGGGTTGGGTCGCTCTCACGAAAGTTATTGGTGATAAGGTTCAGCTTGTGGGGGATGATTTATTTGTCACGAACGCCGAGCGTCTGGCCAAAGGCATTGAAATGGGCGCAGGCAATGCGATTTTGATCAAGGTGAACCAGATTGGAACGCTCACCGAAACCCTAGAGACCATCGAAATGGCCAAGCGGGCGGGCTTTGGTATTGTGATGTCACATAGGTCAGGCGAAACCGAAGATTCTATCATCGCTGATCTGGCTGTGGCTACCAATTGCGGACAAATCAAAACCGGCTCCTTGTCCCGCTCTGACCGGATGGCCAAATATAACCAGCTCTTGCGTATTGAAGAGGAGCTTGGCCCCGCCGCCGCTTATCATGCGGGGTGGTTTATCCGGGGGTAAAGTTTCCAAGAACAAAAAAAAGCCGCCTATATGGCGGCTTTTTAGAATGGTTTTTTGTTTTAAAATCATGAATTTTTATAGGCGTAGGCATAAACCCCCGATACTGCGGCGGTTACGGCAACACCAGTACCTACAACGGTTACAGGGTCTAGACCAAAGAGGTTAGCTGTGTATGCCGCTAAGCCTCCAACTATTGGACCACCGGCGATCATACCTGCAATGGCCACATTTCTTTCGTCGTTGTTTTTTGTGTTTTTTTGTACGTTTTCTTGTGGTGTCTCTTGTGTTTGTTCGTAGTTCTTGGAGCCTCCACCAGTATTGTTTACAGCTAAATCAAATAGGCAGTACAGACCACCAGCAGCGATGATCGCTGGTGTATATGTAACAAACCCAGTAGCGACTATCGCTGGACCTATCCAGGGTGTTATTTTTGATCTTTGTTCTTTTCTTTCCTCAGTAGGAACTTCTTGTGTTTCAGGTTCATTCGACATGATTTTGTGTTCTCCAAATAAGGGGTTAAAATTGAATATGCAGGGAATATAACATAAAAATTTATTATGTCAATATAAATATAGGAAAATGTTTGTTTTTTCACGTTTTGGTTTTTATGAGGTCAAAGTATAAAAAAGCCGCCACGATGGCGGCTTTTGGTTAATGAGCTAGATTGTTTTAGCCGTTTGTAAGTTTTCTAGCATCCGAAAATTTTTTATAATAGTGACCTACGGTTATAGTTAGAGGGTCTATGGCGGCGCCTGCAAAGAAACCTCCTAGAGCGAATGCGGCCATTTTTGCTTCAGTCATTTCCGCTGGGGGAAAAGATCCGGCAGCCACACAACATACCGCTCCGACAAAGATGCCGCCTAGCATTGCGGGTCCTGCGTCGTATCCGGCAAACGGGTTTGTGTTTTTTTCTGGTTGTTTTGACATGTGTTTACTCCATAAGTTGTAAGTTTCACGGTAATTTACAGTAAAAAAATATTATGTCAACAAAAAAGTTTAAGAAAATGTAAAAATATTTTTTCGAGTCATTTGAGTCACTTAGGTGGGCCTTGGACGGTTTTGGAGGATGAGAACTTGCGAATGTTCTTTATTTGTACTCATTAACCTATTGAATCTATTGTATTTTTTCTATTGACAGAGGTGATTCGTTTGTGATTCGATGGGGGGTATGAAACGCCTCATTGAAAGACGCTATATTCTCCGCCGCAACATGATGGCCATTATTGGCATCTGCTTGAGCGTTTATTTTTCCTATCACTTGGTGGCGGGGCATCGTGGTTATTTCAGGCTCATGGCGCTTGAAAATCAGATGGTGGAACGTCAGGTGGAATTGGCAGAGTTGCAAATCGAGCGCGCCGAGATTGAAACCAAGGTGAAAATGATGCGTCCGGGCTCGATTGATCGTGATCTTTTGGAGGAGCGTATCCGTTATGTTTTGGGTTATCATGCGCCGGATGAGGTTGTTTTAATACAAAGTAGCAATAAGCAACTTTAAAAATTCATTTAAATTCAAACACTTCTTAATTTATTTCACAATTTTAATGTTTTAACATCGTTTTTGACTGGATTATGTTTGGTCAAAATTGTACTTTGCGGGTCGAATTTAACCATATTGGGGCAAGGCTGTTATGGCAACGAGTAAGAAGAAATCATCCAAAAAGAAAATGGGGAAGAAACCCTCCTTAAAAACCATATCCAATAGCGCGCCGGAACCAACGCTTGAAGAAATGCGGGAGATGTATCACGATATGCTCCTCATTCGTCGGTTTGAGGAAAAGGCCGGGCAGCTCTATGGTATGGGTTTGATTGGCGGGTTTTGTCACCTTTATATAGGGCAAGAAGCTGTGGTGACAGGTATTCAGTCAGTGCAGGAAGACCAGGATACTGTGGTCACCACCTACCGCGATCATGGGCATATGTTGGCTCAAGGCATGGACCCCAAGGGTGTGATGGCGGAGCTAACAGGGCGCGAGGGCGGATATTCCCGAGGTAAGGGAGGCTCCATGCATATGTTTTCCCAAGAAAAAGGCTTCTTTGGCGGGCACGGGATTGTTGGCGCGTCGACGGCGATTGGTACAGGGCTTGGTTTTGCTCATCAATATAAGGGTGATGGCGGTGTGGCCGTGGCCTATATGGGGGATGGATCAGCCAATCAGGGGCAGGTGGCGGAATGCTATAACATGGCCGCCCTTTGGAAATTACCGGTCCTTTATGTGATTGAGAATAATATGTATGGGATGGGAACATCGGTGCAGCGTTCCAGCGCCGGGCAGCTTTATGCACGCGGGCAGGGATATGGCATTCCCGGCGAACAAGTAGACGGAATGGATATCTTTGCAGTTCAGGCAGCGGCCCGTCAGGCGCTTGATTATGTGCGCACGGGCAACGGGCCTTATATCCTTGAGATGATGACTTATCGCTATCGCGGGCATTCCATGTCTGATCCGGCGAAATACCGCAGTAAAGAGGAGGTCACAGACATGAAAGATAACCGTGATCCGATTGTAAAGCTTAAAGAACATATGATGAGCAATCATGATGTAGGTGAAGATGATCTCAAAGCGATTGATAAAGAGGTAAAGGCACGCGTGAAAGAAGCTGCAGATTTCGCGCAGGAAAGCCCGGAGCTCCCGCCTGAAGAGCTTTGGACTGATGTATTGGTGGAGGTGGAGTAAGATGACAACAAATATTTTAATGCCCGCATTATCGCCTACCATGACCGAAGGGAATTTGGCCAAATGGCTCAAGAAAGAAGGCGACACAATAGAATCTGGTGATGTGATTGCCGAGATTGAAACGGATAAGGCCACGATGGAGGTCGAAGCCGTTGATGACGGCGTGATTGGTAAAATTCTGGTGGAAGAAGGAACCCAGGATGTGGCGGTCAATACACCGATTGCAGTTCTTTTGGAGGAAGGGGAGAGTGCCGAT
>JALEGH010000019.1 GCA_022763065.1 Alphaproteobacteria bacterium
ATGGAAAGTGGCGATATCCATTTGGTAAGTATGCGTAAGAGTGCGCTTGGGCTTTTGGTGCCATGTAAATTTTATTCCGGATTAACTGTCGGGCGCCCGACAATTTTTCTGGGACCGCAAAAAAGCGAATTGGGCCGGGTCATTCGGGATTACCATGCGGGCGCGGTTGTGCCTTTGCATGATGCTAAAAAACTGGCGGACATGATTTATCATTTTCGTTCAAATAGTGATGCGTGGTTCAAGGCACAAGATGGTGCTTTACGCGCCGCGCAGGCTTATCACCCGAACTTGTCCTTGCACAAATGGGTTGATACTCTCGAAAAAATACGGGTGAGTGGTTAAGAGGTATATGATATGGATAAAGAAATTTCTTTAAAGGATTTATTAAAACAATTTTGGCGCGCTAAAACTTATATAATAGTGGGTGTGGCCTTGGCCTGTTGCATCGCACTTGTTTTTCTTGGTGTGGTGACACCGAAATATAAGGCCGTGATGATTGTGGCCCCGGCTGATGGCTATGCGCTGGGTGATTATGCTTCTACCGTTCAGCATGATCAGTTTGCTTCGCTTCCTTTCTGGCGTCCTAAAGATCAGGAAGGAGCTTCGACAGATTTTTACCGCTTTATGCATACATTTCGTGGACCTGCTGCCTCTGCGATTTTAATAAAAGATGAGAGTGTGCTGAAGGGAATTAAAACAACTCATAAAAAGGGAATTCACAATAATGCGGCACTTGCGCAATATTTAAACCGTTATGTGCGGATTGACCCGTTGGGGGCGACACCGTTGAGGCGCATTAGCTACCACCATCCCGATCCTGAATTTGCAGCTGCTTTATTACGCAAGCTTCATCTGGTAAGTGACCAGATGATTAGGCGAGATCGCAGGCGTCAGTCACAAAGCCGGGTGGAATATCTGGAAAAAGCGTTGCAACGTACCCGCAATCCTGACCACCGTAAGGGAATTACCAATTTACTTATGCAGCAAGAACATATCCAGATGCTTGCCAATCTGGATGAACCTTATGCCGCGATTGTCGTAGAACCGGCGAGCGCGAGTTCCAAACCGGTATGGCCGAACCAACCACTCACATGGTTTGTTGCTCTATTTATCGGGGCTTTTACAGGCTATATCATCTGGAGCCTGCGGCAAAAATAATGGCCATGATCCCCGTTAGCGTTATTGTCACAACCTATAATGAAGAACAAAATCTGGCGCGTTGTCTGGCTTCATTATCCGGCTTTGATGAGGTTATCATTGTTGATTCAAACAGCACGGACGGGACAGCTCAAATTGCACAAAGCTTTGGGGCGCGGGTTGAAAATTTTACGTGGAATGGCGCGTATCCTAAGAAGCGTCAATGGTGCCTGGAGAATATTCAAACCAGGCATGATTTTATTTTCTTTGTTGACGCGGATGAGTTTGTCACTTCGGAATTATTGGAGGAGATTTCTCAGCTTGATTTTGAGTGCGCAGGTTATTTTATCAAAGGGTGTTATATCTGGGGAGACAAACCCTTAAATTTCGGTCTTCAAAATAACAAGCTGGTTTTATTTGACCGGAGAAAATTTGTGTTTCCGGTAGTAGATGATCTGGATATTGAAGGAATGGGTGAGATGGAAGGTCACTACCAGCCTGTTTTAGACCCTGAGTTTGCAGGTAAAGAGAAAACGGATCAGTTAAAATCCGCCCTGCTCCATTATGCCTATGATGATTTTGAAAAATGGCAAGCGCGGCATAAGCGCTATGCCCTTTGGGAGGCGAGAATGATCAAAAGGAAAGCCTATCCGCAAGACCCTTTGAAGTTCAGAGAATTTGCCAAATCTATTTTTAGACAATTACCGATGCGTGGGATTCTTGCGTTTTTGCATTCCTATATATTTAAGCTCGGTTTTTTAGACGGAAAGGCCGGATATGATTTCGCACGGACCAGAATGGATTATTATCATCAGGTCAGCGGGCTTTTATCTTCCAGTAAAGGGAAGGTAGCAAACAACGGAAAGTGTACAGAGCGCTTTGCGCGAGGAAAATAACGCTCGCTTGCAGCCAAGACATGCCATGTTCGCGGCGAATGTGGAATTGTTCGATGCGCCCTTGTAAAACATGTTTTTGTGAAATTCCGCCACTTTCAAAAATACATAGAGGCCGGTTGATATATTCAATATTGCGAGAACGGTTCAAAAAATGCCATGTGAGATCATAATCACTGGAGATTTTGTAGGCTAGGTTGTAGCGGAATTCGTCCAAGATATCGCGCTTATAAATCATGGATTGATGATGGGTAAACATACCGTGCCTTATGCTGGTATGAGATTTTGCGCGTTTATAATGGCTGTCTTCTATAGAATCGCCATAAATAAAGTCAGGTTCGTTTTGAACGGCATTCTCAATGTCGCCTAAGATATCATGATCATAAAAACGATCTCCCGCATTCATGAAAATCAGGTAATCACCTGTCGAACGTACTATGCCTTTATTCATGGCATCATAAATACCTTCGTCTTCTTTGCTGATCCATTGATGAGGTGTTTTGACGTTCTGCTTTAAATAATTCTGGGTGCCATCTTTTGAGTTGCCATCAATAATAATCCACTCGAAGTCTTTGAATTTTTGTTCTTCGATCGAGGTTTTTGTTTGGCGAAAGCCATCTAAATTATTTTTGGTGACGGTAATGATGGAAAAAACAGGCATTGTTTAATCATCATCACCGATGGCATCAATATAAAGACCGCTGATGGCGAGGTTGGCCAAGATCTGGCTGATACGCTCCGCTCCTTCAAGAAAGTTAAAGGGCTTGGGATCACGCGGTACAATAATGGTGGAACCGGGCGGAATAAAGGTTGCGCGGTGGTTCCAGCTACTGACCTGTAGGGGCTGCGCACTACCATCAGGATAAATGACAAAGGCGCGGTCCTTGTCGGCGTAATAGGTTGTGCCGCCGGCCTCGCGGATATATTCAAGCGGGTCCTTACCGGATTTAAACTGCAATGCGGCGGGAGAGAGCACTTCTCCGGCAACTCTCACTGTCATGGGGCGTTTGGGGATATAGATTCTATCACCCGCCTCCAGCAAGATATCTTGCGCCGGATCAGCGCTTAAAGAGGCCGGGTCGGCTTCGACCGTAATACGGCCAACGGCGGTAGCTCCTTTAAGCTGTGAGATGAGACTTTGCGTGGCTTGTATTTGCGCCATATCGGGTTTTTCATCTTTATCGACTTGTTGCAGGCTGGCAGCAAGTTTGAGCTCTAAATCCTGTGCTTGCGCTTTAAAGCGGCTTTGTTCACGTTTGCGCTCGCTCGCACGGCTGAAAATCGCCCCGTCCGGATAGCCTTGTGCGGTGATATTTCCGGCCCGCTTGATCAGTTTGGAAAGCGTATCGCCCGGCATCAAATCATATTGTCCCGGGTGATTGACCTCTCCCAAAATGCGCACACTTTGATCGGCAATTTTGTGAAATTTTTGATTAATGCGGATGGTGTCTCCCGGCCCGATCAGAATTTGCGTAGCATCTTGTTCCAGCAGGCCGATCATTTGGCGGCCCCGTTCGCGGGACGCATCTGTGCGGGAGGTCAGCTCAATATTCTCCGAATTGGCTTCGAGGGTTAATCCTCCTGCTACCGCCAAAAGAGTATTAAGAGATGTGTTATTTGTAACGGGGTAGGCACCGGCCTTTCTGACCGCCCCGCGTACGAAGGCGGCGCGCTCTTTCATAAAAGAGCCGATCAGGGGATCAATCATTTTATCCTGCGCGTCTTTGATTTTTCCTCGTGAGGTGAAGCTGGCCTGATGCAAGAGAGGTTGGGGCGTTTCTTTTTCAAGAGCAATAATTTGATCCAGTGAAAAAAGATGAACCTGATCACCGTCATGTAACGGATGATCATAGGTTTTTTGTAAGACCTGATAAGGGGAAAAATCAATCAGCTCTTTTGTCAGTTTGTCGGGATCACGGCGCTCAATAATACCCATGAGCGGGTAAATATCATCTCCCATTACTTTTTCATCTTGAAGCAAGGCGGAAAGCGTTTTGGCTTTGTTTAAATCATGGTCTCCCGCTTGCCTTGTATGACCGGAAAGGGTGACCTTACTGGTTCTCTTTTGAACACTCGGGGCGACGACAAGCACATTACTATCGCCAAACTATCGCCAAAAATGCGCTGTTTAACATCATGGATGTCTTGCACGGTTTCTGTACCGTCCTTGGTATATTCCAGCCTCATAAATCTGTTTTGACCGGGAGACAAGAGCCCGCCTCCCAGATTTAAAATCTGAGACAGGCTCAGCTTTTCACGCGGACGAATCTCATAGATGCCGGGGCGCTTGACATGACCGGAGACGGCTACGGTAGGTCCGATGGGCGGAACGATTAAACGATCACCATCCTGAAGCAAACGATCACTCTGCGCACTTGCAGAAGAATTCATGAGGAGATGGTAGAGATCAATATAGTGGCTTTTGCCGTTTCTGACCAGTTTGATACGGCGAAGGGAACCTGTTTTTGTGATACCGCCTGCCGCATTCAGAGCATCCAGAATGCTGTGAAAGGCGGTTAATGTTTTACGTCCCGGTTTGTTCACATTGCCAATGACGAGCACACTGACTTGCCGTACAGCAGAAAGAGAGACAAAAATTTGAGTGTTGTGTAGAGAAAGCGTTTCCGATTTAAGCTCATCCACGACTTCTTTAAAGGGCCTACCTGCAGCCATAATCGGAGGTAGTTGGTCAACGACAAGCAACCCTTCAGAATTAATACGGTGACGCTCTCTAGAATTTATTTGGCCCCGGACAATAATATTCAATTCATCTCCGGCGCTTAAAATATAATGATCTAAAGCTTGTCCGGCGGGTAAAGATTGCTCCGTCGTATATTCATTATCTGTCCGTTTAAATAAGTCATAGCCAAATTGTTCGGGCTCATCAATCACACGGGTGGCGTAGAGTTCTTCCAGCCTTGAAGGCTCTTCTGTGATCTGGTCTAAGTTAGCGGAGAATATATCTTGTTGTTTTGGAGCTTGATGAGAGGGACGGATGACTTTTTCTATCTGGGATAGAGAGAGTTTTTGGGGTTTGAGTGTTTCGTTGGAAGTTGTTGCTGTTGCGCTCAAACGGCTGGTCTCTTCTTCCATCCAAGGAGCAAAGGGCGTATCCGTATAATTCTGCTGTGCGTTTGCGTGTGGGACGCACAAAAACAGCAAATATAATATGAGAAATGCAAAACGCATGAGAGAGATATCAAATCCGGAAATTGACAGATACGCATTAAGAATCAATGCATTTCAAAGTATACATATGTATGCGCGAGCTGTGAATCTCCATAGTTAGGCCTAGGCCCAAAATGTAAAAGCACTTGAATTCTTCTTTTGCCCTTGTAATTTGGAGTCATGCCGCAGCACATGATCAAACTTGTCGTTGGAATCGACGATTTACCGCATTTTTATGAGGTACAGCAGACTTGCGTTTTTAATTATCACGGGGTACCGGCAAATGCTGTCAGGACCCGCTTCAAACCCAAACGGGCTGAGGAAGTTTTGGCTGGTGGCTCGCTATACCGTGTGATTAAGAACCGTATTCAGTGCCGACAGGAGATTATTGGATTCGAGAGCGAAGATAGTCCGGATAAGGGAACCCAATGCCTTATCATTGTCTCTAACACTATCTATCAGACGGTTTCGACACCTAAAAAGCCGTTTCAGGGCTGGCGGTATTTAAACGAAGTAGATATACCGCGCGATAGAGGTGTATATCAGGGCGAAAATATTAGCGCGGAACCGGTCCCGGAGGACATGGAAGATGATTTAAAGGAAATGGGCTTAATTTGATATTTTCATATTTGAAAACGAAGGATAATTCTTCCTAAAACTAGCAAAAAAGCTACATTTTTGAAAAAAAGTAAAAAAAATGTAAAAAACTTCAAAAAACTGTTTACATTGGTGTGAGTTTAAGTATATAACCCCTTTCACAGCGCGCGCGAGAAGTCGTGTGCGACGTGTGTCAAACTCTCTTAAATCAAGGGTTTAACCTATTTTTAAGAGTTTTTGGTCAAGATTGACGGCTGGTTTAAAGTAGATTATAGTCTCACCACCATCAAAAAATTTTCGGAAGTTATTCTGATTTTTCACGGCACAGATGCCCATTAGGTTGAGTTATCTGTTGGCGTGATACGGTTTTTGAACATCGTGAATGGAAAAAGAGATACACAGGTAGCAGGGCTTGGCTTGTTTACTTGTTCGCTCAGGCGCGTAAACGCGCTACGCGGGTGCTTGAAAGTTGATTTTGGGTGGCCGTAGACGGCTTGCCGTCCTGAGGCAAGAAAAACAAGTTAATGTTGAATGCATTGAAATAAGCTAATTTTAAATTGGCAAATTTTGTGACCTGCTTTATTTTGTGTATGTCATATCAACTTACAGTTACGTGACGTATATCGGTTTATAATCGGTATACTTAACAATAAAATAATTGCAGGTCCTTGCACTTCTCTAATCACAAGATTAGGTTTTTTGGAGTGTCTAAGGATACTTCAATTCCTAATGACAGTGATTTTTGAGATTGAGATCAAACTTGAGAGTTTGATCCTGGCTCAGAACGAACGCTGGCGGCAGGCCTAACACATGCAAGTCGAACGAACCTTTTAGGTGAGTGGCGCACGGGTGCGTAACACGTGGGAATCTACATCTCGGTAAGGAATAACGCAGAGAAATTTGCGCTAATACCTTATAATGACTCCGGTCCAAAGATTTATCGCCGAGGGATGAGCCCGCGCTAGATTAGTTTGTTGGTGAGGTAAAAGCTCACCAAGACTACGATCTATAGGGGGTCTGAGAGGATGATCCCCCACACTGGTACTGAGACACGGACCAGACTCCTACGGGAGGCAGCAGTGAGGAATATTGGACAATGGGGGCAACCCTGATCCAGCCATGCCGCGTGAGTGAAGAAGGCCCTAGGGTTGTAAAGCTCTTTCAGATGCGAAGATAATGACGGTAACATCAGAAGAAGCTCCGGCTAAATTCGTGCCAGCAGCCGCGGTAATACGAATGGAGCGAGCGTTGTTCGGAATCACTGGGCGTAAAGCGTATGTAGGCGGATAAGAAAGTCAGAAGTGAAATCCCAGGGCTCAACCCTGGAACTGCTTTTGAAACTTCTTATCTAGAGTCCCGGAGGGGTTGGCGGAATTCCGAGTGTAGAGGTGAAATTCGCAGATATTCGGAGGAACACCAGTGGCGTAGGCGGCCAACTGGACGGGAACTGACGCTGAGATACGAAAGCGTGGGGAGCAAACAGGATTCGATACCCTGGTAGTCCACGCCGTAAACGATGTGTGCTAGTTGTCGGGTTCATAGGATTCGGTGACGCAGCTAACGCGTTAAGCACACCGCCTGGGGAGTACGGTCGCAAGATTAAAACTCAAAGGAATTGACGGGGACCCGCACAAGCGGTGGAGCATGTTCTTTAATTCGACGCAACGCGAAGAACCTTACCTACACTTGACATCCCTCTTGGGACTTTCAGAGATGATTGTCTTCGGTTCGGCCGGGGAGGTGACAGGTGCTGCACGGCTGTCGTCAGCTCGTGTCGTGAGATGTTTGGTTAAGTCCAGCAACGAGCGCAACCCCTATCGTATGTTGCCAGCATTTAGTTGGGCACTCATGCGAGACTGCCGGTGTTAAGCCGGAGGAAGGTGGGGACGACGTCAAGTCATCATGGCCCTTACGTGTAGGGCTAGAAACGTGCTACAATGGCTACTACAGTGAGCAGCGAGGTCGCGAGGCCAAGCAAATCTCTAAAAGTAGTCTCAGTTCGGATTGGACTCTGCAACTCGAGTCCATGAAGTCGGAATCGCTAGTAATCGTGGATCAGCATGCCACGGTGAATACGTTCCCGGGTCTTGTACACACCGCCCGTCACACCATGGGAGTTGCTTCTACCTTAAGCCGGTGAGCCAACCTTTGAGGCAGCCGTCCACGGTAGGGGTAGCGACTGGGGTGAAGTCGTAACAAGGTAGCCGTAGGGGAACCTGCGGCTGG
>JALEGH010000020.1 GCA_022763065.1 Alphaproteobacteria bacterium
AGGCTTCTGGCAGGGTCTTTTTCTTACCCATCAGCTTTTCCAGACGCTCAACAGCCGCATCTTCGCTTGTCTCCTCAATGGCTGCCACTTCACGGGCCAAGCGCTCCAACGCAGATTGGTAAATCTGACGCTCGGAATAAGATTGCTCCGTATCATCATTGCTGCGTTTCAGGTCACGCAGAACTTCCGCGATGGCCACAGGATCGCCGGAATTGATTTTTGTTTCATATTCTTGTGCACGGCGGCTCCACATGGTGCGGCGGATACGCGCACGTCCCTTTAGCGTGTTGAGCGCGTCTTTCAAACGTGAATTATTGCATAGGCGGCGCAGGCCTGATTCTTCGGCCTTCATGACAGGCACTTTCAGGCGCATACGGTCTTTTTCAAAACTAATCGCGTAGAGCTTGATTTCCATACCGGCAATTGTCTGGGTTTCAATCCCTTCAATTTGTCCAACGCCGTGCGCCGGATATACTACGTAGTCGCCTTTTGCAAAATTGTCGTTTTGTGCAGCCATAGATTTAGTGCCTTTCTGTTATTTATTGTTTATTTCTCTTCGTTCATTTTTTTAGTCAACCAGACCTTGGGCATGCGCAAGAACATGACATACCCGTTTCAACAGGTCGCTGACGAAAATGGAAACGATGAAGGTGATGCTGTGATCATTAGAAGTGGGATGTTGCTTAAAGGAGCTGTGTGTCGCTCGCTTTATCCCCTTAACGCATAATCTATCGTTTAACCATGTGAGGGAGCCTATCTGATTTTTTCCAAAAAATCAACAAAAACTTCAACAATACGTCAAATAAATTGCGTTTTTAGCCTTAATCACCTTCTCCGGGATTGGGGCTAAAATATTGATCCATCTTGTCTTTTTTGTCTTTGAATTCATCCGCTGAGGGCAGTGGATTTTTTTTCTGTGTAATGACTGGCCATTTTTCGGAATACTGACGATTTACTTCCAAAAATTGATCTGCTTTGGGGTCTGTATCGGGCAGAATAGCTTCGATAGGGCATTCGGGTTCGCATACGCCGCAATCAATACATTCATCCGGATGGATGACGAGCGTATTTTCACCCTCGTAGAAACAATCTACGGGGCAAACTTCTACACAATCAGTGTATTTGCACATAATACAGATGTCAGTCACCACAAAAGTCATGCGAGTGGTTTAAAAGAAAGCTCCATCTTTTTCAAGCAAAGTTTAGCCGGAGCGCCAATAGGCAGGGTACAAAGCCTGTCCGCATGACCGAAAGGCGCACCGGTCAGAACGGGGAAATCATATTTTTCGCTGTGCTCCAGAATAACCTCTTCCAGCGTGAAGCCGAAGGGGCGGTCTTCATTGTCTTTCATATCCGTAAAATCGCCGATAATAAGGGCAGAGAGTTGTGCCAAAATACCTGCATTTTTCAGATGACAAAACATGCGGTCATAACGGCTGGTGTGATCGCTGATATCTTCAAGGAGGAGAATTGCATCCTTCATGTCCGGCATGTAGGGGGTACCGATAAGCCCCTGAAAGACGCTTAAGTTACCGCCGAGAATCGGGCCTCTAGCTTCTTCGGGACCGGTTTTGAGTATTTGGCAACTTGATAAATCGAGGGAGGTGATCTCACCTGATAAAACACCGATCATTTGCTCAAAATCCGGATGTGTTGGCAGTTCACGGAAGAGGGGACCGTGAAATCCAACCAGTCCAGTTTTTTGATAAATTGAATTAAGAAGAATTGTTAAGTCACTATAACCAATGAGAATTTTTGGGTTTTGTTTTATGGTGTCGAAGTCTAAAAATTCGAGCATTGTGCTGGCGCGGTTGCCGCCGCGACTGCTGAAAATAGCTTTGATGGACTGATCCGCGAATAGTTCGTTGAGCGCCCCGGCTTTTTCCTGCGGCGTTCCGGCAGACTGGTTCAGGCGGTTGGTCGTTTGAGGGTGGATGAAAACCTCATATCCTTGCGCCTCCATAAAGTCTTTGGCCACCAGAATATCTTTCTCCTCCACCGCGCTGGAGGTAGAGCAAATACCGATGCGATCGCCTTTTTGAAGGGGAGAAGGGTTTATCATGAAAAGACGTTACATCCTTTTACTCTTCTTTGTCTATATAAACGGATCATAAGACCATTGAAGGAGGGCTTGGCGTTGACGCGGGCGGCAGCCAAGATCACCGGGTGCGCAATTGGCTTTGATTTGTCCGGCATGGCGGGAGAACGCCTTCCAGCGTTTGATCTGATGGGAATCAATTTCCGGAATACGGCGCCCTTGGTAATAGCGGCAATACCACTGGAACCAGCCTCTAGGGTCGGGTCCTATGATCCAGCCTTTATTCTGCCAAACGCTTAAGGGTTGACGGCTCTTAATACTAAAATAATTCAAATCAGGGTCGGGCGTGTCATTGATTTTGGCATTCTCAAACCACTCATCCGGGAATTCGGCGCGACAATCATTCATGTATTTGCCTTCAAAAACGCCAAGCTCCAGCATTTGTTGCGGGGTGAAGAAAGGCGCAAAAGCAGGGTCAAATTCTTCACCTGTTTTGGCGATTAGCTGATATTTATAATCACGCTGCATGAGGTCATGAACTTCAACCCATATGCGTGATTTATGTGCTGCCATCTTTGTATTGTGTGTGAAACGTTACTGAAGTCGCTCAATAATTTCCTCAAGCACTTCATCTGCCTTGAGGTTATTGACCTGACAGGTTCCCGCCGCGTCATGCCCGCCGCCGCCATATTCGAGCATAATGTCGCCGATTTTGGCCTTGTTTGTTTTGTTGAGAATGGATTTTCCTGCGGCCAGAACAGTATTTTGTTTGTTCCTGCCCCAAATAACGTGAATAGAAACGGCGCATTGCGGGAAAAGCGCGTAAATCATAAAACGGTTACCGGCCCAGATAGTGTCTTCATTGCGCAGGTCGACAACAACAACATCGCCGTCAACACGCGCGCAACGCTCCAACTGTTCCTTTGATTTTTGCTGGTGGGAGCGGTATAGCTCCACCCGTTCTTTCACATCAGGCATATTTAAAATGGCGCCGATATTGCGTTTTTTGCGGCAAATACCAACCAAATCCATCATGAGCTGATAATTCGAAATATTAAAATCCTGAAAGCGCCCTAAGCCGGTGCGCGAATCCATAATAAAGCTCAACATTTCCCACCCTTGCGGGTCCATAATATCTTCTTTGGTGAAAGCGGCCGCATCGGCTTTGTCAACGGCTGTCATCATTGCTTCACTGACATCCGGGAAGCTTTCCGCGCCGCCAAAATATTCGTAGACAACACGCGCGGCAGAGGCGGCATTCGGGTCTATAATCCGGTTTTCAATGTCACCCCCAATACGTTCCATCTCGCTGGCGTGATGGTCAAAGGCAAGATAAACACCCTCCACATAAGGCAGGTTGGTGGTGATGTCACGATCTGTGACCGGAATTTTACCATCTTGCATATCTTTGGGGTGGGCGAAGGTGACCTCGTCAATAATGTTTTTTTCCTTGAGCAAAACCGCGCAGACCAGCCCATCCATATCAGAACGCGTGATCAGGCGGTATTTTTTATTGTCTTCGGGTAAAATTTTGGCGTTTTGCGGCATATTTATATCCCGTTTTTAGCTATTCGCGGCGACGTCTTTGTCGTCTTCCTTTTCATCCTTTTTGGATGACTTCTTCTTTTTCTTATCGGCAATCACGAAGGTTGGCTCTTTGCCCTTATCAACGACGTCTTTGTCTATCACAACCTTCTCGACATTTTCTTTGTCGGGCAGGTCATACATGGTGTCGAGCAACATGCTTTCCATGATAGAGCGCAAGCCCCGCGCGCCGGTTTTACGCTCAATTGCTTGCTTTGCGATCGCTTTGAGCGCACCGTCGGTAAATTCAAGCTCTGCACCCTCCATCTCAAAGAGGCGGTGATATTGTTTGGTTAACGCGTTCTTTGGTTCTGTCAAGATTTGCACAAGCGCGTCTTCGTCCAGATTTTCAAGTGTGGCGATAAGCGGCAAGCGCCCGACAAATTCAGGGATTAGACCATATTTGAGCAAGTCTTCCGGTTCCAGATTTTTGAGCAATTCTCCAGCGTCTCCTTCTTCCGGTGGTTTGACATCAGCACCAAAGCCAAGGGTTTGACCTCTTCCTTTGTTAGCTAGAATTTTTTCAATACCGGCAAAGGCTCCACCACAGACAAACAGGATGTTGGAAGTATCCACTTGCAAAAACTCTTGCTGCGGGTGCTTACGTCCGCCTTGCGGTGGGACGGAAGCAACCGTTCCTTCCATGAGTTTGAGGAGCGCCTGCTGCACGCCCTCACCGGAGACATCACGGGTAATGGACGGATTATCGGATTTACGGCTGATTTTGTCGATCTCATCAATATAAACAATCCCGCGCTGCGCACGCTCTACATTGTAATCAGAAGCTTGTAGCAGTTTGAGAACAATATTTTCGACATCTTCCCCGACATAACCAGCCTCGGTGAGTGTTGTGGCATCTGCCATCGTGAAGGGGACATCAATGATGCGCGCTAATGTTTGGGCCAAAAGCGTCTTACCGCAACCTGTTGGCCCCACAACTAAAATATTGGATTTGGCGATTTCCACGCCGTCCGGATTGGCCTCCCCGTGCTCCAACCGTTTATAGTGGTTATGAACAGCGACAGAAAGCACACGCTTGGCATCTTGCTGGCCGATCACATATTGATCGAGAAATTCTTTAATTTCGCTGGGGGAGGGAACGCCTTCACCTTCGCTGCGTACCAGTTGCGATTTATCCTCTTCGCGGATGATATCCATACATAGCTCAACGCATTCATTACAAATGAAAACGTTAGGGCCGGCGATCAGCTTTCTGACCTCATGCTGGCTCTTGCCGCAAAAGGAACAATATAGGGTGTTCTTGCTGTCGCTATCTGATGTGTTGTCGGATGATTTGCTCATGAAGGATACCTTGGAAATTCTATGATGACGTTGAGCCTAGAAAAATGAATCAACATATTCAAGTTAACCACCTCGCTCCTTTTGTGCAAGGGGGCAGGGGTAAAATACGATAAGAATAATGTTGATTTTTCATTGTGTTATCTCATGTTATATAGTTTCACCGTATAAGGGAATTACGAATAAAACATTAACGCATACAAGGTTTTATACATTATGGCTTATCCGTCTTTGGAAGAATTGGTCGAGAATTTTTCTTTATTTGATGATTGGGAAGATCGTTATAAGTATTTGATTGATTTAGGGAAAAGCCTTCCGGTTATGGCGGAGGGTTTAAAAACCGATCAAAATCTGGTCAAGGGCTGTACGTCGCGTGTGTGGTTTGTTGCCCAAGAAAAAGAAGGCGGAAAATACCATTTTATCGCCGATAGTGATGCTCATATCGTGAAAGGTCTGATTGCTATCCTTTTAGGTGCTTATGAGGGAAAAACCCGCGAAGAGATCGCGAATGTGGATATTGAGGACGCCTTTTCACAAATGGGACTGGATCAGCATCTCTCCCCCAACCGCCGTAATGGCTTTTTCGCGATGGTGGAGCGGGTACGAGGGGGTAGTTGTTTTTAACCGCCAGGACACCAAGAACACCAAGTTTTTAATATTATTTCTTTTAAAACTCTTCTTTGTCATTCCGACCGACCGTTGAGGGAGCATGAGGAATCTTGAAAAAAGATCCCTCGGTTCCAAGGCGATGCCTTTTCGCTCGGGATGACAGGAGAGAAAATCTGTGTTTATCGGTGTTCATCTGTGGTTTAGAAAAAAGCCCAATATTTTTATTGACATAATTTTTTTTGTGTTTATTTTTGAAAAACTGTTTAATTTTATAGGAGTGGACAATGATTGAATTGGAAGATGGCAAGCCTTGGAAGAGACATGCTCTATCAGCGTGTACAGGAGATGTGTTCGCTGGTGTGTGGCATACAGCATGTAGCGAAGTTGTTATGTATCAAGGAAAAGCTTACGTGGTGACGTGCAAACAACCAGATCAAGGTGATCTGAAGGGCGACTGGGTTTTGGACAAGTTAAATCCAGATACAGGTCCTTTAGCCACCACCTTATTTTCTGGCAATATCGTTAAAGTAAAACCAGAAGAGACAACAAAAGTTGGTTTTTTCGAGAAATTTACTCTTTAACTTTAATAGAGCCTAGAATATCACCGAAAACGGCGTCGGCCTCATGATGCGTGGGGCCGATGAGCTGAGCTTCCATTGTAAATATAGAATTCTGCCCGACCCAGAGTTGGGCATTGTAAATCTTGTTTTGTCGTCCTTGCTCTCCTGACCCAATGACGGAGCCTTGACGCACTTTTTCCTCTTCTAGTGTTCTGATATTGATTGTGGGATCTAGAATATTGGTGCGGTTCATCATGCCGCGCAGGGCGGTTTTAATGACACGCTCGTTGTAACGCTCATATTTTTCGGGCGTAGAGGGGATACAGGTGGCGGTGATATCGACCGTGGTAGAGAG
>JALEGH010000021.1 GCA_022763065.1 Alphaproteobacteria bacterium
AACTCATATTCTCTATCTCGGAACAACCGGCTCCGGTAAGACGGAAGGACTCAAATCTCTTGTCACAAGCGCGCTGACATGGGGATCCGGATTTGTCTATATCGACGGTAAGGCCGATACAGACCTTTGGTCTTCCCTATCTTCTCTTGTCCGGCGTTTCGGGCGGGATGATGATCTGTTGGTATTGAACTATATGACCGGGAACTCGGACGCCAAAGCGCCTTCCAACACCATGAACCCGTTTTCAAGCGGTTCGGCCTCCTATCTCGCCCAGATGTTGATTTCCCTGATGCCCGAAGCCGAAGGGGACAACGCCATGTGGAAAGAACGTGCGGTTTCCTTGCTCTCCTCCCTCATGCCGGCCCTGACATGGAAGCGAGACAATCAGGATTACCCTCTCTCGGTTAGCTCCATTCGGGAATGTTTAAATCTGGATAAAGTCATCCAGTTTTCACGAGATGAAGCATTGCCTGAAAAAATTAGAGAAAGCTTGAAAGGTTACCTGGACACGCTGCCCGGTTATGTCGAAGATGCTTTTGACGATCAAGGGAAAGAAAAACCGATGGGGCCGGATGCCCCCATGGTAGATACAACAACAGTCCGTCAGCAGCACGGCTATTTGACCATGCAATTTACGCGCTCCTTACAATCTCTTGGTGATGATTACGGTTATATTTTTGATACACAGGCCGCCGACATTGACATGGTAGATGTCGTATTGAACCGGCGTGTTCTTATTGCCCTTATTCCTGCCCTTGAAAAATCCGGCGATGAATCGGCTAACCTTGGTAAAATCATTGCCACCACTATTAAGGGGATGATGGGTTCAACTCTGGGTGCTACCCTTGAAGGGGACAGCTCTAAGGTGATTGAGAATAAACCCACCCATTCTTCTACGCCTTTTATGAGCGTCTTTGACGAGGTCGGTTACTACGCCTCGCAAGGGATGGGCGTCATGGCAGCCCAGGCGCGGTCACTCGGCTTTTGCCTTGTCTTCTCCGCGCAGGACCTTCAGGCGATGGAAAAGCGGATCAAGGAAGAAGCCAAATCCATCACTGCCAACTGTAACATTAAAATCTTCGGTAAATTACAAGACCCCACCCAAACGCGGGAGTTTTTCGAAAACCATATCGGAAAAGACTATATCGCCAAAGTTTCCAGCTTTCAGCTTTCTGGCGGTATATCTACCGGGTCTTATCAGGACACTCAGCAAGTGGGAATCGATACCGGATCACGGGCTGATTATGATGATTTGAAAGAAATGCAAGAAGGGGAAGCCATTATCTCCTTCTCCACTGATGTTATCCAAGCCAATATTTTTTACTCCAACCCCGGCCACGCGAAAGCCATGCGGGTCACCAGATATGTCGCCCTGCCCGAGCCTGATGAAACATTCATCAAACATGCAAGCGCGATTACGAAACTGCGAGACAAGCTCTGTGGTAAGGAATGGACGGCGCTCAAAGCAGATGTTGCCGCCCAGACACCGGAAGAAATTGAAGCACTTCAAAAAGGCTACGCAGTTGGCACCGAATCTTATGATGATCCGGTCGATTACGGGATTACCGCCCTTTGTGCGTTACATGCCCACCTCCACCCTGTTGAAGCGCAAGAAGCCGTGCGCGCCATTCAAACCGCCGAAGAGGTCGTTGAAATGGCGCCAGTTGAAGAAACAAACACAACGCAGCAAACAAAAGATCCTATTAGCTGGAATGATCTTGTTGAAGAAGGAAATAACAATACTCAAGCTTCTGCAACGCCAGCTCCTGTGAAATTCATCA
Source organism: Alphaproteobacteria bacterium (assembly GCA_022763065.1). Classification (GTDB taxonomy): domain Bacteria; phylum Pseudomonadota; class Alphaproteobacteria; order Micavibrionales; family Micavibrionaceae. The sequence continues at coordinate 1,782 of JALEGH010000021.1, forward strand.
CCAAAAAACTCAATAAAGATGTTGAAGATATTCTTAAAAAAGCAGGAAATAATTTACAAAGCGCGCTCATCAAATCAGGCAATAATGGTGACAAAATTGATGCTGAAGAATAAAAAAACATCGCAAAAGGGAAATGTCTTCTTTTTGATTCTGATCGGTGTGTTTCTATTTGGCGCGCTCGCCTTTACCTTCACCCGCTCCGGCCAACAGGGAACCAACAACATTTCAAAACAACAGGCCAAAGTCGCCGCGCAAGAGATCCTCAATTATGCCCGCTTAGTCGAAGGCGCTGTTGACCGTGTGAGGCGTAATGGATGCAGCGAAAGCGAAATCAGCTTTGAAAACTCAACCGTGAGCGGATATACAAACTCAAACGCCCCTGCTGATAATTCTTGCCACATATTCCATGATAATGGAGGGAAAATTGAGTATTCATCCCCAGTACAAAATAGCACACTCCACACAGCCAACATACGTTTCATAGGTGTTGATCAAATATTAGGCATAGGAAATGATTGTGCTAACAGCTCATGTTCCGAACTTTATATATTTTACCGCACTAAATCTTTTAACCTATGCAAAGAAATAAACGCACTCGTTGGTATCAACTTAATAGCAAATGACATACCATTAGAAAATGGTTTAAACGGCTCTCCTCTATTTACAGGATCTTTTACATACAATACCAACCCCTTAGGAGATGATAACGACGGCACTTCATTTGTCGGTAAGCAAACTGGATGCATAAAAGATGCCAATGAATCAGGTTTCTACGATTTTTATCATGTCCTCCTCGCCCGTTAATATTAATTCGGGGACAGTTTACTTGACAGCACAAGCAAATCAGTTTCTAATATCTGTATGGCTCGGCAAGCAAGAATAGTCATTGAAGATACCCCACACCACATCATGCAACGCGGCAACCGTGCAGAGCCCGTCTTTTTTCAAAAAGGCGATTATCAGAGCTATTTAGATATCGTGACAGGACAGCTCGATAACGCCAAAATTGACCTGCTGTCTTATTGCCTCCTGCCCAATCAGGTTCACTTGCTTATCCTGCCAAAGGACGCCTCTCTCATCGCGCGCGCCATTGGTGAGGCGCATAGACGTTATACTAATTTGATCAATCGAAAACAGGGATGGAGCGGACACCTCTTCCAAAACCGTTTCTTTTCTTATGCGATGGATGAACAACATGCCCTGCGCGCAAGTCGCTTTATTGAAACCCTACCTATTACAAACGGCATTACCGACAAACCAGAAAACTATCTTTGGAGCAGCGCCAGATCACGTATCAAGATCATTGACAATCCACTCCTGACAAACTTCCCTTCGTTTAGCTCCATTCCTGACTGGAATAACTTTCTATCCCGCCCGATGGATACGGGCGAACTGAAAACCATCCAAACCCATTTGCAAACAGGCCGCCCACGCGGATCAGACCTGTTTTTGGACAAAATCGAAGAAAATATCGGCCGTCCTGTACGTCCTCAAAAACGCGGCCGTAAACCCAAGAAGATTAAAGTAGCCTAGCGCTTACATCCGTTTTGGAATTGTAATACCCAGAAAATCCAAAATCACTTCAAGATGACGGTAAACCATATCGCAAAGCTTGAGACGGCTGACACGAAGATTTTCGTTTTCTTCTGACAAAATATGGCAGTTACCATAGAAAGAGCTGAAACCTTGCGCCAATTTATGGGCATACTCGCATAAATAATGTGGAGAGTAATTTGATAAGGCCAAATCAAACATTTCAGGGAATTCCGTCAAAAGCAATGCCAGAGGTCTATCTACCCCCTCTAACGCTGTGATCTCGCCGTTTGTATCTATCCCCTGATCTTTTGCTTTGGCTAAAAGCGATTTAATCCGTACCGCCTGATATAAAAGATAAGGGCCCGTCTTCCCCTCAAAAGAGGTCATTTGATCCAGATCAAAAATATAATTCATATGTGGCTGATTTGATAAATCTGAGAACTTAATGGCTGCTATAGACACCTTACGGGCAATTTCTTCCCTCTCTCTTTCATCAAAATTCTGTATAAAATGGGCTTCTTCTATCCTTTTATGAGCTTTATCAATGGACATGGAAACAAGCTGATCCAACCGCATGACGCCACCATCACGCGTTTTAAACGGTTTTCCATCAGGTCCATCAAGCGTGCCATATCCGATATGCACTAAATCTGGTTTTTTCTGTACATACCCCGCGCAACGTGATGAGCGAAAGACCTGTTCAAAGTGAAGACTTTGCCGCTTATCTACAACATAAATAATTCGTTCTAGCATATCCCCGTAAACATTTACTCTGTCATAAATTGTCGCTAGATCGGTGGTGCCATAGGTAACAGCACCATCCGATTTATAAAACATCAGAGGCGGCATATCTTTGTTATCGCCTTCCTCATCTACCGGAATAACCAAGGCACCATCGCTTTCAACTGCAATACCTCTTTCTTTCAGTTCGTCTGCCATAGGAGCTATCAAATCATAAATATCCGCCTCCCCACGCCATAATTCAAAGTTGACATCCAATGAATCAAAATTCCGTTTCATGTCTGCTCTAGACAAAATCATGAACTGTTCCCATATTGCTAAATATCCGGGATGTGTACGATCCTGAAGTTCAACAGTAGCCTTTTTCGCCTGCTCAAGTCGTACTGGATCATTTTTACATGCCTGCGAAGCCTCAGGATATATCTTTTCCAACTCCGCATAGGTAAAAGGAGGGGACTTGGGATACGTTCCTGTATGGTTACGATCAAAATACACCCAGTCTGGATAACGAATTTCAAACTCGCTGATAATTTGCCCCATAGGCAAGCCCAAATCATTTAGATGTACATCTCCCAATGCCCCATACCCAGAAAATTTTAATATGCGCTTTAATGCATCACCAATAATGGTCGAACGTAAATGTCCTACATGCATAGCCTTAGCGGGATTCGGACCACCATAATCAAGGATAATTGTCCCCTCGCCGCTTTTAGAAATACCAAGGCGCTTGTCTTGTGAAATTCTTTGGAGATAATTTCGCAGATATTCATCCGTGATATCCAGATTGATAAAACCGGGGCCGGCGATCTCAACTTTTTCAAAAATGTCATTTTGGGAAAGTGCTTCACAGAGGCTCCCCGCAATGTCACGCGGATTTTTCTTAGCAATCTTGGCTGCGGCCATCGCCCCGTTGCATTGAAACTGCGCCAAATCAGGTCGATCAGAAACACGCACGGCCCCAAGCTCCGCAGGCAAATTCTGCGCCGTAAAGGCTTCCCCCACAACGCCTGAAAGATTTTGGAGAAGAGAGGTCATTTTTGAAACTTGATTAATTTATCTACATCAAATTTTTTGGTAAAGATGGAACCGTTTTTGTGGCGCTCCTTCACGGTTAAAATACCGTCTTCCACAGCGTAATGCACGTAAGAGTCAAGATCGCTATCGCGCCAGCGCCCTGTCACGGTCGCCCAGATAACCTGCTCTCCGCGTACCAAACATTTCAACTCCGAGGTACGTTCATTCTCCTCAATCGGAAATTTCAGGTAAATAACACTTTTTTGTTGGCGTTTGATAACAACGTCTTCAACCTTTTTATCCATCACCGTGCTAATACCTGCACGGCAAATTTGCGCGTCGTCTAGTTCCATCGCCCATGAAGGCGCAGAAAGTACAGGGACGAAGATAAGAAATAAAACAAGTTTCATGCTGGGCTTAAGCATCAATCTCAGCCTTTAGGGCATTTTCTTGGATAAACTCACGGCGGGGCTCCACCACATCTCCCATCAAAGTGGAGAACAGCTCCGACGCTTTTTCCGCATCTTTGACATTCACCTGCAATAGAATACGCGCCTCAGGATCCAAAGTTGTCTCCCAGAGCTGCTCCGGATTCATTTCCCCAAGACCCTTATAGCGTTGAAGCTGTAGACCTTTTTTCCCCTGCTCCATCACGCTATTATAAAATTCCGTAGGGCCATAAACGGTTTTCACTACTTTATCACCGACAACAATATCAGCCTGCATCGCAAAACTTTCGTTCAAAATGTCATTTGCCGACTGAAGTTTACGTGCATCACTGGAACTTATATGTTCCGGTAAAATAGAAAACCTCTCCAAAACGCCGCGCACAGTGCGCTCCAGAGTGTAACCACCAACTTCAGTAAAAGCACCTTTCCAGCTTTTTTCATTTTTGGCGGCCAAGTTATTCATCCTGTCTGCCAAGTCAGAAGCCATTTTTTCACCGATCTTGATATCTTCAAATACATCCTCGCTATAAGCACCCAAAATTGCAGCTTGTTCCACCACATCCGCGTTACCTATTTTCCGGGAAAGCACATTAATGGCAGAACGCAACGGTCCAATTTGTGCCAATAGATCACGTAAATCATTGCCTGCGCGCTCCACTCCCTTTTGATCGCGAAGCTTCAAATCTGTAAGCGCTGCATCAATGAGATATTCTTCCATCTCCATATCATCTTTAAGATACGTTTCCCCGCTATTTCCCCGCTTCACCTTATAAAGCGGAGGCTGAGCAATATAGAGATACCCTTTTTCGATCACTTCAGGCATATAGCGAAAGAAAAATGTCAAAAGAAGCGTACGGATATGCGACCCATCAACATCCGCATCCGTCATAATGATGATTTTATGATAACGAATTTTATCAATACTGTATTCTTCTTCACCAATACCGGTTCCAAGCGCAGTGATAAGCGTCCCCACCTGTTCGGAAGATAAAATTTTATCAAAACGTGCGCGCTCCGTATTCAGGATCTTACCCCGCAAGGGCAAAATCGCCTGAGTTTTACGGCTTCTAGCCTGCTTGGCGGAACCGCCAGCCGAATCCCCCTCAACAATGAAAAGTTCGGAATCCGCCGGATCGCGTGACTGACAATCGGCCAGCTTGCCTGGCAGGTTAGACACATCCATCACACCTTTACGACGAGTGAGGTCGCGGGCCTTACGCGCCGCTTCACGCGCCATGGCAGCCTCGACAATTTTACCAACGATCATCTTCCCGTCCGCCGGATTTTCTTCCAGCCACGTCCCGAAATATTCAGATATAGTCTGTTCCACAACAGGGCGAACTTCAGAGGAAACCAACTTATCTTTGGTTTGAGAAGAAAATTTAGGATCTGGCACCTTTACCGAAAGCACACAGGTCATCCCTTCGCGCATATCTTCACCAGTGAGCTTTATTTTTTCTTTCTTGAGCAAGCCTTTCTCATCGGCATATTTGGAAATCACCCGTGTTAGTGCCGAACGGAAACCCTGCAAATGCGTTCCACCATCACGTTGTGGAATATTGTTGGTAAAGCATAACATTGTCTCATGATAAGCATCCGTCCACTCAATCGCCGCTTCGACAGTAATGCCGTTGGCTTCATCATGGCCATTAATCGTGACCGTATCCTTCATGAGAGACTTCTTGGAGCGGTTTAACCATTCCACAAAACTTTCAATCCCGCCTTCATAATGAAGATGCGTAACAACAGGTTCCTCCCCGCGATTATCGGTAAGGTAAATATTGACGCCAGAATTAAGAAAGGCGAGCTCCCGCAAACGGTCTTTAAGCGTGTCATAATCAAACTCGACCATTGTGAAAGTGTCTTCGGAAGGCAGAAAAGTCACTTCCGTTCCATTGCGCTCCCCGTCGTCCAAATCACGTACGGGCTTAAGGTCGGCAAGCGCCTCCCCGTGTTCAAAGCGCATGGTCCACTCTTTGCCTTCACGCCGGATCGTCAAATCCAGATATTTCGACAGTGCATTGACAACCGAAACCCCCACGCCATGCAAGCCACCGGACACCTTATAGGAATTTTGGTCAAACTTACCCCCTGCATGAAGTTGGGTCATGATGACTTGTGCGGCAGAAACTTTTTCTTCCGGGTGTTCATCTACCGGAATACCACGTCCGTTATCTTTAACCGTCGCCGAGCCATCCGCGTTTAAAATCACGTCAACCCGGTCGCAATGCCCCGCCAGAGATTCGTCAATGGCATTATCAACCACCTCATAGACCATGTGATGAAGACCCGTGCCGTCATCGGTATCGCCGATATACATACCGGGGCGTTTTCGTACGGCCTCCAGCCCCCGGAGAACTTTAATAGAATCGGCGCCATAATCACCATTGGAAGCTTCAGGGTTATTAGTCATTTTTGCGGCTGTTTCACTCATTTCGTATCACTTGGTTTTGTATAAATTAATGCGTATTTTACGCGCGGAATCATATAGATTAAACAAGCTTCATTTATAGCATTCAGCCCCTCTAAAAGACAGGAAAAAGCATAGCTTTTTCACATTAATTATCATTTAAAATCAGATATTTAAGAGCGTAGAGAAAAAATATTTCGTCAAGCTGCTTGCCCCCGCGCAGCGCTTAAAATTTGTGCCTGTTCAATGTAGAAAAACTGCGCACGAGTTTTGATTTCTTCAAACAAAACCGGGTCGGTTCCGCTCATCCAGACTTGCCCACCCAGCGCGATTAATAGCTCAAATAAAGCGGCGCGGCGGTTCTGATCCAAATGAGCCACCACCTCATCAAGCAGCATAATGGGGGCCATTCCCTTTTCTGCTGCCATCATGCGCCCATGCGCCAGAATAATGCCAATTAAAAGGGCCTTTTGCTCTCCTGTCGAACATTGATCTGCTGCCATCCCACGTGCAACATATGTAACGGCTAGATCGCTTTTATGTGGTCCCGTCGCTGCACCACCTTTCAAGGCATCTTGTCCGCGCGATTGCTCGAGCTGATAACTCAACATTTGTTCCACCTCTATAGCAGGTGATTTTTGCAACAGCTCTTCTGCTGTTCCCTGGACCCTAAGCTGCGCCTTGGGAAAAAATTGCTCTTCTCCCGCGTCTGCCTGATCACAATAGGTTTGTAGTTTTTGCACAAAATCTAATCTAGCCGCACAGATCGCCACCCCCGTTTGCGCCATTTGGGTTTCCAGCCCTTCCAGCCAGGCCGGATCAGGTGTTCCTTTTTCTTTTCCTTCCTGCAATAATTTGGAGCGCTGACGCATCGCATTTTCATAGCGCGTCAAACGTCCCGCATGGCCCGCATCATAGGTAAAGATCAGCCGGTCCAAAAATTTACGCCGCGTTGCTGGTCCATCAATAAAAAGCCTGTCCATCTGCGGCGTCAACCAAAGACAAGACAGATAATCGCTCAGCGCCTTTTGGCTTTTGGCATCCACGCCGTTAATGCGCACAATACGCCTACCTGTTGCGGGTTCGAAGCCCGTGCCAAGCTTCACCGCGCCACCACGCGTGGCAACTTCCGAGAAAATAGCCCACGGCGTTTGTCCATCTTGGCGCTGCATGGTTTGAACGCTCGCCCCGCGCAGTCCCCGTCCGGGGGAAAGCATAGAAACCGCCTCCAAAATATTTGTCTTCCCGGCCCCATTAGGACCGCATAAAACGACAAGCCCGTTTTGAACATTGTCCAAACGCCCTTGCGCATAGCAGCGAAAATTATGAAGCGTCAGTTGGGTAAGGTAGGACACATTATCCGTCAGACCATCAAACCCGAAGCGGCATCAAGACGTAGAGCGAAGAGGCATCCCCGGCGTCCTGGATGATTGTTGGGCTGGACGGGTCGGCCAGGGTCAAGCGGCATCCATCCCCTTCGATTTGTGATGTGATATCCATGAGATAGCGAGCGTTAAAGCCGATCTCCATATTATCATTACCATTGATCTCGAGATCTTCGGTCGCGCTTCCGGCTTCGGGGGAATTGGCGGACAATGTCATGGTCTTACCATTAAGCGTCATTTTCACCGCCCGTGACTTTCCATCTGAAATGATGGAGACACGATCAATCGCCGAAGAAAAAGCCTTCGGGTTTACCTCAATTACCTTGTCATTGCCCTGCGGGATCACACGCTGGTAATCTGGGAAGGTACCATCAATCAATTTTGAGGTCACAATAATATGGTCGAACGTGAACCGGACCTTGCTTTCGGACAAATCAATTTTGATCGCATCACCGGCTTCATCCACCAATTTACGCAGTTCCGCCACCATTTTACGCGGTAAAATCACACCGGGCATATTTTCCGCCCCTTCAGGCAACGGCATCTCAAAGCGTGCCAGACGGTGACCATCTGTCGCCACAGCGCGCAAGACCTTCACCCCGTCATTTTCTGCCGCGTGGAGGTAAATTCCATTGAGGTAATAACGTGTCTCCTCCGTGCTCATCGCAAAGCGGGTCCGGTCGATTAAGGCACGCAAATCATTGGCCGGTAAAGAAAAACTCGTTGGCATGTCTCCCTGACCAAGCTCCGGAAAATCCGCAACCGGCAAACAGGAAAGTTTAAAATTCGACCTGCCAGCCTTCACACTCATCTGATTACCTGAGGCATCAAGGGTCAACTCAACCTCGCTGTCATCGGGTAATTTCTTTACAATATCAAAAAGCGTCGCCGCAGGAGCCGTCGTCGCGCCGGGTTCCGCAATTGTCGCGGCAACGGACTCATTGATCTCCATATCCATATCCGTCGTTGATAAGCTCAAAACAGCGTTTTCTGCCTTCAAGAGCACGTTAGAGAGAATAGGAATGGTATTGCGTTTTTCAACGGCACTTTGAACATGGCCGAGAGAACGAAGAAGAGAAGCGCGGTCAATTGTAAATTTCATGGGCTGTATCCATTGTCATATCTGTTGTGCGAATAGAATCAGACTATAGCACAGGGTAAGAAAGGGCCAAACGTTAAATCGGTATTTTTTACGCGGCTTTCCACCGGAAAAATATCAAATTGAGACTGTTCGATTATGTCCTTTTTGCTAAAATGCGCCACATGAATAAAACACTAAAAAATGTCGTTATTTATAATGATGAGGGCGTGGGGCCTTTTGGCCTTTACTGCCTGAAATCCTATTTTGGGGCGCGGTACAATGTCGCCCTTGTCAATGCGGCAGACATTCTTGAGGGAAGAGCCTTTGGAAATTGCGATATTTTTGTCATGCCAGGAGGTGCCGACAGACCTTATTGCCAAAAGTTCAACGGGGAAGGTAATCAGAATATCCGGGCCTATATTGAGCAAGGCGGCACCTATTTGGGCATTTGTGCCGGAGCCTATTACGCCGCGCGCAATATTGAATTTCATAAAGGGAGCAAAAGCGAAATTTGTGAGCCACGCGAGCTTGCCCTGATTAATACAACCGCCTACGGCTCCTTGCCTGAGCTAAAATTCTACCACGAAGATAGTCTCAACACGGCCACTTGGTGTGAGGTCACAACAAAAGACGAACTTTTCACCTCTTATTATCACGGCGGATGTGCCTTCACTGAGGAAGATGATGATATGAACGTCATTGCCCGTTATCACGGCTTAGAAGGAGAGCCTCCTGCGGTTATCCAAAAACAGGTTGAAAAAGGACAAGCAATCCTAAGCGGTGTGCATTTAGATACAACACCAGAAAAATTCATGGCATACCACAAATCTCACCCTCCTGAGGCAGAAGAAAAGCAAGCGCATGATACGCTCATTAAAGCAGGAAATGTCAGTGAGACCCCTTTTCTTGCTGATTATATGTGGCGATATCTATAAACACAAAAAAGGCCCTTAAAAACAGGGCCTCCTTGTTATTTTTTCTGCCGCACACAACTTAGCCTGTGAGCGTCCGGCGAAGAACGTCAACATCCTGCGCAAAACCAACATCGTCTCCTGTCAGCTCTTCGATCTTGCGTACTGCATGCATGACAGTCGTATGATCACGCCCGCCAAATTTACGGCCAATCTCGGGTAAAGAGCGGGAAGTCAATTGTTTGGCCAGATACATCGCCACCTGACGCGGACGAGCCACCTGACGCGCACGACGTGCGGAATGCATATCTGTGAGCTTGATATTGTAATGTTCCGCGACCTTACGTTGAATTTCATCAATAGTAATACGGCGGTCATTCGAGCGTAAAAGATCCTGCAGAACTTCCTGCGTTGTCTCAAGCGTAATCGGATTTTTAGAGACCTCCGAGTGTGCCACAATACGGTTAAGGGCGCCTTCGAGCTCACGAATATTAGAAGTCACTTTAAGCGCCAAAAACTCAAGCACAGAATCCGGCACATTTGCTTCCAACTGGTCTCTCTTGGCTTTGACAATACCTAAACGAAGCTCATAGGTGCTTGGCTGGATGTCGGCCACCAGTCCCCAAGCAAGCCGGGAACGCAAACGCTCCTCAATACCCGTCAAATCACTCGGTGCTTTATCTGCAGAAATAATAATCTGTTTATTTTGATCCACCAGCGCATTAAAGGTATGGAAGAACTCTTCCTGCGTCGATTCTTTACCGGCAATAAATTGAATATCATCAATCATCAGCACATCGACAGAGCGGAAAAACTCTTTAAACGCCATAGTTTCATTATTACGAAGCGCTTTAACAAACTGATACATAAATTTCTCAGCCGAAAGATACATCACCTGCTTTTCAGGTGCCTGATCACCAATGGTCCAAGCGATCGCATGCATCAAGTGCGTTTTACCAAGCCCGACACCGCCATAGATAAAAAGAGGATTAAACGGCACAGCCGCACTTTCTACCACCCGGCGCGCCGCCGCATGGGCAAGCGCATTTGGCTTGCCAACAACAAAACTATCAAACGTGAAACGCTGATCCAACGGAGAAGCAATTTCAAAAGCATCAGAATCAGGCACTTTATTCTGGTTGGATTTTTTTGTTTTCGGAGCCGCCTCTTCTTCAACAATCGGCCCTTGCACAACCACAATTTCCAAGCGTTTAATTTCACTATCTTGCTCGGAACACATTTCCAAAATCCGTTTGGAATAATGTGTTTGAATCCAGTCTTTCATAAAACGGGTTGGCACAGAAACTTCTAAAGTGCCGTGATAACAAGCCTGTAATGTTAACGGCTTGAGCCAACTTCTGAATACCGCCTCACCAAACTCCCCGCGCAACGCTTTATGAACCTGCTTCCAGACCGCTTTGATTTCCTTGCTCGGCGTCAGCGTTTCGGCGCTATAATCCTTCTGACCTGTACCTTCTGATAGCGCCTGCGCGGATTTAGTGTTTGGCATTTTTCTGACTTTCCCCATATTTAAAACTGTTTAGATTAATAAAGTATTCAACATTACTCTTTAGGCACATTATTCGTGCAAAACTCTTACCACAAAAACCTCAAAAAGTTGGCACCGCGCAACAAATATAAAGCGAGGGGAAACACCGTAAAAGACCAAAAGCCCTACGTTTTATTTCCAACCAAATTTTTAAAGTGTAGATTAAGGTGATACTTAAAAAGATTTAAACCTATTCAGTCAATATATTTTTAAGTTTTTCTTTCACCATCTGCTAGGCCCAAAAAAACATCTAGACCCAGCTTTAGCTTTTTACAAAGCAACAACATACGACACCGTGAATTAATCATTCACCAACACACAGGCAACGTATATCAATCAGGACAATCCCCAAACGATCCACCAAGCAATTTCAAAAATTAGTAAGTGAATAAAAAAACAATAAACAGATTTTTTTACAAGGGCAATCGGAATAAATGAAGAACATGCAAAAAAGAAATTTTTTTTCAATTGACTCTGAAGAACAACCAAGAAAGACCCAATCTATGTCTTTAAGATTGAGCTGAAAAAATTTTAGCTGTTTGATTAAGAACGCAACCATGGACAGTTGCGAAAATAAAAAACTCTACCTAGCTTTTCAAAGATTTAATTCTTGCAGAAAGACGAGACAATTTACGACCTGCTGTGTTTTTGTGCATGATCCCCTTGGCTACACCGCGTTGAATTTCAGGTTGAGCATTTTTAAGCGCCTCTTCTGCTTCTTTTGCATTTCCTGTCGAAAGCGCCATTTCAACTTTCTTTATGAATGTACGAATACGACCACGACGCGCGCCATTAATTTCGGCACGGCGGGCATTACGACGGATACGCTTTCTTGCTGAAGCATGATTTGCCATTTTTTACTGTTCCTCTTTTATTTCTCTTCTTGCCTAAAATAATTTCTTATCAACGCGGCCTTTTCCGTGGCATGACCCTTCTTTAAGGAGCTGATAAACTTATCCACATCTCACCGGCAGAGTGTCGTTTTACGCATCCAGCGTCCCATTGTCAAGACAAACTGCCCTTAATAAATGGCTTTTAGCTTCTCCTTTGAAAGTCCATTTCACGGGGCAGGATAGAGATAAAAATGAACAATCCCGGAACTATTTGATTTTTCAGTAAAAATTTGCAGAATTTCGCCTTCACGCTGATATCGCTGCTCACGCTTTTGGGATGAAATATTTGCGTTTTTTATCAATTTCCACCCCATTTGCGGCAGAGTTTGCCCGTAAAAGTCGAAAACCCTCTCAGATTTTACGCCCGAAACGGCACTTACCTGGACAATCCGTCCCTCAGGCGTATCAAAAATACTTTGCTGCTCTCTCAACTCCTCCAAACCCGACATGACAGGCACATCGTAAAGCGCTTCGAAAAATTGAGGTTCAGAGCCCCTATCTTGTTGTGCTCCAACAGTTTTCGTCAATCCAGACAAACCTGCAAAAACGCACAACATGGATATAAACAAAAATTTTATCATGGGTTCCAAGTTTAGCGCTTTTTTTGCTTTTGAGGGCAAAAAAATGTTGAGCGCCCCGATTGAACAATTTTTTGAATACCGCCCGTCTTTGCAAGATGACAATCACACCCCGAACAAGCCTGCCCCGCTCTATCGTAAACAGCAAACTGATACTGAAAATAGCCAAGCGATCCATCTGTATGTTTATAATCTTTAAGCGTACTCCCACCAGCTTTAATCGCTTTATTCAAAACCTTCCTGATGGCTAACACCAATTTCTCCAACTTTTTACCGCCTACTTCTCCAGCAGGAATTTCGGGATGAATACCAGCCATAAATAATGCCTCACACGCATAAATATTCCCAACCCCTACAACTACGTGCTGGTCCAATAATGCTTGTTTAATACTAGTCTTTTTACCCTTCAAGCGTTGCGCGAGGATAGGTGCTGAAAATTCATTCCCTAAAGGTTCCGGCCCCAAAGACTTAAACGCCGGATGTTGCTCCCAATCATCTTGTTGGACCAGAAACACCATACCAAAGCGGCGAGAGTCATTATAAATGATACGCGTCTTATCACTTAATATCATCACGAAGTGGTCGTGCTTTTGCGGAGCGCCTTGATCCCCCGTCCCCACAATACGGATGGAGCCAGACATCCCCAGATGAATAACCAGAATATCCCGCCCCCCAACATAGATCAGAATATATTTGGCCCTCCTGACAAGCCTGCCTATTTTCTGCCCCTCCAGACGTTGAACCAGATCAGGCGGAAATGGAACACGCAAATCCAGCCGGTTAACCCGAACGCCGGAAATTGTATTGCCTTCCAAAACAGGCTCCAGCCCGCGCATAACCGTCTCAACTTCGGGTAATTCCGGCATAATTCCAAAAGACCTATTTTAGAACTTTCCAAAAAGCAATGTCGTTTGAGGCCAAACTTAAAAAAGGATGAGTATTGGGCACATAGACATCAACATTGGGGCCAGGCACTTGCCAAACCAAACGCCCCTTATAAAGTGAAGCAATCACAGGAATTTTCGCACGGGTCAAAAGCCGGTAGCTATATTTATTGCTCTTTGGCGGTCCCCAATCCAAATTGGGTTTCAGCATTAACAAGCCCCCTTCACGCAGCTCATAATACCCATTGGAGTACCAGCGCGAGGCCGCCGGATTATCGCGAATAATAACAAGGCGGTAAGTCCCCCCCTGCAATTGCAAAAGAGCGCGTCCCTCTTCAACGCGCGTTTCCCAGTTGCCAAGCATCTGGCGCTCAGTGATAGATTTTTTAGGTTTATAAGCAGGCTTTTCTTGTTCTTGGGGCTGCTCTTGCACCAGATCCTCAAGTTCCAGCGTTTTAAACTCATTAATTTCGCTGCGCGAAAGTTTCGGCCCTGCATCATCTGCAGGCACACCAAAGAAAGTCTGATAAGCCAGATATAACACAAAAAGAAAGGTCAGCACTCCGACCCCGAGAATAGCTGCCCCGATCTTATTTCTTTTCAGAATCTCAATAACCGCTTGCAAATTCATGCCCCCATTATACCGCGAACCAATATAGCAGGACAAGAAGGCAAAAAATGAAAAGCACCTCTTTTGGACCATTGAAAATTATTGAAATTATGATAGAGTACTTCCATGCATCAATTAAACGCACGAATGTTTATTTACCTCATGCGCCGCCATCGCCGCGCGTAGATATTTATGGTGCCCTGTTGGTTCAGGGCGATGCAAGTTCCAAACTTCCTTAAAATTTTGACCTTTTATCCTCCTGAACTACGGGTGATGCATATTTCATCTAACCCCTCGACATATAAAGGAGAAAATAAAATGTCTGAAGAAATTATATATCAAAATGATACCGCTAAAGAAGGTGTTAAAATAGTGGTTCATGTATCTCAAAAACTATCTCAGGAAGAAAAACTAAAAATAATGCAAGCTGCATCTGTTTTCGCCGCAACAATAAGACCTGTCCAAAAAACCAAGCCATCACTTACATTTAGATCAGTTGGTCTGGGATTTTAAACAACAAAAAAGGCCGAGGTAATCTTCCGGCCTTTTTAAATTTTTTATTTTGGGTCTGGACTCCGGCCTTCGCCGGAATGACAACATAACATTTATCGAAGAGCGTTTTTGTTGGAGCAGGCGCGAGGAGCGAAGTTTAGGAAATCTAAATGAGCGACGACGCAACGCACTTCAACGGAAACGATCAATGATAAATTACATCATGCCGGGCATACCGCCCATTCCTCCCATTCCGCCCATATCAGGCATACCACCACCGGCAGCACCTTCTTCGGCAGGGACTTCAGTTACAACAGCTTCCGTTGTAATCATCAAGCCAGCTACAGAAGCGGCGTCCTGAAGCGCGGTACGGACAACCTTCACAGGGTCGATAATTCCAGCCTTCACCATGTCAACATAGTTGTCGTTCTGGGCATCAAAACCGTGGTTAGTGTCCTTTTGCTCCATCAACTTACCAACAACGATCGATCCTTCGCCGCCTGCATTTTCTGCAATCTGACGGATCGGAGCCTGAAGCGCACGTTTAATGATTTCAACACCAACTTGTTGGTCATCATTTTCCAGCTTCATGCCTTCCAGAGCTTTAGACGCATATAGAAGAGCAGTACCACCACCGGCGATCACACCTTCTTCTACGGCTGCGCGTGTTGCATGCATCGCATCATCAACGCGGTCTTTGCGCTCTTTCACTTCCACTTCTGTGGCACCACCGATACGAAGAACCGCAACACCGCCAGCGAGTTTCGCCAAGCGCTCTTGAAGTTTTTCTTTATCGTAGTCAGAAGTTGTGGCTTCAACCTGCGCGCGGATTTGAGCCACACGAGCATCAATATCCTTCTTGTCACCAGCACCATCAATGATTGTTGATTCATCTTTAGTGATTTGAACTTTCTTCGCAGTGCCAAGCATATCAAGCGTTACGCTTTCAAGCTTCACACCAAGTTCTTCAGAAACAACCTGACCACCTGTAAGGATAGCCATGTCTTCCATCATTGCCTTACGACGGTCACCAAAACCAGGAGCCTTAACGGCTGCCACTTTCAAGCCACCGCGAAGTTTGTTCACAACAAGTGTTGCAAGTGCTTCACCTTCAACATCTTCGGCCACGATTAAAAGCGGGCGACCTGACTGCACCACAGCTTCCAAAATCGGGAGCATTGCCTGCAAGTTAGAAAGTTTTGCTTCATGGTAAAGAATGTAAGGATTTTCTAGCTCACACGTCATCTTGTCACCATTGGTGATAAAGTAAGGTGAAAGGTAGCCACGGTCAAACTGCATCCCTTCAACGACTTCAAGTTCGTTATGAAGTGATTTGGCTTCTTCCACAGTGATAACACCTTCGTTACCGACTTTTTCCATGGCCTCAGCCAACATTTCACCAATTTCAGTATCACCATTGGCAGAAATTGTACCAACCTGTTTGATCTCTTCATTGGTTTTAACGTCTTTGGCACGAGTTTTTAGGTCTTCAACCACTTTCGTTACAGCCGCATCAACACCGCGCTTCAAATCCATTGGATTACGACCGGCAGATACAGCCTTCATACCCTCACGAACGATAGCTTGTGCCAGAACTGTTGCTGTCGTTGTACCATCACCAGCCTGATCATTGGCTTTTGAGGCCACTTCACGGATCAGCTGTGCTCCAATATTTTGTTGTTTATCTTTTAATTCGATTTCTTTAGCAACCGATACACCATCTTTTGTTGTACGAGGTGCACCGAATGACTTTTCTAATACAACGTTACGACCCTTAGGTCCTAGCGTCACTTTCACGGCGTTAGCAATAATGTCTACGCCTTGCATCATTTTTTCACGGGCATCGCCGTGGAATTGTACTTCTTTTGCTGACATGATTAATGTCTCCTTTTCTATCTAAATTAATTAAGCGGCAATAACGCCAATGATGTCTGATTCTTTCATCACCATTAGCTCTTCACCATCGACCATGACTTCAGTCCCGGCCCATTTAGAGAAGATTACGCGATCACCGGATTGAACATCCAGCGGACGTACATCACCATTGTCATTAACATGTCCCGTTCCAACGGCAACAACTTCACCTTCCATAGGTTTTTCTTGAGCTGTATCAGGAATAATAATCCCACCAGCTGTTTTGGCTTCCTGCTCTATACGGCGCAGTAAAACCCGATCATGCAAAGGACGAAATTTCATATTTTGTCTCCTTATTTAACTTGCCCTCAGGCGCGTAAACGCGCTACGGGCGACTAAGTTTATAAATAAAACCAACACCTTACTGTAAGCGTGTTAGCACTCACACCGCGTGAGTGCTAATGTTATAGCACCGCCTTTAGAGAAATTTCAAGAATTTTGTGCTATCCTTAAGGGTATGAATGATTTTAGCATTCAATTAGAAGGATACCGTCTCACAACCGCGCAAATCTTGTATCATCTGCCCGATCACCCGGATTTGCTACAGGAATTTATTTGGCAACATTATGACCTTGCCCCGAAATTCCCCAAACTCCACAAATTCCTAAATTTCTGGGAACGCAAGATTGAAGGCTCGCTCCATTCTGTCTATGTTGCCGAAAAAAAGCTCATCGGTCCGGCAAAAACCAAGCTCTACGACGCCGAGTTTACATTGCAGTAATCATTTAGCCCAATTCCGTCCCCGGTGCGATGGTGAGTTTAAGGCCATCCAATTCCGCGCTCATGAGGATCTGACAAGAAAGGCGTGAGTTATCACGCACATCAATGGCCTCGTCGAGCATATCTTCTTCTTCCTCACGCATGGGGTAGAGCTTATCCAACCACGCCTCATCAACATAAACGTGACATGTTGCGCAGGAACAGGCCCCGCCGCATTCAGCCTTGAGCGGTAGACCGTAATCTTTGATGATTTCCATCACACGCCAGCCCTCAAGCCCTTCGAGCTCATGTTCTTTTCCTTGGGGGTCTGTAACAAAAATTTTCATTGCTTTTCACCCGTTGTTTTGATGCCTAAAAGCGCTACGACCGCATAAGCCAGTCCGGCAGTGCATAATAAATTTTTAATCATATCCAACACGACGCGAAAAAAGATAATACCCCCTTGTAAAAAACCATTAACTCCGCCTTCACCCAACGCCGATAAGAATGAAAGTGTCATCCCTTGTAAAATCAAAATTGTCGGCACAAAACACATCAACCACACGCCAATAAATATAAAGGTTACACGGATTGGCTGCACCGCCCGTATAAAACCGCGCAACGGAATATTGAGCGCTAAAGGAATATAACCCCACACATAGCGAAAAAGGAAAAACATGCTTACCGCCATGACCAAACCAATAACGGCAATGTTGGGATCAGCTTCTTGCGCGGCCTCTTCACTGATCAACAAATCTGCAGGCAAAAAATGCATGAAAAAGGCGAAATATCCGGCCATCAGAAAATTAATCACGACAAAGGCCGTCATCCCGCGAATAACACCTTGCGCCCGTTGGTTCAGGCGAGACATGTCCTTCTCCATATCCCCGCTGGGGCGAAAAGGCCAACGATGTCCTACAATCACAGTACGCACCCAATGCGCCAAGAACCACCCTTCCGCAAAAAAGGCAGGCAACATAATCAACCCCATACGGATGACATTGCCGGGCTCGACATAGGTAATGGCGATGGCAAAGAAAACATACTTGATGAGAAGCGGAACAAGCGCCATACGCGCCAAATATTTACGCTCCTGCCAAACCTTTTGATAGGCACACATCGCCGTATCCACGATATCAATTGAAATCATCAGAAGACTTTATACTGATACAATTCTGGTTTGTGAAATAAATATCAAGAATACAAAATCACCTGTGAGCAACTCTTTACCAGTCAAGAAGAGGTTTTCTTTCTTTGCCTGACGCTCCTTCAGCTGGCTGGTAGAGCTTAGAGATCTTCTTATCACAAATAAAACGTTGAAATGTTGGATCTGATAAAAGACGCTGATCCGAAACTTTCATTCTTACAACCCTTGCCCACTCATTTGTTTCTGAACTTTCTTGAGGGCGTTTCCTAGCCTCATAAAAAACACCTTTCAATCCTGTCCTATATAGTTCCCATTCACTAATTCTTCCATATGGAGCATCACTGCCCTCCGTATTCTTCGCGCCAACATAAATCTGCATACCACAAAAATCGTTCAGTGAATTACTCAATACTCCATAAGCAAGTCCTGGAATTTCTGCATTTTGCCAAAAATTAATTCCTCCCTTAGGTCGCACGCTGCTTATATCACGTATTTTTTTTCTCATATGATCCACGAATGGCTGTTTACTTACAATTTGAGGATAAGGAAAAATCCGCAGAAGATCCGGCAAATATTCATCTTCTCCATCCATTAAGTCAGCATGAATGATTTGCCGATCCGGATATTTTTCAGCAAAATCCCGGTGAACAGAACTGACGGTATAAAAACCAGCCTCTCTATCATCACCTTGCTCATTGTGGAATACCAAAGATTCATAATCGTCGGTATAATAGTGACCCAAGAAACCTTCCGAAAATGCTTCGGGAATTATAGACTTTCCGCTCCCCCGTGTTCCATTCACGCTCACATCTAGAGGAATTTCATCAAATAATGATATATCGATTGCCTCCACCAAGTCCTGAACGAAGGATATGAAGTCTTTTCTAGAACTAGTTACAATTGCCAATTCAACGGTCATAGAAGAAATTATAACGCAATATTTACATAATGCAATAATTGTGGGCTAGTACCTAGATAATACCTTTAAGGCTTTATGCCGCCTTGTCTTCTACGCCAAGCTTTTCCTGTAAACTAGTTGAAGAGGTTGTGTATTGAAACCGCAGCTTCTTATCCGGATAAACGTAACGGAAAGCCTGCTGCGCCATCAGAGCGCTCTCATGAAAACCGGAAAGGATCAGCTTCAACTTCCCCGGATAAGTGTTGATATCACCAATAGAGAAAATCCCTGCTGTACTGGTTTCAAATTTTTCTGTATCCACCGGAATAAGGTTCTCATGCAAATTCAATTCGAAATCCGCAATAGGGCCTAGCTTCATTGTTAGGCCATAAAATGGCAAAAGCGTATTGCACTCCACCTGAAACGCCTCCCCGCCCTTGGGTTGAATTGTGACGGCATTCAAGTGTCCGTTGAGACCATGCAGTTCCTTGATGTCACCTACATGAAAATCCATCTTTTCTGCGCCAACCAGATTCATCATCTTGGACACACTATCAGGGGCCGCACGAAATTCGCTCCGGCGATGTACAAGGGCAATTTTATGCGCCAAAGGTTGCAAATTAATCGTCCAATCCAGCGCCGAGTCACCGCCGCCAGCAATTAAAATATTACGCCCTTTAAATTTTTCCATTTCGCGTACAGCATAGAAAACCGATTTTCCTTCATATTCTTCGATATTTGGAATATTTGGTTTCTTAGGCATGAATGATCCGCCACCCGCCGCTATTACAACCACTGGAGCTTCTATCTCGGTGCCAATATCTGTTGTCACCTTCCAGTACCCATTATCCAGCTTTTCAAGCGCGCACGCCATTTGCTGCAAATGAAAGGTCGGCGCAAATGGCTCGATTTGCTTCATCAAATTATCGGTCAGCTCCTGTCCTGTAATAACAGGAAATCCGGGAATATCATAAATCGGCTTTTCCGGATAAAGCTCCGCGCATTGTCCTCCCGGACGATCCAGAATATCAATGAGATGCGCCTTCATGTCCAAAAGACCCAGCTCAAAAACCGCAAAAAGTCCCACAGGCCCCGCACCAATAATAATCACATCTGTTTTATTTTTACTTTCGCTCATAATCCGCTATACATTGCGTTTAGAAGCAATTTTGTCAATGGAAATAATGACATCACAAAATAATAAGATCGTAGAAAACTGGCTCCTTTTCACCGCCTTCATGGTATTTGCGATGGCTGTGATCGGGGCCATTACCCGCCTGAGCGAAAGCGGGCTTTCTATGGTAGAATGGCGACCGCTCATCGGAGCATTACCGCCCTTATCAGAAAATGAGTGGGAGCGCGTTTTTGCGCTCTATCAGCAAACGCCGGAATATCAGAAGAAAAATTTCGGCATGGAGCTTTCGGAGTTCAAAACTATCTTTTTTTGGGAATGGTTTCACCGCCTGTGGGGACGTTTAATAGGTGTAATTTACGCTCTACCACTCCTTTATTTCTGGGTGCGGGGTCAAATTCCGCAAGGCTACAAGCTCAAACTCCTCATCGGGCTGATCCTTGGTGGACTTCAAGGGATCATGGGCTGGTATATGGTCAAAAGCGGTCTTGTTGATCGCCCAAGCGTTAGTCACTTGAGGTTGGCGACTCATCTATCGTTGGCCTTTATTATCTATGGCTATTTGCTTTGGATTGCCTTTGATTTACGAAGCTCTGGAAAACAGGACATCTCATTTTGTCTGAAACGTCACGGCTGGACCACCCTCTTCCTTGTTGGCGTGACCATTATTTGGGGGGCATTCGTCGCCGGACTGGATGCGGGGCTGGTTTATAATAGCTGGCCCAAAATGGGGGTTCACTGGATTCCACCTGAACTCACAAATCTTACCAATCTTATTCAAGACCCTGTCAGCGTTCAGTTCTTTCACCGCTGGATTGCTATTGTGGCCATGATAGCCGTCGTCGCGTACGCATGGCGGATCAAAAGTCCTGCGCTTGGCTTTGTCGTTTTGATTCAAGTCGGGCTTGGCATTTCAACACTTATCACACAAGTCTGGCTTCCACTGGCCGCGCTTCACCAAGCCGGAGCCTTTATAGTTGTAGGATTACTCATCCATAGCTTAAACAAATATAAATACCGCTAAATTTTAGCTTCCAAAACGTCACTGTAATACTCCAGATAAGCCTTCACAGATTGCTCCTTCGTGAATTCACCCCTGTAGCGCTTCAACCCATTTTGGATCAGCTTTTCTTTGAGCTCCGGTGACGCTTGTAATTTCCGAACTGCCTCTACGAATGCGCTAACATTATCTTTAGGCACGATAAGACTATCTTCTCCATCCCTACAAAATTGCGACGGGCCTTCGGCGTCCGACACAATGACAGGCGTTTCATTCGCCCAGCTTTGCGCAAATACCGTTCCAAAAGGTTCAATGCGTGAAATAAAAGCGCATATATCTGCCGCTTGTAAAAGGGCCGCCCGGTCGCTCCGCCAGCCTAAAAACCGGACACGTTCTTCCACACCGGCATCGCGTGCTAAAGCTTCAAGCTCTGCACGCAAAGGCCCCTCACCCGCCAGCCACAAATATACATCCGGCAAGTCTTTAAGTGCTTTAATCGCCACATCCAACGCTTTGCTTTCATGTAAGCGTGCCAACGTCAAAATCACGATAGCATCTTCTGGAGTTTGCAGGCTCTCCCGTGTGACCGGAACAATATTATCTTCTGTTTCGGCAAAATTGTTAATATGGCGAACCTTGCGCGGTTCTATTCCCCCTGTTTCTTCGATATGGCGTTTCAGATCCGGCGTAATCGACACAAAGTAATCCATTGTTTTAAAATGGCTCAATTTATAATAGCCACCAAGGCGCGCAAAGTTGTAATAGCGTTTTGAGGTTCTCGTTGTCCGCCAATTTGGGGTTTTTTGTGCCGCGCGCGACATCCAAGTTTGTACGATATCAGGCTCCGAGCGCCTGATAATCCGGCCAATCGCCCACGGCGTATAGATATCCAATCTCCCACCAAAGGCAAGTGTATGAACCTTCAAACCTGCCTGTTCAAGGCGCGGCACACGAATGGGGTTCGGGCGCGTCACAACCTCAACATTCTGACCTGCCTCATACATGGCAATGCACATATCGACAAAGGCCGTCTCCGCCCCGCCATGCATGCCACCTGCCATAATTTGCAAAATTTTCATGGAAGTAACAATTATTGCGCTTCGGCGCGTTCCAAACGCTTGCGCACCACTTCTTCAGGTAGGAGAATTTCCTGTAATAAGCCAATCAACTTATCTTCGGTCCGGTCCATACTAGCTAGCAATCCCTCGCAAGCCTCTACCGTTGTCACTGGTGTTTTCTCGATCTTCGATTCTGAATATTCATAAGCTTTATCATTTAACTTCATCACGTGATGATAATCACTAACGTGGAACGCATCTTGTTCTTTAAGTTCCGTATCCAGAAATTTTCTGGCCGTTTTTAAAATCGGTAACACCGCCTTTTCCCACGATTTAAATCTTTTATTCATATCTTTTTTCAGATTAGGATTCGCCTTGCCGCAAGCCTTCACCGCGTTTTGAATATCACGCCGGACAATTTCAATGCTGCGCATCACGCTATGTTTATTGCGAAAGATAAAGAATGTTTTCTGGTTCGGTTTACCTAGCGTATCTAACAATTTATTTTCCGCCTCTACCCATTGCGAAACAGGCGTTGGTTTTTGCTTTTTCTCGGTCTCTTTTTCCTGCGCCAAAACAGGGGGTGCCACGCATATAAACGCAACCATCAAAGCTATAATCAATCGTTTCAACATTTTTAAGACACCTCTCCTTTATGTTTTCAAGAAATAGCATGAAACAAGCACAATAAAAAGCCGCCGGGAAAAGAAATTCCCGACGGCCAAAGGGACAAAATCTTGGCAAAACATAAAACCGGTCGAAGTGAGGTTCACGGGGCATTGCGAACAACCGGCCGTAAACGTCTTGCCAAAAACGAAGAAATCGCTCTTAAAACAGGCTCGTTAAGTCATTGAAAAATAAGCCCCTAAAGAAAACAACCCTTCATATATTATGTTAAATTAAAAGAATTAAGGCCTTCTAAATTTTATTTCAAATTTTATCTATTCCGGATAATCCGCCCGCGCACTAATCAACCAAACGGTTCCACCAGCCTTTTTTCTTTTTCTCAGGAGCCTCGTTAACCACCTCAAATTCCTTATGCGTGTCATTTGAAGGCTCGGGCGGTGCGGAAGTCTTCTCCTTCTCCTTCTCCTTCTCCTTCTCCTTCTTCACCTCGCTCTTATCAGTTTTTTTCGATTTTTTAGCAGATTTTTTTGAAGACTTCTTAGATGATTTCTTCACCTCTTCTTTTTCCTCAAGATCAGCATCTGCCTTTTTGCTCTTGGCGGCACGCTTTTTAGCAGATTTTTTAGCGGACTTTTTAGAAGATCTGCGGGAATCTTTTTTCGGCGCATTCTCCTCTTCATCTTGCTCTGACCCTTGCTCTTGCGTATCATTATTCTGGTGATCGTTACTGTGGCGACGACGCCCTCCCCGGCGCCCTCGACGACGCCCCCGGCGATTCTGTCCATCATCTTCACCTTGTGCAGAATCACGTTCTTCATCATTTTTAGAAGCAACAGGTTTGCCATCTTGTCTGGCCAAGATATCGATCCTGAATTCCGAGGGTTTCAATTCCTCATCCACACGAATATGAATGGTCAAATTATAGCGATCCTCAATATCATTGAGCCAACTACGTTTGTTATTCAAAATATAAACAGCCACATTATTTGGCACATTCAAAGAAACCTCTTTGGCTCGCCCCTTAATGCCTTCTTCTTCCAAGGCGCGCATCGCGCTAATAGCAGCAAAGTCGAGTGTCTTGACCACACCACTCCCCTCGCAATGAGGACATTTTTCAAATTGGGCCTCAGTGAGACTAGGGTTCAAGCGCTGCCTTGAAAGCTCAAGCAACCCGAAAGAAGAAATACGCCCGACCTGAATACGCGCCCGGTCATCGGAAAGCGCATCACGCAGCTTATTTTCAACCTTACGGTTATTGCGTCGTTCTTCCATATCGATGAAATCAATCACGACCAGACCGCCCAAATCACGCAAGCGCAACTGACGCGCCACTTCCGTTGCGGCCTCAAGGTTGGTTTTGAGCGCCGTTTCTTCAATATGGCGTTCCTTTGTCGCACGTCCTGAGTTCACATCCACAGAGACAAGCGCTTCCGTCGGATTAATAACCAAATACCCACCAGACTTAAGGGTGACCTCCATCTTACCGATATCGCCAATTTGTCGCTCCACATCATATTTGTGAAATAACGGCACACGCGCGTCTTCATAGGCTTTGACCTTCTTGGCATGGGAAGGGACCAACATCTTCATAAAGTTTTTGGCTGTCTTATACCCCTTTTCTCCGGTCACCACGACCTCATCAATATCACGGGTATAAAGGTCGCGGATGGAACGTTTAATAAGGTTCGCCTCCTCATTAATCACAGCAGGCGCCGTAGATTTCAAGGTATCTTCGCGTATCGTATTCCAAAGCCGCATAAGATAATCCAGATCGCGTTTGATCTCCGCTTTGGTTCTGCTCACACCCGCAGTTCTTAAAATAACAGACATACCGTCAGGAATGCTCAGCTCCTTTAAAATGGCGCGCATGCGCTTGCGATCCTTGAAATTACCGATCTTACGGCTCACCCCGCCGCCACGCGGGCTGTTAGGCATAAGCACACAATAACGTCCCGGCAAAGAAAGATAGGTTGTCACCGCCGCCCCCTTATTGCCACGCTCCTCCTTGGAAACCTGAATCAGCATAATCTGGCCACGCTTCACAACTTCTTGAATTTTGTATTTATGACGCAAATTGAAGCGGAATGGCTTATCACTATCCAACCCCGCATCGCCTACAATTTCAGCACCCTTTTTACCGCGCATATTCGCCCGACCACCGCGACCGCGACGATTATTGCGCCCCCGACCACGGCGATTGTTATGACGTTTGCGCCTATTGTTCCGCCCATCAGGAGAGCTTTCATCTTCTTCTAAAGCCTGTACTTTTTCCAGCGCTTCCGCATCCAACTCCTCATCGGTTTTTTGTGTCTCGTCATTCTTCAGGTTACCCTGCGCATCTTCCTCCGATATATCTTCTTCCGACTCATTTTCCTCATCATTATCGCCAGTAAGAGAGCGTTTTTCGAGCAAATCACTATCTTCATCATCTGCAGGCTTATCAGCCCCGCCGACTTCAACAACATCCTCTTCGTCAGAATCTTCACTCTCTTCTGAGACTTCCTCCTGAGCCTCGGCTTCCGCCTCTAAAACCTCTTCTTCTGCTTCTTCCAGCTCCGCCAAGCGTTTAAGTTCCGCCTCTTGCTCCGCAATCAAAGCTTCACGGTCACTGACCGGAATTTTAAAATAGTCAGGATGAATTTCCGAAAAAGGCAAGAAACCATGACGATTTCCACCAAAATTGACAAAGGCCGCCTGTAATGAAGGCTCTACCCGTGTCACCTTAGCCAGAAAAATATTACCTTTGAGTTGTTTGCGGACTTTGCTTTCATAATCAAACTCCGCAAGATCTTTTCCATCAACAATCGCAACCCGCGTTTCTTCCTCGTGGGTTGCATCGATCAACATTCTTTTTACCATTATATCTCTCCATAACGCATCAATAGCGGAAAAGCCGCGTTACCCCTTTTACCCATGCGACTATGGAAAAAGATAGAAACGGACCCCCACCCTTATTCAAAATTCTAATAATGTCATCCGATTTTGGCTGCAGGCCAAATCGCCGATATATCTTCAATTCTGTGACCGCTTCTTTAAAACGGCGTATCTCTGTTTTCACTTGCTTCTTTCCTCGCAAAACAAAGACCCGCTCGGTCACATATCTATTTTCATCGGCGCCGGAATTAAAAGCTCTTTTTCCTATAAATCGAAAGAACAGCTCCTTTTCATCCGTTGCAGCTAGCGAAACCCTAAAAATCAATAAAATCAAACAATTATGCTATAACCACAACGTGTCGCAAGGTCACATTACAACCGCTTGTCAAAAGATACAAGCAAGAAATTTATCCCTGCTTTATTTATATATTTATCATGTTAAATTAGAGGTTCGGATTACAAAAAACCGCCCGATAACCGCTTGGCCATTCATGAAAAATTTATCTGTTTACGCTCTGTTTGCCGTTATATTCCTACTCACCTCGTGGGGATATGCGTCTTATGTACATGCGCTTGAGCTGCAAAAAGCCCGTTTTGGTGCTCACCCTGATAAAACGCGGCTGGTTTTGGAACTGGATCAAAAAACCGATTTTCGGGCGTTTGCCCTTCCCGCCGAACAGGACAAACCCTACCGCCTTGTTATTGATTTGCCCGATTTTATCTGGAATGCCGGTACCGTTTCACGCCCTAAAAGTGGACATGTTCTTGATATCCGCTCCGGCATGCTGGAACCCGGAATCAAACGCATTGTCATAGACAGCACAAAACCACCACAGATCGGCGCCGCATTTTTTCTACCGCCTTCACAGGCAACACCCACCCACCGTTTGGTGGTTGATTTCACGTTCGTTTCTGCAAGCGAATTCGCGCACGCCAAGTCCAAACATTTTGGCACTTTGCGCGCTCATAGTGGGGCATCTCCCGCCCCCACCTCATCAGCCTCCAGCCATAACCTGAAAAGTAAAAATCTGGAAGATGTGTTGGCCAGTACAGCGCAGAATAAACTATTTGATCCTTCCTCTATTCCTGCCCCCCAGATGGTTATTCCCACCCAAAAACCCGCGGTGCCTGCAAATTTCAAAGCGGGTCATTTCAATACGGAAACCAGCGCACCTCAAACCCCCTTATATAAACCGCTCATCGTTATTGATCCGGGACATGGCGGTGCCGATCCGGGCGCTATCGGAGCCAATAAGTCTTATGAAAAACATATTGCGCTCGCCGCAGCAAAAGAGCTCCAAAGAAAGCTCATCGCTACAGGGCGCTACCGTGCCAAACTCACCCGCACCACAGATAAATACCTCAAACTCTACAGACGTGTTTCGATTGCCAGACAATTAGAAGCTGACCTATTTATCTCCTTGCATGCCGATTCGATTGATAAACCCAATGTGCGTGGTGCTTCAATCTACACACTATCTAACAAAGCATCAGATGCTCAGACCGCCAAACTGGCGGCACGTGAGAATCAAGCCGATCTCATTGCAGGTGTTGATCTGTCCCATGAAGATAAGGATGTCGCCAATATCCTCATTGATCTGGCCATGCGCGATACCATGAACCAATCGAAATTCTTCGCCAACACCGTCGTGGATCACATGCGCAAAAAAGGCATTCGTATCCTCGAAAAACCCCACCGCTACGCCGGATTTGCGGTTCTGAAAGCCCCCGATATTCCGTCCGTTCTGGTCGAAATAGGATTTATGTCTAACAGAAGCGAGGCCAAATTGCTGGCAACCCGTGATTATCAACAACGCATCGCCGCAGCCCTAAGTGCAAGTATTGATTCCTACTTTACCAAAGTTCATAAAAATGGCCTGTAAAGCCTTGTCTACCCTTACATTAACAAAATTTGCCACCACGCGGGAACGGTACTTCCCACCGTCTTTTTTGAAAAAACTGATAAAAACTATTGAAAAACTTCAAAAAATTTATAAAAAACTACTTATCAATGGAAATACTCTGTTGTATAAGGGATATGGTTTTTCCCGATGGGGAAAGCTATTGATAAGTAAAAAGCTAGGGATAGCTTCCCTGTCGTTAAACTATAACTCTAATCTAACAAAGAGGATGTTAAAATGAAAAAACTACTAACTTCTGTTTTGATGCTTGGTTCAGTTGCCGCTCTTGGCGCTTGTACTTCTTCAGCCCCAGGTTCTGCCGAAGCTGATCTTGATGGTACAATGACACAAGCTCCATATGCTGAAGAGCGTACAATCGGGTCTTCTCAGGCTCCTGCTCCAGTAGTGCGCAGCGCTCAGCCAGTATTCGAAAGACGTCAGGTTAAATAATAATACCAAGCGTTCATTCGTTATAAAATTTAAAAAGGCTGCTTGATATTCAGGCAGCCTTTTTTAGTGGCGCTATTTTCTGATATAATGGCAAGAGACATAAAACTTAAGGAAACAGCTATGAAGCAAATCTTTTTCCGATTGATTATATTGGTCACACTTTCTTTGCTAGGAGGATTACTTTACGCCTTTAGCGTTAATTTAATGATCATGGGCGGAATGCTATCTTCGGACACGATCGCCAACAACTTTGGCAGGGAGCTGACCGAAAAAACCGTGTTGGTTTGGTTGGGAGCGATTGTCTTGGGATTTATCTCTGTCTTTATTCAGGCTGACTGGCGTAAAACCTTGCTATTTTGTCCTTTACTTCTGCCCAGCCTATTCGCCCTCATATATGTCATCATCCAATAACTTCTAATCGTTGAAGTCGGGAGACTTAATTTCCGCTTCGGTAAAAAATTCCGATATCGATTTGCGCCTACCTTGTGAAACCGGAGCTTTTACTTCTGGTTCCGCCTGCGCCAATTCCTCTACAGGAGGGTTTTTAATCTGCGCGATTTCTTTATCCTTTGCTCCTGCCTGATCTAGCATTTTATCTAATTCACTTTGCGCACGACGCCCAGGATTGCGCGCTATATCCAGCACGGCGATCGGAAACCCGCGATGTTCCTGTACCGCGCGGCGTACAATCGCCCAATTAATCTTATCCGCATGAACGCCTGCTTTGGCCGTAATCCGCTTCATATCCTGCGTCGTAATCTCGTAAGATTCCAAAACACCGTCTTCTTCAATTTTAATGGCCTGATCTTGTGTCGGGTGCACCTCCACATACATTTGCTGGCCAATCCATCCCACCTTCACTGGCTGATCAACAACGCTAACTTTTGTTCCCACTGGCACTAAAGGGAAAAGCTCCTTGATATGTTCGGGGTAAAGACGAATACACCCGCTACTCACACGGCGGCCAATCCCGTAGGGCTTATTGGTGCCATGCAGCGCATATTGCGGCCAGCCCAGATAAAGCGCATGAGTGCCAAGCGGATTATCAGGCCCCGGCGGCACCACATCAGGCAATTCGGGATCTTCTTTTTTCATGCGCTCCGTCGGACGCCAAGTCGGCCCTGCCTTCTTACGCACAATTTTGGTCGTACCAGTTGGCGTTTGAAGCCCTTCACGCCCGATGCTAATAGGAAAAGTCAGTGGCGCCTCGCCCGGTGTTTTGAAGTAGAAAACCCGCATCTCCGCCAAATTAATGACCAGCCCCTCGCGCGGTGCTTCAGGCAATATATGCTGCGTCGGCAAGGTAATGCGCGCACCCGCACCCGGTATCCACGGATCAAGTGTCGGATTAGCCGCACGCAACTCCACAAAGCCCAGCGCATTCCCCCGCGCCAAATGGATCAACGTATCCTCAAACACAGCCTTGTGAATAATCAGCTCACCAATATAGTCCCTGTTGTAGACTTTTTTGGCCAAAGCCGACGGACAAACAACAAAAGTCAACGCCACAAATAAAAAGAGAACACGCATCACAAAAACCATATTACTATTTACTTTAAAGCCACCTTGAAATTCTGCTCCACCTTGTCCATGAAGGCTGTCGTTGTCAAGAACTCCTGCCCTTCTCCGACCAAAAGGGCTAGATCTTTGGTCATGTGTCCTTGCTCCACCGTTTCAATACAGGCATTCTCAAGCGCGAGCGCAAAATCAACTACATCCGGCGTGTCATCAAATTTCCCGCGATATTGCAGCCCCCGCGTCCATGCAAAAATAGAAGCGATTGGATTGGTAGAGGTTGTGTTCCCCTTTTGATGCTCTCGGTAATGGCGTGTCACCGTACCGTGCGCGGCTTCGGCTTCCACCGTCTTCCCATCGGGCGTCAACAAAACGGAAGTCATAAGCCCTAGCGAGCCAAAACCCTGCGCCACCACATCAGATTGCACATCCCCGTCATAGTTTTTACAGGCCCAGACAAATCCGCCCTTGGACTTAATGGCAAAAGCCACCATGTCATCAATCAAGCGGTGCTCATACCATAGCTTTTTCTTTTCAAACTCTGATCTGAACTCAGAATCATAAACGGCCTGAAAAACCTCCATAAACTTCCCATCATATTGTTTCATGATCGTGTTCTTGGTGGAAAGATAAACTGGGTAGTTCCGCGCCAGACCATAATTGAAACAAGCTCTGGCAAAGCCCTTGATAGATTCTTCCAAATTATACATGCTCATCGCTACGCCGGGGCCGTCAAATTCAAACACATCCCAGCTTTGCGCTGCGCTGCCGTCGCTCGGCTCAAACACCATCTTTAATGTACCGGCCTGATCAATCTTAACATCAGTCGCCCTATATTGATCGCCAAAAGCATGACGGCCGATCACCATCGGCTCTTCCCACCCGGGAACATATTTCGGGATATTGCCAATCACAATAGGCTCGCGAAACACCGTCCCGCCCAATATGTTACGTATCGTTCCGTTAGGGGAGCGCCACATTTTCTTCAAAGAAAATTCTTCCACCCGCGCCTCATCCGGCGTGATGGTCGCACATTTGACACCCACGCCATGCGCCTTGATCGCGTTGGCCGCATCAATGGTCACCTGATCATCTGTCGCATCACGGTTTTGAATGGAAAGGTCAAAATATTTCAGATCAATATCCAAAAACGGCGTAATAAAACGCTCCTTGATCATGGCCCAGATAATGCGGGTCATTTCATCACCGTCAATTTCAACAACCGGATTTTGAACTTTAATTTTAGACATGCATCAAACCTTCCTTTTGCGACAACATTAATTATTCGCAAGGCATGTTACAGAAGTTTCAAATAAGGATAAAGGGCAGAGATTTCAAACGCTCAAAATTAACGATTTAACGCGAAAACGTTTGCAGGCTTATTTTGGTGGGTTTGGCGTAATATTTCTATTTTATCACGGACCTCTTTCAGGAATTTGTCGAATTTCTGGCTGCGCACCGCTTCAACTACCTGCCCCTGCGCTCCGGTCATAGAAGCAATATAAAGATAATTATCAGGCCCAAGAGACTGTTTTTCAAAGGTTATCAAAGGAGGTTGCTTGGCATCGCGATGAAAGGACACAAAAAACCCCTTACCAATGTGAGTGACCGCATAATCACGGAAGAGATTATTCACGACATTCAAAGAATAGAGCCCGAACAAGGCATCAAATTCCGAACGCGAAAAGCTGACATTACGTTTATTTGAAGTTTTCATACTCACTAACCCATATTATACCCTATTTTTGGCCGGAAACGGCCATTTTTTTTTCCAATATTTCTAAATTGATGATAAACAGAAACAACATTAAAAATAAAGGTTTTTATTATGTCAGATATATTTCAAGAAGTTGACGAAGCGCTCCAACAGGAAAAGCTGGCCAAAATTTGGCAAGAATATCAAACACCTATCATAGCAGGCTTGGCCGCGCTTATTTTGGGAACAGCCGGTTTCACAGGCTTCAGCAACTGGAATACAGCCCAAAATGCAGCCCAGACCGGCGGCTTGCTCAGCGCTTTAGATAGTGAGACACCCGAAACAGCGCTGCAAAGCTTTAGCGAAGACACCCGCAATAACCACGAAACCATCGCACAACTCAATCTCGCCCGTTTGATGGTTGAAGAGGGCAAAACGACCCAAGCCGCAGAAATTTATAAATCCGTAGCCGCAAATAAAAGAACTCATAAAGATATACGTGACCTTGCCCGCGTCCTGTTTGTCCGCAACAGTGAAAAATCGGATACCAACATTTTGCTACCAGTCTTGAGCAATGAGAAAAGCCCGTGGATCTGGCATGCACGGTTAGAAGCTGCCCTGATTGAGGCACATCATAACGAGAATTTGCAAGAAGCCATTTCCTTGCTGCAAAAATTTGACAAAGAGGCACTCATTCCAGCTTCCTTAAAACAACGCGCAAGCGCACTAAAATCCGTTTACGAACATAAACTCGGCTCTTCATCTTCACCTTCATCCAGCAAGGACAAAAAATAATGCGTATTTTACTGATATTAACCGGTTTCATATCTGCATTGCTTATTTCCGGATGTTCTTACTTCAACAGCGAACCGGAAAAGGCCAGATTACCCGGAGAGCGAATTTCCATTCTGGATTTGCAGCAAGAGCTCCAACCCTCCGCAAGCGCCAATGCCGCGCAAATAGAAATTCCTCCCGTCACCCATAACAAGGACTGGCCACAAGCGGGCGGTTACGCGCATCATGTGATGCAAAATCTCGAACTTGGTGAGATTATCAATCTGGAGCGCATCTGGTCAGCCGATATCGGTGATGGTAGCAGCTCCAACCTTCCTTTGAACGCTCAACCCGTTATCGCGGACGGCGCTGTCTTTACGCTCGATAGTGATCACCGCGTCAGCGCCTTCCACACCCAAACAGGAAAAGAGTTCTGGCGCGCAGATATTTCACACAAAGTCGAAAAAGAAGAAGTGATCGCAGGCGGTCTGGCCTATGGCGGTGGAATCTTGTATGCCACCTCCGGCTATAATGAAATTTTGGCGCTCAATCCCAAAAATGGAGAAATTTACTGGCGCACCGATATAAGCGCTCCATCCCGCGCCGCGCCGACCATCCATAACGGCCGCGTTTTTGTGAGTTGTATGAATAATAATGTCGTCGCCCTTGATGCGCGTAGCGGTAAAATTTTGTGGGAATATGAAGGCGTTGGCGAAACCACAGGACTTTTAGGTGCCGCCAGCCCTGCTGTTGATGATGACATGGTAATTGCCGGTTTTGCTTCTGGCGATCTCATCGCTCTTCAGGTTCAAAATGGTTCGGTCATATGGAGCGATAACCTAGCCAACACCTTGCGCTTCACTGGCATGGGCGGGCTATCCGACATACGTGGCCTTCCTGTTATTTACGGTGATGTGGCACTGGCTGTGAGCTACGGTAATAAGATGATTGCGCTAGATAAGCGTAACGGCAACAGGCTCTGGCAACAGACTATCAGCAGCGCCGAAACACCTTGGGTTTCAGGTAATAGCGTTTTTGTCCTTTCCACAGATTACAAACTTTATGCGCTTGATATCAGAAGCGGGCAAATCATCTGGGTACAGGAAGTCCAAAGATACAAAAAACCAGAAAGCAAAAAGGGCCTCATTCACTGGACCGGTCCGCTTATGGCCAATAACCAGCTTTTGCTCATCGGTAATCACGGCGATATTTTAGCGCTCGACCCCGCTAACGGCGCAGAACAGTTGCGCATTGATACGGGCCGCCATATCCGTTTAGCGCCAACAATTGCACAAGGCGCGCTCTATTTACTGGATGAGGGTGGCACCCTTGCGGCCTATCGCTAGCGCAATGTGACAACTGGCAAAACCAATGAGCAATTCCAACAAAATTTTTACCCTCGCCATTATTGGCCGACCCAATGTCGGGAAATCCACATTGTTTAACCGGCTGGCCAAAAAGCAACTGGCCATCGTGGATGATACACCCGGTGTCACACGTGACTGGCGGGAAGCCGAAGCCTATCTGCTGGATCAAAAAATCCGCATCATTGATACCGCCGGATTAGAAGATGACACGGATACCTCTTCTATCGAAGGACGCATGCGCAAGCAAACAGAAGAAGGATTAAAACAGGCGGACGCGGTCCTGTTTATGATTGACGGCAGAGCCGGCCTTACCCCCACCGACGAACATTTTGCACGGTGGCTGCGCAAACAAAATAAGCCCGTCGTGGTTACGGTCAATAAATGTGAAAATGAGAGCGCCGCGCTAAACGGTATCGCCGAAGCGCACTCTTTAGGGCTGGGGACACCCATCCCGATCTCGGCGGCGCATAATCACGGTATCGAAGACCTCTATCATGCGTTTGAACCTTATTTCTTTGACGAAGAATCAGAGCAAGAAGAGGAACAAGCTCCCCTTATCCCGATGGATGAGCTGGATACGCTGGAGGGACGTGAAGATTTTGATTTCGCCGAACTGGAGATCAACGAAAACGCGGAAAAACCTATTAAAATTGCGATTGTCGGACGGCCCAATGTCGGGAAGTCCACACTCCTCAATGCTCTTTTGAAAGAACACCGATCCATGACCGGACCTGAGGCGGGCATCACCAGAGATGCCGTCACTGCCCACTGGGAATTTAAAGAGCGCAAAATGCGCCTTGTTGACACGGCAGGCATGCGGCGAAAAGCAAAACTCACAGACGACATAGAGAAAATGTCAGTAGATGATTCTTTACGTGCGATCCGCTTAGCGCAAGTCGTCATCCTTGTCATTGACGCGCAACATATTTTAGACAAACAGGATTTACAAATCGCTGACCATATTTTGTCTGAAGGCCGTGCGCTCGTCCTGGCTGTCAATAAATGGGATTTAATTGAAGGGGAAGAGGCCAAAAAAGAAGCGCTGGCGCAAATTAATTATAAATTGGAGACCTCTTTAGGGCAGGTACGCAACGTTCCATCTGTTAGTATATCTGCGCTTAACAAACGAAATCTGGGCCTTCTCATGCAGCGCGTTTTAGATGTCTATGCGCTGTGGAATAAACGTGTGGGAACCGCAAAAATGAACAAATGGCTTGCGGCTAGAGAGTCACAACACCCCGCACCCTTATGCGAGGGACGCTCCAACCGCCTCAAATATATTACCCAGATTAATATCCGCCCACCGACATTTTCGCTCTGGCTTTCGCGCCCCAAGCAACTGCCAGACAGCTACAAACGCTACCTCATGAACGCCCTGCGTGAAGATTTCGGATTAGAAGGTATCCCCATCCGCCTCCTCACCCGTACCAGTAAAAACCCGTTTGATTAAACAGCAACAAATTTAGGACAATTTCAACGAAGGGTGCGTACGCGTCACACCTTTTAAGTCAGGATGAAGATCTGATCTATACTCAAGCACTTCAACCTGACCGTTGCCTAAAGATCCTTCTTTTCTGACAACAGCGTTCCACCCAAAGAAATTCTTTGAATTCCTTGCATCTTCGGCCTGAGAACGTCTTCCTGCAGTCATAAGCGCCTGTGTCACCTTCCCTTTTCTTTCCCCTGTCTTTTGATCAAAATTTGGAATAGGACAACGCGCACAAGGCCATAAAAGTTCAATTTCGGCATCACCAATCCGAATTCGCTTGATTTTATCTTCAAGAAAAGGTTCGGCTTCTAAAACAATATTACCCCGGAAACGATCAACATCAGTCTCCCCTACATTTGAAGCACTACTCTTAATATCTTCCCAAGAGTTTCTGTTCGTAATCAACAAAGGCGCTCCATCAGCGAAATCATATCTGGCCTTCTCACCTGTTTGCTCTAACGGCCTTTCTTCCCCTAATAACCCTCCGGCACTTCTAGTCAAGCGACAAGGGTAATCAAGATAGTAAGAAAAATACTGAGCCGCTCCCTCCCCCATATCAACAGCTTGCATTTGGTCACCATGCACACTCACATCAATAACCTTACTTTCATCAACTTTCCCAGAAAAAGATATAGGCCCTGTTTGTCCTGTACGAACAACCAACGTCTCACCCCCATCTGATACCTCAATATTTAACCCTGCCAAGCGCGATCCTGTCAAAAATTTACGTTCACCAATTTTGGCATTTCGCTGTGATAAAAATTGACCCGTTTGATTATCTACAAGCATCCATTCACGGTCATAGGGCATTCCACGCTCTAACAGAAAAATATCTTCTGGACTTAACTCAATAGCCTGAGCACTTTTCAATGGATAGGTATAAAATTTTGCTGATATTGTCATGGAGAAAAACCTAGACATAGACTCACCTTATGTCAATAAATTTTTGGTGGTATTTCTACATCCATACCCTATAAAGACGAAAGACAAATAACTGCAAGAAATGGAGACATATAATGGAAGTAGAACTTAATGGAATGATGGAGCTTGGCATTATGTGGGGCATGCGGGTTTTGAGCGCCGCCCTCATCATGATTGCCGGATGGGTCATCGGCGGGTGGCTGAGACGCCGTATTGTTAATATCAAAAAGCTGGATAAAACCATATCTTCCTTTTTGGGAGGGTTGGCAAAATATACTGTACTTGCCGTTGCATTTGTCGCAGTTCTCGGGCAGTTCGGCGTTGAAACTGCCAGTTTGCTTGCCGTTTTGGGTGCCGCAGGTCTGGCGATTGGTTTGGCCCTTCAGGGAACTTTAAGCAATGTCGCCGCAGGAACAATGCTACTTATATTGCGCCCTTTTAAAGTCGGAGATTATATCGAGTTTGGTTCCGTTGGCGGCACAGTATCAACCCTTGGCCTGTTCGGGACAGAGCTCAACACCGTTGACAACAAATATGTGTTTGCCCCTAACAGCTCTATCTGGGGGACGGAAATCACCAATTACTCCCGCAACAAACAACGCCGTCAGGATATTATCGTTGGCATTAGCTACAATGACGATATTGATAAAGCTTTCAAAACCATTCAAAAAGTTTTAAAAAAAGAAAAACGCTTAATCAAAACTGCGGGAAAAGAACCCATTATCGTTGTCGGTGCAATGGGAGCATCATCAGTTGACCTTACTGTGCGCATCTGGACAAAAACTGAAGACTTTTTCGGCGTTCAATGGGACCTGACCAAAGCCATCAAGGAACAACTGGATAAAGATGGAATTAGCATCCCGTTTCCTACAAGGACATTGGAAATTCAAAATCCGACAGCGCTAATATCGTCTAAAGCAGCGTAGTAAAACATTCGAGTTCCAAAATAACAAAAGGCCCGTGTTAAATCGGGCCTTTTTTCTGTCTTGGTTTCGCGAAACTTGTAGAAACTATTTCTTAGATTTCTTACTAGGCTTTTTGTTCTTTGGTCCAGCTTCTTTCACTTCAATAATGTCGAGCTTACCGCCGGCCTTCTCAACAGCTTCTTTTGCCGCTTTGGAAGCACCTGAAAGAGCTAGTTCAACTTTGGTTTTCAACTCACCCGTTGCAAGCAAACGCACACCATCTTTCTTGCTCTTAATAACCTTTGCTTCAACCAAAAGCTCTTCGGTAATTGGCTTCTTCGCATCAATCATTTTCTTATCAATGGCATTTTGCAAACGCGCCAAAGACAAGGTCACATATTTTTTACCAAAAATATTATTAAACCCACGCTTTGGTAAACGTTGATAAAGCGGCATTTGACCACCTTCAAAACCTTTGATCGCCACACCAGAGCGAGACTTCTGACCCTTTTGACCAACGCCACAAGTCTTGCCCTTACCAGATCCAATTCCACGCCCAACACGCTTGGAATTCTGGATTGCCCCTTCTTTGGGCTGTAATTCGTTAAGTTTCATTTTCTTATTCCTTTTCCAAGAATTTTTCTATGCCGCGTCTACAACTTCGACCAAATGGCGAACCTTGCGGATCATGCCCTGCACGCTCGGCGTATCTTCTAAAGTCTTTGTACGGCCAATTTTATTCAAACCAAGCCCCACAAGCGTCGCACGCTGAGACGCCTCACGCCCAATAGGAGAGCCAATTTGACGCACTGTTACTGTTTTGGCGCCTGTTTTCTTAGCTGGGGCTTTTTTAGCAGGTGCCTTTTTCGCTGTTTTTTTTGTCTCTGCCATTGTCTTAATTCCTCAAATTATCTTAATTTATGCTTGCGCTTTTTCTTCGGCAACCTTTGCACTTGAACCTGAAGAAGCTTCACGTGCTGCTACAATATCACCGACTTTTTTACCACGACGATTGGCGACCTGACGCGGGCTTTCCATGTTTTTCAAAGCCTCAAAAGTCGCATTGACCATGTTATAAGGGTTGGACGAGCCAACCGCTTTTGCTACAACATCCTGAATACCCAAACAGTCAAACACCGCACGCATCGGACCACCGGCAATCACCCCGGTACCTCCTGGAGCAGAACGAAGAATAACTTTCCCCGCGCCTGAAGTTCCTTTCACATCATGATGAATGGTACGCCCCTCACGAAGCGGAACACGGATCATTTTACGCTTGGCCTGATCAGTTGCCTTACGGATCGCATCTGGAACCTCTTTCGCTTTCGCATGCCCCGTTCCAACGCGACCTTTCCCATCACCAACAACCATAAGAGCAGCAAACCCAAAACGGCGCCCCCCTTTTACCACTTTGGCAACACGATTCACAGCAACCAGTTTTTCAACGAATTCTGGCTCTTCGCGTTCTTCACGACTGAACTTTGGATCATTTGGGTTCGACATTTCTTTATTCCTTAGTTTTTAAATAGCTCTATTAAAATTTCTTCTCTTTTTAAGCCCGCAACCGTCGCTTCGCTCCGTCGGGTTTAAAACTCCAATCCACCTTCGCGTGCACCTTCGGCCACAGCCTTCACACGGCCATGATACAAATAAGGTCCACGGTCAAACTGTACCTTCGAAACACCGGCAGCTTTCGCACGCTCGGCAATCAACGTACCAACCTTTGTGGCCGCATCAACATTATGTCCAGCTTTCAAACCCAAGTCTTTATCAAGACTGGAGGCCGCCGCCAATGTCTGACCTTTCACATCATCAATAACCTGAACAGAGATATGCTTATTTGTCCGGTGCACAGACAAACGCGGACGAACTTCCCTATTTGGATTTTGTTCGATATTCACGCGACGCAACTTTGCTCGGTTTCCGGCTTTACGTCTGGCTGATGGTATCATTCTTTTCTGTGTCATTTTTTATTCCTTATTCGTTTTAAGCCCACTTTACTTATGAAGCCGTCAACCGTCGCTTCGCTCCGTCGAGTTTCATAAGACTGGATTTAAAATTTTTTCTTACTTCTTCTTACCTTCTTTACGCATCACATATTCGTCACTGTATTTAATACCCTTACCTTTATAAGGCTCAGGCGGCTTAAATCCACGAATCTTGGCAGCCACCTGACCAACAAGCTGTTTATCAATGCCACTTACGTTAACTTTTGTTTGGTCCTCAACACTGACCTGCACATCCGCCGGAACGTCGTAACGCACCTCATGCGAAAATCCGAGCTGCATAACAAGTGTATTACCTTGCATATTGGCACGGTAACCAACCCCTTTAATTTCAAGGCTCTTGCTGTAACCTTCAGTCACACCAACAACAATGTTGTAAACAAGCGTACGCATCGTTGGCCACAATTTCTTAGCCTTCAAAGACTGTGAACGTGGCGCAAGAACAACTTTACCGTCTTCCATTTTCACAGACACATCGTCATGCACACGAAGCTCAAGCTCGCCTTTGGCACCCTTGGCTTTTACATCTTGTCCATTTACATCGACGCTCACCCCTTCCGGGATTTCAACTGGTTTATTTCCAATACGTGACATCGTCTTTTCCTTCTCTCTTTTTTAAGCCCGCAGCCCCATTGCTTCGCAATGTGTCGGGTTTAAAATTTTTCCTTTTCTTTTTAAGCCCGCAACCCCGGCTATCGCCGTGTCGAGTTAAAAAAATATTACCTTAATAAACTTGGCACAATACCTCACCGCCGACATTGGCACTACGTGCACTATGGTCGGTCATCACACCGCGCGGCGTTGACACAACCGTCACACCCAAGCCATTGTGAAACGGCTGTAAGTCCTGAACTTTTGTATAAACACGACGACCCGGCTTTGAAACACGTTTCAGCTCACGGATCACCGGCGCACCTTCGACATACTTAAGCTCAATCACCAAATCCTTCTTGTTACCTTCCAAATCCTGCATTTTATAACCACGTATAAAGCCTTCATCCTGCAAAACCTGACAAACAGATTCACGGAAGCGAGACCAAGGGCAAGCAATCGTTTCTTTTTGAACCGCTTGGCCATTGCGAATACGCGTTAACATATCTCCTAAAGGATCACTCATTGACATGTTTTATATCCTCCTAAAATTCCTTTTTTTTAAGCCCACAACACAGCACTTCCTGCTCCGTTGGGTTTAAAAAATCCCTCTATTACCAACTTGACTTCGTCACACCAGGCAACTCACCACGCGAAGCCAACTCCCGAATAGCAATACGGGAAAGTTTAAACTTACGGTGAAAACTACGTGGACGACCTGTTAGAGCACAACGGTTACGCTCGCGAATTTTTGCCGAATTCTTAGGCATTTCTGCCAAAGCAAGAACAGCTGCAAAACGCTCCTCCATACCAACATTCTTGTCCATAATTTTCGTCTTCAAAGCGGCACGCTTCTTGGCCTTACTTTTAACCAATCTGCGACGCTTTAGATCTCTTTCTTTTGCACTGACTTTTGCCATAGCTTTAGTCTTTCTCCTTTTTTATTTAAGCCCGCAACCGTCTCGTTTTTGTTAAGCCTTCATCCGTCAATTCGTTCCGTCAAGTTTAACAATCCCGCTCCGTCGGGTTTAAAGTTTCTCCTTAATCAATTAATTCTTAAATGGCATATCAAATTCACGAAGAAGCTCTTTAGCCTGCTCGTCATTTGCTGCCGTTGTACAAATAATAATATCCATCCCTCTAATTTTATCGACCTTGTCGTAGTCAATCTCAGGAAACACAATATGCTCTTTAATACCCATGGCGTAGTTACCTTTACCATCGAAGCTCTTGCCGTTAATACCACGGAAGTCACGAACACGAGGCAAAGTAATAGTCACCAAACGATCCAAAAATTCGTACATCTGATCCTTGCGTAGAGTAACCTTACATCCAAGATCCATACCTTCACGGATTTTAAACGAAGCGTTAGATTTCTTCGCCTTGGTAATGACCGGCTTTTGGCCTGCAATTAACGCTAAATCTGCAGCAGCATTCTCAACTGCTTTACGATCAGTTGTCGCATCAGTAACTCCCATATTAATGACAATTTTTTCCAACTTTGGAACAGCCATCTCGTTCTCGATACCGAATTTCTCTTGTATCTTCTTACGAATTTCTCTTTCGTAGCGCTCTTTAAAACGCGGCATTGTCTTTGGTTGTGCACTCATCGTTCTATTCCCTTAAGTAACCTAATAACCTTCTTATTTACTATCTATTGTTTCGCCGGATTTTTTAGCAACTCTAACCTTGTTACCGCTCTTCAATGTTTTATATCCAATACGTGTCGCCTCGCCAGTCTTGGGATCTGCCAAAGATACGTTTGACACATGAATGGACAATTCTTTTTCAACGATACCACCAGGGTTAAACTGCGTCGGCTTTTGATGCTTTTTCACAACATTTACACCCTTCACCAACACACGAGACTTAGTAGGTATAGTCTTCAAAACCTCACCTTTTTTTCCTTTATCTTTTCCTGTGTTGACGATGACTGTATCGCCTTTTTTAATTTTCATCTTAACGTTCGTCATTTTCATTCCTCATTTTTTATCAATCCTGCAACCGTCACTTCGTTCCGTCGAGTTTGATATATCCTTAATTTCAAGCGCTCAAATCGTCGCTTCGCTCCGTTCAAGTTTAAAAATGAATTCCTATAACACCTCTCCCGCAAGAGAAATAATTTTCATGTATCCCTTACCACGCAACTCACGTGTTACTGGCCCAAAAATACGTGTTCCAAGCGGCTCACCATTATTATTGATCAACACACATGCATTACCATCAAAACGGATTTTTTCACCACTCTGACGATTTAAACCATGACGGGAGCGTACAATCACAGCCTTGTGAACCGCACCCTTTTTAACACGACCACGCGGAATAGCCTCTTTCACAGACACAACAACAACATCACCGATATTGGCAGTACGGCGGTGTGAACCACCCAAAACCTTAATGCACTCCACCCGGCGTGCACCTGAGTTATCAGCAACTTCCATATTCGATTGCATTTGAATCATCGTACTAGTCCTTTTTCTTCGCCGCTTTCTTAGCAGCCTTTTTCGCTGTTTTCTTTACTGTCTTTTTAGCAGCAGCCTTTTTCGCCGGAGCTTTCTTAGCTTCAGTCTTTGCCGCAACAGCCTTTGGTTTTTCTTCTTTCTTCTCAGCAGGCTTCTTCACAACCGTCTTTGTCTGCTCTCCACCCTCTACAACAGTCCAACGCTTTTTCTTTGAAATCGGCGCACATTCAATAATCTGAACAAAATCACCTTCTTTATGCGCATTCGCTTCATCATGCGCCGCATAACGTGTAGAACGCTTAATATATTTTTTATATTTAGGATGCATAAAGCGACGCTCAACCAAAACCGTAATGGTCTTGTCTGTTTTATCGCTTACAACTTTTCCTTCTAAAACACGACGTGGCATTTAAAATTTCTCCTTAAAATCTAAGCCGCTTCCTCAGCTTGCTTTTGTTGTTTCATTGTCTTTACACGAGCAATATCACGACGCACCTTACGAAGTTGTGATACATTTTCTAATTGCCCACCAGAATGCTGAAAACGCAAATTGAACTGCTCCTTACGCATATCCAAAAGCATTTTACTTAGCTCATCGAACGATTTTCCTTTTAGTTCTTCCATCTTCATTTCTTTCTCTCCGCGCCTACGACTATTCTATTCTCCAATACGTGTCACAATCTTTGTTTGAATTGGCAATTTCTCTGCCGCCAAACCCAATGCTTCGCGTGCCAATTTCGGTTCCACCCCATCAAGCTCAAACATAATACGACCGGGCTTCACGCGAGCTGCCCAGTATTCAACAGAGCCCTTACCCTTACCTTGACGTACTTCCAAAGGTTTCTTAGAAACCGGCACATCAGGGAAAATACGGATAAAGACCTTCCCCTGACGACGAATATGACGGGTAATCGCCCGACGTGCCGCTTCAATTTGACGCGCTGTAATCCGGTTCGGACTCAAGGCTTTCAGCCCTACAGATCCGAAGTTCAACGTCGTGCCACCCTTCGCATTCCCGTGAATACGACCCTTATGCGCTTTTCTAAATTTTGTCTTCTTTGGTTGTAACATCGTCTTATACCATTAAAATAAATTATGTCAATAAAATTAACTTTTCTATTTAAGCCCGCAACCGTCGCTTCGCTCCGTCGGGTTTAAAATTTCCTCTTATCCCCTCGGTGCACCACCTTGGCTATCTTGCAGACGCTTATCACGCGCCATTGGATCATGCTCCATCACATCACCCTTATAGATCCAAACTTTCACACCAATAATTCCATAAGTTGTCAAAGCTTCCGCAAAACCATAATCAAGGTCAGCACGCAATGTGTGAAGCGGCACACGGCCCTCACGATACCACTCCGTCCGCGCAATATCCGCACCGCCCAAACGACCGGACACGTTAATACGAATACCCTTACCGCCTAGACGAAGTGTGTTCTGTACCGCACGTTTCATCGCACGACGGAAAGACACACGACGCTCCAACTGTTGACAAACACCTTCCGCAGCCAATTGTGCATCCAGCTCGGGTTTGCGAATTTCTACAATATTAAGTGCAACATCATTACCCGCACGCTTGGACAACTCACGACGAAGCTTCTCAATATCAGCACCTTTTTTACCGATAATCACACCCGGGCGCGCCGTATATACGGTCACACGAGTATTTTTAGCCGCGCGCTCAATCACGACTTTACTAATACCAGCAGCTTTCAGCTTTTCTTGCACATATTTGCGCAACTCAAGATCCTGAACAAGCTTGTCAGCATAGTTCCGGTCATCAAACCATCTTGAATCCCAAGTACGGTTGATGCCGACGCGTATACCAATTGGATTAACCTTCTGACCCATTGTTTAAGTGCTCCTATTTATCTTTCTTCGCGCTTTTTTTAGCGGCTTTTTTGGTTGCAGTTTTCTTTGTTGTCTTTTTAGCAGCAGGCGCTTTCTTCGCAGCTTTCTTGGCTGTCTTCTTTGTCGCTGCTTTTGTTTCCTTTTTCTTGTCCTCTGCTTTTTTCGGTGCAGAAGATTTTGTCACATCAACAGGAGGCTTTTTCGTAGCCTTCTTAGGTGCATTTGCATCTTCGCGCTCGCGCACAACAATCGTAATACGGCTAAAAGGCTTTAATATCCTAGCAGCACGCCCACGCGCACGGGCACGGAAACGCTTCATCATGATATCTTTACCCACAAAGGCTTCTGCCACATAAAGACGATCTACATCCAGACCATGATTATTTTCCGCATTAGAAATCGCAGACTGCAAAACCTTACGCACATCCTGGGAAAAACGGCGATTATTAAACTCCAAATCAATCAATGCTTTACCGGCATCCTTACCGCGGATCGTTTGCGCAACAAGATTTAGCTTCTGCGCAGAACCACGCAAATGCTTGGCCATTGCCATCGCTTCATTATCACGGACGCGTCTTTCGTTTGCTTTTTGTCCCATTGCTCTATTCCTTTTCTTTTTTAAGCCCGCTTAATTTATGAAGCCGTCAACCGTCGCTTCGCTCCGTCGAGTTTCATAAATACAAGTTTAAAAATTCTCCTTATTTCTTCGCTTTCTTATCTGCCTGATGACCGTGATAGGTACGCGTTGGCGCAAATTCACCCAATTTGTGACCGATCATTTTATCTGTTACCAAAACAGGAATGAATTTATTTCCGTTATGGACACCAAAAGTCAGACCCACCATTTGCGGCAAAATCGTCGAGCGACGCGACCAGGTTTTGATCACACCCTTGATCGTACCTTCTTTTGCCTGCTCCACCTTCTTCAAAAGGTGACGGTCAATAAATGGTCCTTTCCAAACGCTACGTGTCATCTCAATAACTCCTTAAAGCTTTCTACTTCTTCTTACGACGACGGATA
This sequence comes from Alphaproteobacteria bacterium, assembly GCA_022763065.1. Classification (GTDB taxonomy): domain Bacteria; phylum Pseudomonadota; class Alphaproteobacteria; order Micavibrionales; family Micavibrionaceae. Next base: position 46,616 of record JALEGH010000021.1, read on the forward strand.
ATATATTTATCAGTCGATTTATTTTTACGTGTTTTGTAACCTTTTGTCGGCACGCCCGAATAAGACACAGGATGACGTCCACCAGATGTTCTACCCTCACCACCACCATGCGGGTGATCAACCGGGTTCATCACAACGCCGCGAACAGTTGGGCGAACACCCATCCAACGCTTGCGTCCCGCCTTACCCATATTTGTATTCATGTGATCAGGATTTGATACCGCCCCAACAGAAGCAATACATTCCTGACGCACCTTACGAAGCTCACCTGAGGCCAGTTTAATTTGCGCATATCCTTGGTCGCGGCCAACAAGCTGTGCATATGTTCCGGCACTACGGCACATCTGACCGCCCTTGCCTGGCTTCATTTCAATGTTATAAATAATTGTACCAACCGGCATACCTTTAAGCGGCATAGCGTTACCCGGCTTAATATCTGCCTTTTCATCCGCAATCACTTTATCACCAGCCTGAAGACGTTGTGGCGCCAAGATGTAAGCCTTTTCACCATCCGCATACTCAATCAAAGCAATAAAGGCTGTACGGTTTGGATCATACTCCAAACGTAGAACAGTTGCCTCAACGCCAAATTTATTACGCTTCCAATCAATCACGCGGTATTTTTGTTTATGACCACCACCCTTGTGACGACATGTGATACGGCCTGTGTTATTGCGTCCACCGTTTTTCTTCTTACCTTCAAGAAGCGTTTTTTCCGGCGCGCCCTTATGCAGGCCACTACGGTCAACCGTCACTAACTGACGCGTTCCCGGTGAATTTGGTTTATATTTTTTCAGTGCCATCTTCTTTTCCTCTTTTTAAGCCCGCAACCCCGCCTCCGGCGTGTCGGGTTTAAATTTACACTCCTGATCCCAGATCAATTGTTTGACCTTCTTTTAGCGTCACAATCGCCTTTTTTGTATCACTTCTAAATGCCTTAATTCCCTTAAAACGCTTTGTCTTACCCTTTTGAACAGATGTGTTCACGTTTGTGACATCTACTTTAAAAAGAGTTTCAACAGCTGTTTTAATACGCGGCTTCGTTGCACTCAAAGGCACACGGAAAGTCACCTGACCATAAGCAGAACCCATCGTAGATTTTTCAGTCACAACCGGATTACGGATGATTTCATACATCCATTCCGCCAGCTCAACTTTTTCTTTCTTCTTCGCAGCCATCTTCTTATCCTTTCAACCTTTTGGTCAGATCCGCAACGGCATCTTTCGTCAACATCAATGTGTCACGACGCATAATGTCATATACATTCGCACCTTGTGATGGCAACACATCAACCATCGGCAAATTCGATGTCGCACGTGCAAAATTTGCATCAATTTCCTGCCCGCCAACAATAAGCGCGGAATCAAAGCCAAATCTTGACATCGCAGCCGCCATCGGCTTTGTCTTATGATCTTTAGCCTTCGCATCATCCAAAATGATAAGCTTGCCTTCTTTCGCCTTTACAGACAAAGCCGCCTTCATCGCATTTTGACGCACACGGCGCGGAAGCTCCGTTGCATGAGAGCGCACTTTAGGGCCATGAGCCACCTGACCACCACGGTCAATATTACGCTTGAGATCACCTGCACGCGCACGGCCTGTACCTTTTTGTGCAAAAGGCTTCTTACCCGTACCGGATACCTCATGACGTTCCTGTGTTTTATGGTTGCCGCCTTGACGCTTATTCAATTGGTACTTGACCATTTGATGAATAACATCACCGCGTGCATCCGTTCCGAAAACATCCTTATCCAGAGTGATTTCGCCAGCATCTTTATTTTCTAATGTTTTGACTGCGACTTTCATCGGTCTCTTCCTTCTTATTAACTCGCTTTACTTAACTCGCTTTACGCTTTATCTTCTGTTGCTTCAGAAGCTGCATCATCCGCTTTTGCCTCTACCGGAGCTTCTGACTTTGCATCTTCCCTTACACCCGCCGGGACAGGCACCCCTTCAGGAGCCGCCTTCTTTACCGCGTCCGTAATATACACCCAACCTGATTTAGGTCCCGGAACAGCACCCTTCACGAGCACCAAATTTTGATCCATATCAATCGCCGCCACCTTGAGACTTTGCACAGTTACACGCTCCGCACCCATATGACCGGCCATTTTCTTACCCTTGAAAACCTTACCCGGATCCTGACATTGACCTGTCGAACCATGCGCACGGTGAGAAACTGACACACCGTGTGTGGCACGCATCCCGCCAAAATTATGACGCTTCATCGCACCGGCAAAACCTTTACCTTTTGATGTCGCACATACATCAACATACTGACCTTCAACAAAGTGGTTCGCGACGAGTTCTGCCCCAACTTCAAGTAAGTTTTCAGGAGAGACTCTGAACTCAGCAACTTTTTTCTTCGGCTCCACTTTCGCTTTAGCATACACACCGCGCATCGCCTTTGATGTGCGGTTGACTTTCGCCTTACCAGCACCAAGCTGCACAGCACTATAACCGTGCTTATCTTGCTCACGCACGGCTGTAACCTGACAATCATCAAGCTTCAATACAGTCACAGGAATCTGAACACCATCTTCGGTGAAGATACGTGTCATTCCTTCTTTACGTGCAATAACTCCAGTTCTCATTTTCTTTTTCCTTTCTAGAGGAGGACATCCGCCCTCATAGAGTTTAATATATCAGCCGTAGCGGGCTTGCCCGCCTGAGGCCATCAAAAAAAGCTAGGCTGCGACCTGCCCGATTTTAATTTCAACATCCACACCTGCTGCCAAATCCAGCTTCATCAGCGCATCAACAGTTTGAGGTGTCGGATCAACAATATCAATCAAACGCTTATGCGTTCTCATTTCAAAATGCTCCATTGAATTTTTATTCACGTGAGGAGAACGCAATACAGTAAAGCGTTCCTTACGTGTCGGTAATGGTATAGGACCACGAACACCCGCACCTGTACGCTTGGCCGTATTCACAATCTCGCCAGTTGACGTATCTAAAATACGGTGATCAAAAGCTCTTAAGCGAATTCTAATTGTTTGTGCATCCATGGTCTTTACCTTTTAAATACCTAAATTAACCTTACTCCACAATCTTACTGACGACGCCGGCACCGACGGTGCGGCCACCTTCACGGATGGCGAAGCGAAGACCTTCATCCATCGCGATCGGAGCGATC
>JALEGH010000022.1 GCA_022763065.1 Alphaproteobacteria bacterium
GAAAATCTTCACAAACAATTAGAGACAAAAAACCGCGTTCACTGGGTTGAGGAAGAAATGGAAATACTCACCACACCGGATACGTATGAAAATCCGCCAGAAAACGCATGGGAACGTATTAAAATACGTAGTGATAAGTCTGAGGTTCTGGCCGTATTGCGCGCTCTTGCCCATTGGCGCGAGGAAAAAGCAATCAAGAAAAATATTCCTCGCGGTCATATCCTAAAAGACGACACATTGGCCGATATCGCCCTCTATATGCCCCGCGATGTTGAAGGGTTAAAGCAAATCCGGAGCTTGCCCAGCGGCATTACAAATGGAGCAACAGGCAAGCTTTTGCTTGATCTCATTGCCAAGGCCAGAAAAACGCCGAAAGATACATGGCCCGCACGCGAGGGCAAAAAACCTTTTCCCAAAGAAAAAACAGCCACATTGGAGATGCTCAAGCTTCTTTTGAAAATTAATTGCGCCGAAGCCGATGTCGCACCAAAGCTCATCGCGAACGCCAAGGATTTGGAAAAACTGGTTTTAAAACAAAACCCGAACAGTTCGATCATGAAAGGCTGGCGCTATGATATTTTTGGCAAAGATGCGGCGGCGCTCATGGCAGGAAAGATCATGCTCACCCTTGAAGATGACAAAATCAAAAAAGTACAGATATGAGCAAAACACTCTACCTTTTAAGACATGCGGACTCTCCGGGTAGATTTGATCTAAGCGATCATGAACGTCCATTAAGTGAACGCGGCATATCACAAGCCCGCAAAGTCGGAGAGCATTTATCCAGCTTACCGCCGGTTAATCTGGCGCTGTGCTCCAGTGCGGCGCGCACACAAGAAACGCTCGAGGGTTTAAGTTCCGGCGGCGCAAAGATTAAAAAATCAGAAATTCTGGGTGCGCTTTACAACGCCGCAACCGGTGATTTGCTCCATGAAATACAACAGCAGGAAGATGAAATAAATCACCTCATGCTCATCGCGCATAATCCGGGCATTCATCAACTGGCCCATATACTGCTCACTCCAAACTCTACCCAAAGGCTCGGTTTTTCCTACCCGCCTGCAACATTAAGCATTATTAGATGTGAGTGTAATAAATGGCAAGATATCAAGTTAGAGCAAAACCAGCTCATTGATATTATTCATCAAAATTAAAGCAAGACCGTTAAAGAATTTCACGCAAAAGCGGAATTGAAATTTTACGCTGCTCAATCATCGCTTTTTGATCCGCCTTTTCAACCAGATCACGGACCGCCTCAAAGGAACGTTCAATACGCGGCAAAATATAGTGAAGTGCATCTGCGCCTACGCGAATTTGTTTGTCACTAAAAAGTTTGAGTAATACCGCGCTTAAAAGCGTTTCATCCGGCTCACGTATCGCGACGCTAGGTGCGGCCCGTAAACGCGATGCCAGATCAGGCAAAGCAAAGCTCCGCCGGACAGGTGGTTCTTGTAAAGTCATTAAAAAGCTACGCTGCTCCTCCTTAAAAATATTATAAAGATGGAATAAGCCTTTTTCCCTCGGCAAGTTTCCAATGAGCGCATCTGCATCCTCAATAATCACATCATGCTTCATATCGGCAATATCGCGGATCATCTCCTCATTAATTTCAGACGCCCGCACACAAATGGCGCTTGAACGCTCCGCCCAAACGGCGCCTAAATGTGTTTTACCGCTTGCCACCGGACCGTATAAAACAAGACAAGGGGCAGGCCATTCAGGCCATAGATCAATCCACGCCACCGCGTCTTGGTTGCTGGGAGACACCAGAAAGTCATCCCGGCCCAAGGCCGTCCGGTTCCCTAAATCCAGTGGTATTTGTTGCAATACACTCATTTCTTAAGCTTCTTTTTGGCAACCTTCTTTACAGGCTTTTTATAAAGCGGGCTGTTCTTATATTGCAAAATGGCAAAGCTGGTCAGTACACCGATGACAGCCGCAACCGGCACCGCCAACAACATGCCCAAAATGCCAAACAAGCTCCCACCTGCCATGAGCGCAAAAATCACCCAAAGCGGATGAAGCCCCACGCTATCTCCTACTAATTTAGGAGTGAGGATATTCCCCTCAATAATTTGCCCGACGATGAAGATGGCCGCAACAATAGCAACATAGTCCCAGCTTCCCGCCTGAAACCACGCGACAATAATCCCGACCAAAAGCCCTAAAGTTGAGCCTACCATCGGAATGATGGATAAAACCCCCGCACTTAAACCAATCAAAAAGCCGTAATTCAAACCCGCAATAGTAAGGGCCAGCGCGTATAAAATTCCCAACATAAAAGCCACAGTAATTTGTCCGCGTACAAAGCCGGATATCTTTGAATCAATTTCTTTAAGCAAATTACGGATCATTTTTTCATTGTGCCTTGGGATTAAATCACTGACCCACGCCGAAATGCGCGGCCACTCCAGCATCATAAAAAATGCGACGAGCGGCGTCAAAACCAATATTGTCAGGAAACTGATAACAGCCTGACCTCCGGAGGCTAGTCCTCCTGCCACCCCGTTCGCAACACCGCCGGATACTTGCGCAATTTTACCGATATTGTCTTTTAAAAAGCTTTTGATATCTGCTGCATAGTTTCCACCATCCAATCGCTCCTGCAACTGGATCAGATAAGGATGCGCCACTTCCAAAAACCGGTCAATATAGGACGGAATATGATTGGCCAGTTCAATCGCCTCGCGCGATAACACAGGAGCAATCAAAACCAACATCCCGATAGCAACAAACAAGAAGACAAATAAAATCAAAAACGTCGCGAAGAAGCGTGAAACCCGTCCACGCGCCAAGAACCCGACAACGGGATTGAGCAAATAAGCAATCGCAACCCCCAAAACAAAAGGTGTCAAAACAGGCTTGAAAAGCCAGACAAATGCAAAGAAGAGAAGGACAACACTGCCCCAAAATGTCATATATGTTTTAGGTTGCATACTCATGGTTTTTTAATAGTCCTGATACGAAGAGTTAACGGAAGGAGAATAAACGGGACCACGCGATGACGGAGAATAGGAAGGGGCATAAGAAGGGGAATGCTGAACCCGTCCTGTCGTATAAAGCTGATATCCGACATGACGCGGCGCCGTGTAAGTATAATTCGTCGGCTGGCTTATCTCACGTAAACCAAGCCCAGCGCGCTGCAACACCTCGCCCAATTTGTAAACATCACCGTAAAAATCAAGACGTAAAATCGCCCGGCGCGCGGCCAAAGATTGAACCGCAACCTGTTTAACCTCCGGCAAACGTTCGAGCGTCTGCTTGGTTTGCACCCATTGGCGCGGGGCTGAAAAATCAAATTGTGCGGTAATGGATTGATATTGTCCCGCGCGCATAGACGAGTGCCCTGTGTGACTTGAAACATTTGAAACTGCCGTTTGACGCTGCCAGTTCTGGTTCAAAAATTGCGCTACTTGTGTCACCACCCGGTTAAATAATTGATCAGTTAATTCTCCTGAAAAGCCACGCACGCTGATCTGACGGGCAAGCTCCGGCCCGTAAGGATGGACATTATAAACCCCTACCATGATATTTCGCGCTCCGTTTCCAAGCGGCTCCGACTTGGCCAGTAAAATAGCCGCCTCCCGCGCCTGATAACGCAAACGCATCGCATTCACCTTTGCCGGATCATAACGAAGAGCGTCATAATCTCTTACCGCCTGCGCATCCTCGATATCTCCTATGGGAATAATAGCTCTACCCGCCATTCCACCCGCGCGCGCGCGAACCCACGCCGCCATGAAGGGATTGGCCTGCCACAAAATAGTGCGTCCACCGCCCATATCAAAAAAGGGCAAAATCAAAAGATCAGGCTGACCCGCCATATGTTCTCCTGCGCTTCCATCTCCTGCAAATCCATTATTTGAAAACGCATTCGGACTAAAGGTGATTTTATAAACGCCTTTGTAACGGGTCGGGGCCAATTGCTCGTTCGTGACCTCATAGTCCTGAACGTAAGAGGAAATCACATCAAATTCCGGTACGTTAAAATTGGCCAGTTCTTCTGCTTCCAAAACACGCTGCGCGAGAACCTCATAGCCTTTAATCTGTGCGGCCTTAAATGCCTCTTCCCGTGCCTTCACTGCATTTTCATCAGTCACATCCACCTCGATCCCTTCGACCGTATACAAGGGCTCCCCCGCCATAAGATTTTGGGGAAATACGA
>JALEGH010000023.1 GCA_022763065.1 Alphaproteobacteria bacterium
ATATCGGGGACCGTAGAAACCACATGTATGAAGCAGCTCAGTCTTTTTTCTTTATGCCGGGTGGACTTGGAACGTTAGATGAAATTTTAGATGTTGTTACAAAGGAATATTTAAAAACATACAGAGATGCTGAGGGAGAATATCATAAACCAATGATTTTTGTTAACGAAGGGGGCTACTATGATAATCTCATTGCTCAAATAGAGGAGATGATTAAAGAGAAAACCGTTAACCCTGAAATATGGAAGGTCATCCACATCGTTTCCGATGAACAGGAGGCCTTAAAATGCTTTGACGAAATTCGTTCTCAAGCACCAGTCCCCATTGTCGCACCGATCGGCAATATTGGTGGTTCGCACCAGATAAAGGTATCTGCAGAACCTACTTAAAAAACGTTAAATGTCGTTTTCTCGTTTTACCCTTTTACACGTTCAATCTGCGCGCCGACATTGGTCAGTTTTTCGACGATATTCTCATATCCCCGGTCCAGATGGTAAATCCGGTTAATGACGGTTTCTCCTTCTGCGACAAGACCAGCCAAAACGAGCGCTACAGAGGCCCGCAAATCAGTGGCCATCACTTCAGCCCCTTTGAGCTTTTCAACACCGCGAATAATTGCCGAATTACCGCGAATGGAAATATCCGCGCCCATACGGCAAAGCTCCGGCACATGCATGAAACGGTTTTCAAAAATGGTTTCACAAATCATACCGGCCCCTTCACAAAGGGTCAGCATGGTCATAAATTGCGCTTGAAGGTCGGTCGCAAAGCCCGGATAGGCTTCGGTCATGATATCAACACCTTTGAGCTTCGCACCGTTACGCCGGACAATGACATCATCGCCTTCTTGCTTGATATCCATGCCGGCCTCATGAAGCGGTGAGATTAGTGCTGAGAGAAAATCGGTGCGGGTGTTTTGTAATCTGAGCTCTCCCCCGCATAATCCTACCGCACACATATAGGTCCCTGTTTCGATCCGGTCAGGCAGAATGGAGTGTGTTGTGCCGTGAAGCTTATCAACTCCTTCAATCGTGATAGTTGGTGTCCCCAGCCCTTCAATTTTTGCGCCCATTTTGATGAGCACTTTCCCTTGATCGACAATTTCCGGCTCACGCGCGGCGTTTTTAAGGATGGTTGTTCCTTTGGCAAGGGTGGCGGCCATCATTAAATTTTCCGTGGCCCCAACGGAGACAAGCGGGAATGTAATTTCTGCCCCTTTTAATTTGCCTTGAGGTGCTACCGCCTTGACATAGCCGTCTTCCAGCTCAATCTCCGCACCCATAGCCTGCAACCCCTTGATATGCAGGTCAATAGGGCGTGCGCCTAACGCACATCCACCGGGTAGTGAGACTTGCGCTACGCCGTGACGGGCGAGTAGCGGTCCTAAAACCAAAACACTGGCGCGCATTTTCCGCACCAGATCATAAGGTGCGGTGTGAGAGGTAATAGCTTCGGCATGGAGCGTTGCCACGCCATCGGAGCGCAAACCCACCATTGTACCCAGATGGCTTAACACTTCGGCCAAGGTTCTGACATCCTGCAATCCCACAGGCATATTTTCAAGTGTTACCGGATCTTCGGTGAGAAGAGCGGCGCACATATGTTTAAGCGTCGCATTTTTGGCACCGCTTATCTTAATATTTCCTTTAAGGGCGTTCCCGCCGACAACGCGCATTTTCTCCAAAGTGGAGCTTTGCACATTGCTTTTGATGATTTCTACATCGGAATTTTGATCAGGATCTTGATTTGAATTTTGCGGGGGCATAAATTTTTGAACTGTGACGGACATGATAAAACTTCGTTACTTTTTGATACGCGGTAGGGTGACGCCGGTTTGTTTCATATATTTTCCGGCCCGGTCGGCGTAACTGGTTTCACAAGCGCTGGAGCCTTTAAAGAAGAGAAACTGTGCCACACCCTCATTGGCATAAACTTTTGCTGGCAACGGCGTGGTGTTTGAAATCTCTAACGTTACATGCCCCTCCCAGCCGGGTTCCAGTGGTGTAACATTGACGATCAAACCGCAGCGTGCATAAGTGCTCTTACCCAGACACACAACCAGCACATCTTTGGGAATTCTAAAATATTCAACGGAACGCGTGAGCACAAAACTATTAGGTGGAATGATACACACATCCGTTTGGCGGTCGACAAAGCTTTGATCCGAGAAATTTTTGGGGTCGACAATGGCATTATCGACATTGGTGAAAATTTTAAACTCATCAGAGCATCTGGAATCATAACCGTAAGATGACAGCCCATAGGAAATCTTCCCTTTCGCCGTTTGCTTTTCGACAAAAGGCTCAATCATGCCATGATTGAGCGCTTGTTCTCTGATCCAGTGATCCGGCATAATGCCAGGTAGAGTGTCTTGTGCATTCATATTTTCGGTCAGTTCATCTGGGGATGATTTTAGATTTTGCATATTTTGAGTTTCCTAATCTTTACCGCTCGTATCTTGCTTCTTGCCTTGCTGAAAGGCTTTACGTTTTTTCAGGTTATCCCGCAAAGCAGCCGCACGTGCTTCCTCTTTCGATTTGGGGCGCAAATTACCTGTTTGCGCAACATCCTTACTTTGATGGCTCATTGTGACAACACTATGTTTTATTTACGAAAACATAATGAATATAGGCAAAAGCGGCATCATATGCCAGAGAAATTATATTATTTTCTGCGAGTATTTTGGGGACGCACTTTTGCACCTTGCTGGTTTAAATCAGGCTGCCTTGTCTAACGACTCCAAAACTTCTTTAAAGCTATTTAATCCTGCTTCTAAATTCTCAATAATATCTTGAGCCAGCTCATCTGGTTCTGGCAGGTTATCCAAATCAGTTAAGCTTTTGTCTTTTAACCAGAATAAATCAAGGCTGGTCTTATCTCTTGCTGTCAATTCTTCATAAGTGAACTTTCTCCACCGGCCTTCTGGGTTTTGGTCGACGCTCCATGTTTCTTTACGCTTGTTTATGTTTTCTGGATTGTAACAGGATATAAAGTCTTTCAAATTCTCCAGGCGCATTGTTTTCTTTTTAAGTGTGTGGTGAATGTTCGTACGGTAGTCGTAATACCAGACTTCCTTTGTCCATGGATCAGGGCTGGCTTCACGGTTATCAAGAAAAATTACGTTTGCTTTGACGCCGTTGGCATAGAAAATTCCTGTAGGAAGTCTTAGAATTGTATGGAGGTTGGTATTTTCTAATAACTTACGGCGTATAACCTCACCTGCGCCGCCTTCAAACAAAACATTATCAGGAACAACAATAGCGGCCTTGCCTGTGGTTTTAAGTATGGAGCGAATATGTTGAACGAAGTTGAGTTGTTTGTTCGATGTTGTCGCCCAAAAATCTTGCCTGTTATAGATTAGGTTCTCGTTTTCTTGTTCACCCTCTTCATTGGTAAAGGTCATGCTGCTCTTTTTACCAAAGGGCGGGTTGGCCAGAACGTAATCAAAGTTACTATTACCTTCAGCTACCAAAGCGTCGTTTGGTGAAATCAGACTTTCACCATCAATTTCACCAATATTGTGAAGGAACATATTCATGAGGCACATGCGGCGTGTATTGGCAACAATCTCATTGCCATAGAATGTCTTGTGTTTAAGAAATTCCTTCTGATTCTTATCAAGTTGATAATTTTTGGAATCCGATAAGAAATCATAAGCTGCCATAAAAAAGCCACCTGTGCCACAAGCTGGGTCTGCGATGGTTTTCATGGGCTCTGGCTTTATACATTCCACCATCGCTTTAATGAGGGCTCTTGGTGTAAAATATTGTCCTGCGCCTGATTTTGTGTCTTCTGCGTTTTTCTCCAATAGGCCTTCATAGATGTCACCTTTGACATCGGTATTCATTGTGACCCATTCTGTACCATCAATCATGGCAATAAGGCGGTAGAGTTTTGCAGGGTCTTGGATTTTATTCTGGGATTTGACGAATATTTGTCCGAGCATTCCTGTCATTGTACTCAACTTACGCAGTAAATTGACATAGTGGTTTTCTAGTTCTGCGCCCTTTTTGGATTTCAGACTTTGCCAATTTAAATTTTCAGGAATACCTATATTGCGGTTATAGGGAGGTTTGGAATATTCATATGCCATTTTCAGGAAGATAAGATAAGTAAGCTGTTCCAGATAATCTCCGTAGCTTACCCCATCGTCTTTAAGGACAGTGCAAAAACTCCAGACTTTTGAGACTATTGATGTTGTGTTCATGGCTTATTTCCAAATAATTGAAGATATTTCATATAATAGTTTTTGTCTTAATTCTAATTCTTTTGGCCCAAAATTATTCATAGGCTCCAAATCCAAATTATATTTGGATTTCAAATTATTCATGTCGAGCTTGGATTTGTAGCTATCTTCTCGAAGCGTTTCATTCCAGTAAAGCGTGTTGGCATAGCTTTTTAATTTCTTTTCATAGGTTTCGTTATTGCTTGATATGTTGTCCTTACCTTTTAAAAGTAATATACCGCCCAATCGATTTCTTTCTTGTTCAAAACGTTCTTCGTCAAAATCAAAAAGCTCCAAGTTTTCTGAATTATGCGCCAATATATGTTCTATATGAAATCCATTTACAGAGCCTGTTTTCAAAACTAAGTCTGAAATACTGTGTTTAAGACCAAGATTTAAATTTTCAGATAAAAATTCTTCTATTCTTGCGAAGAAATATCTCTTAAATCTGGCATTTAAACCTATGCCTATTTGTTTAAAGAAAGCATATTTAAAGGGTGTATCTACTTCAACACCGCGCCTTTTTGTTAGTTGTAATGTGATTTGTTTGTCAAAGGCAGGTCTTATTACAGAAATGGGCTGTTCTCTGATTTCTTCGGAAATACGGTACAACATTTCTTGAAAGGCATTACTGTCATAAGACCCTTGTATCTGTAGTAAAGCAAAAGCGCGGTCCAGCTCGCGAGGTAGCATATCCAGTTTTGCTTCTTCTTCAGGATCGTTTTCTAAACATGATGAAAGAATTAGCAAGAAAGCACCGTCTAGATCATTAACACGGTTATAGGTGAAAGCGCTCTTTTCATTGTAAGTGTAAGATTCTCTGGCTTTCGCATATAGCGTTGAGTAGTAAGAAAAAGCACCATCTAAAAATTGAAGAACACCTTCTTGATCATGCTTTAGATTTAAGTTTTGATTAAAGTCATTTGAGAACATTATGCGGTGGTAATCACCGTCAAATCTTTGCGCTTCCGCGCGTGTGTTTGTAAATTTAGCTTTGAGGTAGAAACGAAAGAATGTGTCAGCCTCATCTTCTGAAAACTTATTGATGGCCCCAACTTTAGTTTCCCATAGGCTATTATAGTCTTCTTTGTCCAATAGGATTTTATCTATCTGCCCTAATAGCTTACCTTTTAAAATTTCATAAGGTTTAAGTTTAATCCCCCTATCGTTAATCACTTCAAAAACCATAGGGACGTCTGTTTGTTCTACGGTTAGGTTAATTAAGACCAGTCTTTTTAAGAAATAAAAAACGAATGTTTCTAATTTATGTTCGGTGGTTAAATGTTCATCTAACCATTTACTGATAGTTTTGTAGTTCTTGACCATGTTTGCGGCCGTAATACCGCGGCTAATATCAATTTCATCAATATTGTTATTATATAGAGCCTGTTGTGTTGCCTTATGTCCCTCATGATTCATCCAAAATTCACTTTCATAGCCGGATTGGCCTGCAATTTTACTATCTAACCATTTTATGGTTTTTGAATCATAGCTCTGCGCCATATGGTAAAGCTTGATCAGGATAAGAGATAAAGTTGTCAGACGTTGCTGCCCATCCACGATAAAGACTTTTCCTCCCACTTCATTTGTTACGTAGGTGTTTAAATAGTACCAGGGATATTTTTCTTTGATGACCTCGGTGCTGGGAGGGAGGGATTTTGATACTTCGTATACTTCATTGAATTTGAAAAATATATCATCAAGGAGCCTTAAAACAGGCTCATCTGTCCACCTGTAATCGCGCTGGTAAAAATCAATGTGATAAAGCGTATTTGAAAATAGGGTCTCGATATTTTGCTTATCGGGTGAGATATCCATTATGCGACTTTCTTCTTTTTCTTTGAATTTGTAGAGACATTTTTTTCAGATTTTATGCGCTCTAGAAGAGCGGAGGCAGGTTCATCCGCCGGGTCTTGAGTAACCAGCTTTCCCGAAAAAGCTCTTTTTAAAATGCTTTGGCGTAAAGCTTCGCATTTTTGCAATTGATGTTCAATTTCTTGTTCTATTTTTTCGATACTGGAAACTTTTTCTTCTATTACTTTTACAATTTCTTTTTGCTCTTCAATTGAATAAATCGGGAATGTGATACTTGATAATGTTGTGGCATTAACGTTTCCTTGTAATCCGCCCTTTTTCAAGCCTATTTGTTCCCAATACGATGATGATTGAAAATAATGGTAGAGGTATTTTGGTATAACAAAAGAATTTGTTGTTAACCGAATTAAATAAGATGCAAAAACAGAGGTTTCTAATACTTCGTTAATTAAAAAACTTTTTCCTACAGTTCCTCCGGTTCTTGCAAAAACGATATCGCCAACTTTTAAAGCGTACTTGTTTACTTTTTTATTATCGATTTTACAAAAGGGCACATCAGGCCAATTAACTTTACCATCTTGAATATCGGTTATTCTCAAGAACCTAGGACCACATTTTTTTTTATGTGCGGAAGCTGTATAACCATACTGTATCTTTTCAGTAACTTTTTTTACTTTAACGAATATTGATCTATTGTTGTTTAGTATTTTTTTCTCTGGTTTTAAGGAATTTAAAAGATTTTCTATTGCGTTTTTATTTTTGACTCTATCTTTCAATCTTTCGGTAAATTTGCCTTCAAAGGCGTATTTTAGAACGGCTTGGCGGTAGACGGATAGTTTTTCACGGGCGGTTTTAAGGCTTGCTATGCCGTTATCTAGTTCAGAAAACAGTTCCTCAATCTTGGCTACGATACGTTTCTGCTCACCTAGTGATATTAAGGGGAAGGGTATTTCTTTAACTTTAGATAGTGGCATTGAGGGCATATTTGCTCCATGAGCATAATCAGCGAAGTCCACCATTTTCATCCAATAATAAACCCAATCATTTAATACATATTCGTTAGGTTGTATTATGCCTATATGACTGACTATATAGCTGTCTTGTCCTAGGATGGCTCTTTGATTTAATAAGGTTGAAGCGCCACTTTTTGTAAATAAAACACAGCCTTTCGGGTACAGCTTTAGGTTGCTAATGGCTGTGTCATTAATTTTATCTTTGTAGTTTTTTAGTGTTTTAACGCCATTTAATTTACTCATATCTTGGACACGTATGAAGGGATAAATTCCATCGTTGAAAAACTGTTCTCCTTGAGGAGCGGGGTTTCCTGCGTTAATTTGAGCTACATCACCTAAAGTGGCCCAAACCCAATTTTTATTATCTTCCGTTCTATAAATATCGCTCATGCCGCTAACGCCTCATTTAACTCGTTAATCAGGCTGTCCATTTCATCCCCAAAAAGTTTATACATTTTTCCCATACCGCCGTGGGCATCAAAGGGGCTGAGCTCTAACGCATCCCGTTCAATATGGAATGAATTGATAATATGGTCACGGATCATGTGAAGCCATTCCATTTGTTCTTTATTAAATTTCTCTCCGCCCCCGCTGTGACGTCTCATAATCCAGTCTTGGAAGTTTTTTCGCACCTGTTCAGAATGACGGGAGATTTTATGATCTATCCCGCAAGCCCGACGGATAAGGGAAACGAGAGCGGTGAGCTCACTTACGGGTTGTTCACTTTTGACATCATCCATCACAGCATAGGCACGCCAGACCCGCACGGGGGCAAGTTTGGGTTTGTCGGCTCTCAATTTTTCCATGACATCTTTAATCATGGCATAAGTTACATTCTGTCTACGCTGGGGCGTGTCATAGAAAATGGTTAGAGCCTCTATTTCATCTTTATTTTCTTCCAGATAGTTTTCAAAATCTTGCACAAGCTCTTTAGCGTTTTCTTTGGCATCACCCGCCCAACCTTTATTAATGAGCTTATCCAGATTGTCATGGTCAATCGTTTGTTCTTTATCCCGTCTTATGGTGTCGATCAGTTCAACAAATTGTCCTGTAAACATGGTGGTAGCATTTTTAACCAGTTCTGCTTGGGCTTGTTTCTTTGTTTTTTCTGTAGGCTCTGGCTCCTCCGGTTTGATTTCTCGTGCTTTGGTTTCGACATTGTCGGGGTCAACAGCATGGAGGAGCCCTTTGACAATTTCCGTTAAATCTATGCCGCCTGTTTCTTGGGTAATACGTTTTAAATCTTTATCATCAAGCTGTTTATTGAGGCGTGATAAGCGCCCTGCTAAGGAGCTGATCGTGTCTTCATCACTTGCGCCCATCATCACGCCCATCGCAAGGTTTTTAAGCGGTACGGTAGGTTTAGTAATAAGTGGCTGACTGGCCGTTTTAAGTGATTTGGTCACACCAATGGCCTCCACAATCACATAATGGGTTTTGGCAGAAGAAGCGGAGGGGGTGACCTTTTTCAATGTATCGTGGTCAAGGGTCCGTGTGCCCCGCCCTTTCATTTGTTCAAAGTAATTACGACTTTTGACGTCGCGCATAAATAATAAACATTCGAGCGGTTTAACATCGGTTCCTGTGGCAATCATATCTACCGTTACGGCAATACGGGGGTTATAATCATTTCTGAATTGTGCCAAGACTGATTTTGGATCTTCGTCTTTTGTTTTACAGGTAATCTTCTTGCAGAAATCATTCCCCTCACCGAATTCCTCCCGCACTGTTTGGATAATATCATCTGCATGGCTATCTGTTTTGGCAAAGATCAGTGTTTTGGGTACTTCCTTACGGGCAGGAAAAATTTCTGGCAGATTTTCTTTGAAGGTACGAATGACGGTTCGGATTTGATCCGGGTTTACAATGTCACGATCTAATTGTTTGGCTGAGTAGGCTTCATCTTCGTCCTGTGTTTCCCAGCGTTTTTGACGGCTTAATTTCTCGCGTTTTTCAACTTGTTGTTTGGCTTTGATTGTTCCGCCCTGGGTCGTGCGTTCGGTTTCAATCAAATAAATTTCATTACCCACATTCACACCGTCAGCGACGGCTTTTTCGTGGTCATATTCACTCACGATATTCTTTTTAAAGAAACCATAGGTGCGGTTATCGGGTGTGGCAGTCAGACCAATAAGAGAAGCGTCAAAATATTCCAAAACTTGTCGCCATGTGTTGTAGATAGAGCGGTGACACTCATCAATAATGATAAAATCAAAAAATTCAGGTGGTGCTTTACTGTTATAAACAACAGGTAAAGGGTCTTTGGAGCGTGTCATTTGCTCCGCTGGGTTTAGTTCTTCTAATTCCTCATCCAGTTCCTCGCCCTTAAGGATAGAATACATACGCTGGATAGTGCTGATACAGACTTGGGCATCCTTAGGTACGAAAGGAGAAGAAAGACGCTTGGCGTTATATAGCTCGACAAGCTTCCTGCTATCATCATTCGGGACAAATTTTTGAAATTCCTGCTCAGCTTGCTCCCCTAGATTCTTTGTATCAACCAAAAACAATATACGGTTTGCATCAGCATGTTTTAAAAGTCGGTAAACAGAGGTAATAGCGGTGAAGGTTTTTCCTGCTCCCGTTGCCATTTGAATTAGTGCACGGGGGCGATCATCCTTAAAAGACTGCTCCAGATTCTCAATCGCTGTTATTTGACAATCTCTTAGGCCTTCATGGTCTAAAGGCGGCATATTTTGTAAGCGCGCACGAAGAGACTGAGGCTTACTTAACCATTCTTGCAATGTTTCAGGGCGGTGAAATGAAAAAATCTCACGAGAGCGTGGTTTAGGGTCACGCCTATTGGTAAAGCGTGTAATGATTCCTGTGCTTTCGTAGATATAGGGAAGTGGCTTATCATTATCTACCCATTTCAGCTTGGCTTTGGCGTAATTCCCCGATTGTTGTTCAACGGTTGTAATGTTCTGGCCTTCTTTTTCCCGCTTGGCCTCAATGACACCAACGGCTTGACGGTCAACGAAAAGAACATAGTCGGCGGGGCCAATATCGGTTTGGTATTCTTTAATTGCAATTCCTAAGCCGACGTTGAAATCTATGTGGTTTTTTGCCTGAACGACCCATCCGGATTGGTGGAGCATCTTATCGATATTATCACGGGCTTTTTGTTCGGGATTTTGGTTTACTTCTGACATCAAGCAGTAATTTTTGCAGTAGAGGGATAAATATAAATGGTGCCACGAGAGAGAATTGAACTCTCGGCCTCGTCATTACCAATGACGCGCTCTACCACTGAGCTACCGCGGCTTTTTTACCATATGCCGGAAGCTACACCACTTTTTTGGAAATGTCACGAGTGATTTTAACGCTCTCACGGAAAATATGGCACCATTAATTTATACATAAGTTTCCTTAAGTCGGGCGTGACAGAGGTGGCATTTCATTTTATAATTCCCGGCATTATGAATGAAAAAGACCAAATATTTCCCCCTGATGAAAAATTAGCCAGTGCTGCGCATATTGACGCGAGAGATTATGAGGCGCTTTATACTCGTTCGGTTGCCGAACCTGAGGCTTTTTGGACCGATATAGCGCAACGTCTTGAGTGGTTCCAAAAACCAACCAAAATCAAAAACACCTCTTTTGATGGAGATGTGTCTATCAAGTGGTATGAGGATGGTGTTCTGAATGCCTGCTATAATTGTGTTGACCGTCACTTGCCGGAAAAGGCAAATGACATTGCCCTGATCTGGGAAGGCGATGATCCGGCTGATGATCTTAAAATCACTTACGGGGCGCTAAAGGTGGAAGTGTCTAAACTCGCCAATGCGCTTAAAAGTCGTGGGGTGAAAAAAGGTGATCCGGTGACAATTTATATGCCGATGGTACCGGAGGCTGTTTATGCGATGCTGGCTTGCGCGCGGATTGGCGCGGTGCATTCCGTTGTGTTTGGCGGGTTCTCACCGGAATCACTGAAGGACCGGATTTTGGATTGTAGGTCTAAAGTTGTGATTACTGCCGATGAAGGTGTACGCGGTGGCAAAAAAATTCCGCTTAAAGCCAACACCGATGAAGCGCTTAAAAACTGTCCTGATGTGACAACTGTTTTTGTTTTAAAACGTACAGGTGGGGATATTGGTTGGATTGAAGGGCGCGACATCTGGTGGCATGAATTTGTGGAAACGCAATCTGATGATTGTCCTTGCGCGGAAATGAACGCGGAAGATCCGCTTTTTATCTTATATACCTCCGGTTCGACCGGTAAGCCCAAGGGTGTGCTCCATACAACAGGTGGTTATCTGGTCTATGCGTCTTATACTCATGAGATCACTTTCGATTATAAACCGGGTGAGATTTATTGGTGTACGGCAGATGTAGGCTGGGTTACGGGGCATTCCTATATTGTTTATGGTCCGCTTGCCAATGGGGCGACGAGCCTGATTTTTGAAGGTGTGCCGAACTATCCGGATTTCTCACGCTTTTGGCAGGTGGTGGACAAGCATAGCGTCAATAGCTTTTACACCGCGCCGACAGCTATCCGTGCCTTGATTAAGGCGGGTGATGAATTTGTGAAGCGCACGGATCGTTCTTCTTTGCGGATTTTGGGCACGGTAGGAGAACCGATTAATAGCGAAGCCTGGCATTGGTATCACGATATTGTAGGAAATAAAAATTGCCCGATTGTCGATACATGGTGGCAAACCGAAACCGGCGGGCATTTGATTACACCGCTTCCCGGTGCTACTGCAACCAAGCCGGGCTCTGCCTGCGTTCCTTTCTTTGGGGTGCAGCCTGCTATTGTTGATAAGGATGGCACTATCTTGGAAGGGGAAACGCAAGGGGCGCTTTGTATTCTGGATAGCTGGCCGGGGCAGATGCGCTCCCTTTATGGGGATCATAAGCGCTTTGTTGAAACCTATTTTACGACATTTCCGGGAAAATATTTCACTGGTGATGGGGCCAAGCGTGACGCGGATGGCTATTACTGGATTACGGGCCGCATGGATGATGTCATTAATGTCTCCGGTCACCGTTTGGGCACGGCGGAAATTGAAAGTGCGATTGATGAACATGACGCGGTGGCGGAAGCCGCCGTTGTGGGATTCCCTCATGATATTAAAGGGCAGGGCATTTATGCCTATGTCACATTATGTGAGGGGCATGAGCCCAGTGACAAAATGCGCGATGAAATTATTCAATTAGTGCGTAAAATTATCGGCCCCATTGCCACGCCTGATATTATTCAATGGTCTGGCGGTTTGCCTAAAACACGTTCGGGAAAAATTATGCGCCGGATTTTAAGAAAAATTGCGGCGAATGATGTTGAAAGCTTGGGCGATACCTCGACGCTCGCGGAACCTGATGTGGTTGATGAGCTCATAAAAAATAGAATGTCTTCATAAGCGGCCTATGAACCAGAACCAGCAAGGCCCCCAGATCGAAACAGCGCAAAAAACGCCAGAGGACTTCGCAAAACAAGGCGCTCATTTTTTGGCGCAAAATCAGCCCGCCAAGGCACAGCATTTTTATGTTGAAGCGCTTTTGGGAGATCCTGAGAATAAATCCTACAAGGCGGCTCTCGCGAAATGCTTACCACAGGTGAAATTCAAAGGCCATAATCCCCGCGCACAGCAGGCAATATTATTGTGCCTGCAAGATAAAGATATTGGGCATTTATATCTGACAACGGCGTGGATGGAACAAATGTTGTTCGATCCAGATATGGCGGCTTTTAAAAACCTGTTTTCCCTGAATAGTTTCGAAGAATTTCAAAAAAGCGTGAATGTGGAAGAAATGATATTGCCTTTGAATAATATCTTTTTTGTCACAGGTCTGAAAACTTGTTTGTTGCGACATGTGAAGTTTGAAATTTTAATGACATGGCTTCGGCGTTTTTTTCTTTTGCATGCTTCGGCAGAAGAAAAAAAGAACTTTGTTCCTTTTTTGTGCGCTTTGGCAACAAAATGTTTTTTCAATGAATATATTTTTGAACTCACAAAGGAAGAAGAAAGCAAAATTTCAGAAATGAAAGATTCTGCTCCGACTTTGTCGGTTGAAGAGATTCTTCTGCTTGGCTGTTATATGCCATTATATCGATGTAAGGCATTGAAGAAAGTTCAAAATCAGTTTTTAGAGCAAGATGATGAGGATTTAAGAGCGCTTTACAGATTACAAATTGAAGAACCACTCGAAGAAAAAGAAATTTTAAAAACGCTGGAAAGTTTCTGTGAGATTGAAAATGAAATTTCCGGAGAGGTGCAGGGGCAGTATGAACAAAACCCTTACCCGCGCTGGTACGGTGTGAGCGCACCGCAACTTTCTGAAACGCAAAAACAGCTCAGCGCAGGGCTGGATGTCCTCATTGCTGGATGCGGGACAGGGCAGGAGGTGGCCATTACCGCCCCGCAAATGCCTCTTGCTCAGATTGATGCGATTGATTTAAGCCGTGTGAGCTTGTCTTATGCGATCCGTCAGTGCTCCGAAATGGATATTGGCAATGTCCATTTTCTGCATGGTGATATTTTAAAATGTAAAGAGCTCCATAAAGAATATGATTTGATTTGTAGCAACGGTGTTTTGCACCATATGCAAGAACCACAAAAAGGACTTGAGAGTTTAAAGAGCATTTTAAAACCAAAAGGCGTTTTGTTCATCTCTCTTTACAGTGAAATCGGTCGCCGTTCCCTCGCGCCATATCAAAAAGATATTCGGGAAAACGGCATTTCTTCTTCGGTTGAAGATATACGCGCCTATAGAAAAAATATTTTTGAAAAAATGCAAAAAGGTTCCGTAGAGCCGGTCACAGAATTTAGCGATTTTTACTTTGTCTCTGGTTGCCGTGACCTTGTCTTTCATGTGCGAGAACATCGCTTTACTTGTTTGAAGCTCAAAGAGATGATCGAAACTCTCGACCTTTCTTTATTAAATTTTGGGGTGCGCTCTCCCGGTGTTAAGCAACAATATTTGAAGCTTTATCCGGATGACCCAAAAGGTCTGAATTTGGATAATTGGCATGAGTTTGAGCAAAAAAATCCTCGTTCCTTCACACATATGTATGAACTGATTTTAGGACGAAAAGAAGAATACGAAGCCGGAAACCTTCCTGAGTGGCTAAAAAGGCCATCTTAAGGCCATTTGCCTGTTGTGGGTGTTTTTTCATAGGCTTTAAAAGGTCGTATAAGTTGTTATTCTATACAGCAGGATACATTTCTTCATTTGTCTTGGTGACCTTTTGATAAAAATTAAAAAAACCTATTTACTCTCTTTTATGATATTTGCACTGGGAAGCATTTTAACCCTCTTAGTTCATTTTTATGCGGAGAGTTTGCGGAAACAAGAGGTCTATAAAAAATTCATTCAATCCGCGAAATTATATACTCATGTTTTTGAGAAACGAATAGAGACACATATTCATACACTTGAGTCAATAAACCGCTTTTTTCATTCATCACAATTTGTAGACGAAAATGAATTCAGAGATTACGTGACCCCTTTGTTCTTAGAATATGAAGATATATTATCTATCCATCTTGTAACACAAACAAATGGTGATAGGTATATAGTTTCTTACTCTGAACCTCATATACACCACAAAAATAAAGTAGGATATATAGTTCCTTTTATTGACAATGACATTTTGTCTTTTGATACAGCCTTTAAACCCTCGGATTTGATTAATGGTAATTATAAGGCGTCTGAAGTTTTTGCTCTTGGCTTTAATATTAAAGAAGAAAATAAAAAAAAATCATATTGTGTTTCTTGAAATTGATATGTCTACACTCATCAATAAGGTTGTTGCGGACCGTGATTTAGAAGAAAGGCATATAAAGCAGAATTTATATATGGCTGTCGATGGATATGGACTGCCCTTAGATACAAAAACCAACAAGATATACACAGATAATACTTCTTTCGCCAATGCTAATTGGGAAGTGTTATATGCAGAGCCAAAAAACTTGTATTTAGTTCCCCTTTGGCAAAAATATGATGTCTTGGTTTCCTGTATGCTCTTAACCTTTATTATATCTACTTATACTTTCACACTTTTGCGGCAGAGAGAGAAAGACAACATTTTAAATCGGTCTTTGGAGGACGAAAAAGCACAGCTTAAAGCGATCATGGATAATATGACGCAAGGTGTCATAATGATTGACCAAAGGGGCATTATCAGAACGTTTAATAATAGAGCTGAAATCGTTTTTGGGTACTCATATGAAGAAGCAATCGGACAAAATGTTCATATTTTAATGCCTCCACCGTATAAACACGAACATGATGAATACATCCAAAGCTACGTTGACACAGGAAAGGCACAAATTATTGGCTTGGGGCGTGAGGTTGAAGGAAGAAAAAAAGATGGGACTATTTTTCCTCTTCATTTGACGGTTGCGGAATTCAATATTGGAGGGGAACGTCTTTTTGCGGGGCTGACAATGGATATTTCCGAGCAGAAAGAAAAAGAAAAATGGTTGGAAAAGGCTAAAAAAGACGCTGATAAAGCCAATCGAGAAAAAAGCGACTTTTTAGCAAATATGTCGCATGAATTAAGGACGCCTTTGAATAGTATTTTGGGTTTGGCACGTATTCTAATGGGAAATGAAAGTCTAGTTCAAGATGATCGTGATATGGCCGGGACAATTTATAAGGGGGCTGTTAATCTGCTGGAAAATGTAAATGGTATTTTGGATATTTCTAAAATTGAATCAGGTAAGCTTGCCCTAGAAACAGTTAATTTTGATATAAAAGATGTTATTTCCAATGTCATGGAAACAATGGGTCCAGTTGCACAAGAAAAAGAGATAGCGTTCTCATGTAATTATTCTTCTGAGGATATTCCTTATCTGATTGGTGATCCTTTTCGTATTAAACAGGTTCTTGTGAACTTTGTTAGTAATGCATTCAAATATATGCCCAATGAAGAAGGAAAAGGCATTCCAAAGGAGGTTGAAATTTTTGTATCTACTTCTAATAAGGATAACGGTGTTACCGAAGTTCTTTGTTCGGTTCGGGATACGGGTATTGGCATTCCTGAAGATAAGACAGCAACTATTTTTGATAAATTTATTCAGGCGGATTTATCAACAACGCGCAAATATGGTGGGACGGGGTTGGGCTTATCTATCTCGAGAGAGCTCATTGAGATGATGAAAGGTGAAATCGGCGTTGATAGTAAGGTTGGAAAAGGGTCTGAGTTTTGGTTTAGAATCCCCTTACAAATAACGGATGTAATTGATGAAGATACACAAAATAGAATTAGAGGGGAGCGTAGAAAACGCTTAAGAAAAAGTACTGGCGCATCAGTTCCGGTACATATGGCACGTGTTCTTGTCGCAGAAGACCATTTATTTAATCAGGATTTTATTAAACGGCTTTTAAAACGGATGGGCTTTAAAAGCTTTGATATTGTTGAGAATGGAAAAGAGGCTGTAGAAGCGTTCGGAGAAAATGACTATGATTTAATTTTGATGGATTGTCATATGCCAGAAAAGAACGGTTATGAAGCGACACTTGAAATTCGAGAACATCAAAAAGAGAATGGAAAGACTATTCCTATTATTGCATTAACAGCAGATGCGATGAAAGGAACGCGGAAAAAATGTCTTGATGTAGGGATGAATGAATATCTATCAAAGCCAATTGATTCAACAGAACTACAAAATGTTTTATCCCGGTGGATTGTTTTTACAGATCAAGATAATCAGGAAAAAGAAGAGGAGGTTTCTTTGAATAATCAGAATATAGAACAGACAGATCCCCCTGCGGATCTCAGCTTATTTCAGGAATATGCAGATAATCCTGAAGATCAGAAATATTTTATTTCTTTATTTTTGGAGCAAAGCGAAGAAGGTATAGAAATTATGAGAGAAAATATCTCTGCTGGTCCTAATACGGTATGGGTTGAGGCTGCACATAAATTTAAAGGAGGGGCGGGCATGATAGGTGCTCAAAAATTATATGATCTATGTGCTAAGGCGCAACAAATGGAGGATGTTTCTGCCGATATACGCGAAAGAATTTTAAAAGAAATAGAAAGTGAATTTTCAACTCTAAAACAATATTTGAAAAAACATGTGTGATATAATCGCTCTACACAAGAACCGGAACGAATTACAATCTTACATATTTTCTAAAGCGTTTGTGATGTTTCCGGTTTGACAAAGCCTGCTTACAATTTTGAGAAGCTGCGACTTTTCAAATGGCTTTTCAAGGGTTTCATCGGCAAAATATTCGGCGAAATCAAGCATATCGCCTTCTTTGTTGTAGGCGCTAATGGCAAGAACAGCCGTCTGAATTTCATTTTTTCTGATATATTCTCCCACAGAAATGCCGCTTTGTTCTGGCATCACAACATCTGTAATAACCAGATTGTATTTATTGGTTTTGAGCCTATCAATGGCATGCGCTCCATTAGGGCTTTCTTCAACGTCATATCCGGCAGATATAAGTGTCTTGAGTAAAACTGTACGGATAAAATCATCATCATCTACGACTAATATTTTCATTTTTTGCCTTTCTGCAATAACATAAAAGTTACAAGCCAACTGTAGGTCCAACCTGTTGAAAAAAGTCAATTTTTTCCTCTCCCATTAGAGGGGAGAAAGATGTTTTGCACAAGGGTTGCTCATATACGTCTGTATGGATGCAGGCAAAAATATTTTTAACCGCAATTTAAGGACAAGATTTTTTATAAGCCTTTTTATTGGCAATTGAAGTGGGTTGAGCAGGGTGTAAAGATGCGGTTCGGATGATCGTAAAATGATTTTTTGAGAGCCTTTAATCTGCTTTCAACGCGAACGGATCTTTAATCGGTTGTGACGGAGGGTTGTGGTACAGGTTTGCTGTATGATTTGCAATGTCACGTATTTGGCTGAATTCTTGATGCCGTAGAATCTTTCCGTTTCTGTATACAACACCCAGAAGGTCTTTTTCACCCGGTTTCAGATCACTAATATTTTTTGTTTGGAAGGCAACGCCATTCCAGATGGTGGCAAGGCGGCCACGTTTTGACTTTTTATTAAAAGCGCCCTTTCCCGTCTTGGGATCTTTATAAACCTCATAGTCTTTCCCATTGATTTTTGCGTAAGAGGCCTTCATGGCAAAGCCGAGTGTATCGCGGTTAAGCTTCTGGAGTAGGCCGCCGCCCATACCAAAGACCATGTTTTCTGCGCTCCATCCTTTTTCTTTGAGAGCTTCTAAAATATCTTTGACGCCTGTTGGGTCGATCCCATCTCCCCATAAAATACGCAGGCAATCCGGTAGGGTTTTGTATCCTTTGCTATTGGTTGTAATTTCATCCGCGTACTTATCTGCGAGAATTTCAAATGTTTGCAAGGTGGTTGCAACAGGATCGCCACTGTCGGGACGAATAACGACGCGGCTTCCCTGTTTTCCGGCCTCTAAAATATCATTTTTGAATTTTTCACCATAGAGATGTCCGACAGCATGAAAATAGTCATATGAGTCAGATACAATCGAAACAATTTTTTCAGGCTCCGCCTTTGCCATCTCAATCATATTTTTAATTTGTTCAATTTCTCCGTCTGGCCCTTTGATGGTCATGGTGGAGTGCTCAGATGCTTCAACAGAAAATGCCGGAACAGGGCGTCCATCTTGCTTCATTTTTTGAAGCAATTTGATCATGGCTCTTTTGGGGTTGTCGGGGGTTTGGGTTAGAAACTCTTCATATTCGGAATCATAATAGCGCATGGCGGCAATCATGCCTGATACCGTGTCTGTCCCGAGAAAACTGACAAGATGTGACATACCGCCTAGGGCGGCACTTTCTGTTGAGCTTACGCCGCGGGCGCCAAAATCATGAAGCATAAAATCGATAGATTCAGGGTGATCAGAAGTTTCGTCCAACAGTCCGGAGATTATATCCTTAGAAATGCGTGATTGTGTTGCAACTGTTGTCGTATACCAAACGCCGCGTAACATAGCTGTTTCAATATAACTTGTTAACCATGCGCAATTTGAATCGGTATTGATGACCTCAACCATAGCATTGCTAACAGGGGCAACAGTTCCTTCAGGAAGGGCACGAATTTCAACGGGAAGTCTTCCCTCATACGTGTCTAGAATATATTGCCATCCTTCTTTGTTGAACGGTTCGCCGTGCGCTTCAAAAAGAAGTTCAGCCAAGTCAATATCATCTTGTGTAATGGGAACGGCGAGATGATCTTTGATAAAGGCCTGAAGGCCAAAGAAAAGAGCATAGTTATATTCTTCTCCAAACTCTTTGGCATAGGCGCTCTTACGTGCTTCGATATAGCTTGAAACATGTGTCGTGCCTTCAGGATATTGTCTGTAATGCGAAACCTTGTATGAATCAGCCTCATTAATTGAGCTGTTGAGCTGTGCAAGAATATTCATATTTTTTCTCCTTTTCGGCCGATGACGGTACTATTAAGCGTCATCATGAAGGTCTGTTTGTCGGATAAGCCGATATCAATATCAAATCATGTTTGCTAATCTCTATAGATGTAAAAAATTACATAACATATGTCAATAAGAACTGGACATTTGGACGATAATATTCATAATCTCTAAAATGGCCTTTTGGCACTGGATCAGGTGCGTGAATCCCCGTACAATAACGCTAGTTAGCTGGTGACGCCTTTTTTGACGCCATATCGCGTTTTCCTTTAGAATAAGGTATTATCGTTAAGCCCAATATATCGTAAGGTGTTTACCTATCTATGTTACGCAGATTACAAGTAGAACAGTTTGTTATCATTGATAAATTGGACCTGACTTTTGAAGACAGGCTGACAATTTTTACCGGGGAAACCGGTGCCGGTAAGTCGATTATCTTGGGCGCGCTGGGCTTGATTTTAGGGGACCCCCCTAATAAGGAATCTATCCGTCAGGGAGCTAAACAGTCTGTTTTTGATGCGACCTTGATACCTCCGAAAGACCATCCTGTCTGGCCTTTTTTGATTGAAAAGGGGTTGGCCAAGGAGGCACAAGATGAATTTGTCATTCACCGCGTCATGAAGCTAGAGGGCGATGACGAAATCAAAGTAAATGGCAAGGACGTTAAGCTCAAGCTTTTGGAGAAAATCGGAACGTTTTTAGTTGAAATTCATGGTCAGTTTGCCAACCAGAGCTTACTAGGGCCTGCAAACCAGCTCCATTTGCTTGATTTGTCAGGTGCTTTTCCGCAGGAAGTCTTTGACAATGTCGCTAATGCACTGAGTGATGTGCATCGCTATACGAAAGAATTGGAAGAAGAAAAGCTGTTTTTGGCCAAGCATAAGGGGCTCATTCTCAAACATATCGAAGAAGTTGTTGGTAAGTTTGAATCGATCGGCATGAAAGAAGGCTTCATTGAAGAGGTGAAGTCCGAATATTCAAGGCTTTTGATTGCCAAAGATACTTCTGAGGCATTGCAGTCTATATTGGGGCGCCTCATCGCAACGGGCGGTATTGTTCAAGGATTGGCTGGATGTTGTTCGACGCTCGATAATCAAAAAAACATCGAAGCTGAAAAGATGGTGAAATTATCGAAGCACTTGAAGGATTCTGTCGATAGTACCCGCGCGGCAGTCGCGGAGCTAAACCATGTATCTCCGGAATATGAAATCGATACCAAGCCGCTTAAAAGATACAAGGATATTTTGAACGTTCTAAAAGATATATCTCAGGCAAACAAGATCAAGTTTGACGATCTGGCGGCCTATTGGGACGAAATGTATGGTAAGCTTCAGCGTGTGCGTAACGGGCGTGAGCGTATAGCAGAAATTGAAAAATCGCTTATTGAGTCAAAACAGTCCTATCGTGAGCATGCTCATGTTTTGACTGGCAAACGTATTGAGGCTGGAGAGGCTTTGGGTAAGGCAATTACGGCTGAATTTGCGCCGCTCATGTTGAACAAGGCGCAGTTTGAAGTGGTGGTCGAAGAAAAACCGGAGATGGAATGGACGCCGCTTGGTTTCAACGAAGTCACTTTTACGGCGCGGATGAACCCCGGTATGCCTTTTAGCCCGATTTCAGAAACCGCGTCCGGAGGGGAATTGGCGCGGATGATTTTGGCGCTCAAGGTTGTGTTGCAAGAGGTCCAGACAACGTCCACGCTTGTTTTCGATGAGGTGGATACCGGTATTGGTGGTAAAGCTGCGGCGGCTGTGGGGGAGCGGATTGCCCTTCTGGCGGAATCAACGCAGGTGCTTGTCATTACACACAGCCCGCAAGTGGCCTCACGCGGAGACCAGCATTTGCACATCAGCAAGCGGGTTGAAGGGGATAAAACAATTTCGAGTGTGCGGGAGCTTTCAATGGAAGAGCGTATTGATGAAATTTCCCGTATGTTGGCAGGTGACAAGTTAACCGAGGAATCTCAAGCTGCCGCGCAGAGCTTAATTAACGAGGCCAAAGCGGCGGCCGATGCGCGCCGTCAAAAGGTGAATGCGTAAATTTGGTATGGGTATTGCGGTCGTGAAGTGATGAAGAAACAAAGCCCCGTTTATTAGTATATGTTTATTAGCATATTTGATCTTTTTAAAATAGGTATTGGTCCGTCAAGTTCACACACGATGGGGCCGATGGTGGCGGCGTCCAGATTTTTGGGCTCTGTTGAAAAACTTTCACTTGATAAGCCCGTTCAGATACGGGTTTCTTTTTATGGTTCATTGGCTTTTACAGGAAAAGGGCATGCAAGTGACCGGGCAGTGATTTTGGGACTACTTGGTTTTGAACCGGCAACAATTGATCCGGATAATGTTGAAAACCAGATTGAAAATTTGAACAAGTCAAAGCAGATTGCTTTGAAAAACGGTGCTCACGTCGTTTTTGATCCGCAAGAAGATATTATTTTTGACTACGGCCCGCCTCTGGAAGGCCATCCTAACGGTATGATTTTTGAGGCCCGGAGTGAAGGAGGGGGGGAAGATGAGGCTCCTTATCTCAAAGAAACCTATTACTCCGTCGGGGGTGGATTTGTCGTATCGGAAGAAGAGCTTCGGGAGCAAGGTTTGAAACAAAAATCTCAACCCCAGATAAAAAAAATTCCCTACCCTTTCGAAAATGCGGATGAGATGCTCCGTATGGCCGAAGAATCAGGTTTATCCATTGCACAAATGAAAAAAGAAAATGAGTTAACACGGATAAACTCCAAAGAACTGGCGACCCAAATTAAAAAGATATGGTCTGTTATGAATGCTTCTATTGATCGGGGGCTGGATAAAAAAGGGGTGCTCCCGGGGGAACTTAATGTGAAGCGTCGGGCGCAAGAGATTATGGAGCAGCTCCAGAATGAAGAGCGTAAGAATAGTCAAACGCATCACATATGTAATGAATGGCTGTCCGTTTACGCGATGGCGGTGAATGAAGAAAACGCAGCAGGCGGGCAGATTGTCACGGCACCGACAAATGGTGCGGCGGGTGTTGTGCCGGCGGTGTTGCGTTATTATCTGGATTTTGTTCCGGGTGCCAATGAGGAAGGAATTGAAATTTTTTTACTTACGGCTGCTGCTATTGGTGGCATCATCAAGAATAACGCCTCTATTTCCGGTGCGGAAGTCGGGTGTCAGGGAGAGGTTGGCTCGGCCTCTGCGATGGCGGCGGCGGGTCTGTGCGCGGTCTTCGGCGGTACGCCGATGCAAATTGAAAATGCGGCGGAAATTGCGTTGGAGCATCATTTGGGGATGACTTGTGATCCGGTGGCCGGATTGGTGCAGGTGCCGTGTATTGAGCGTAATGGGTTAGGCGCGGTCAAGGCGGTGACGGCGGCCTCTTTGGCCTTAAGGGGGGATGGCACCCACGTTATTTCGCTGGATAGTTGTATCGAAACCATGCGTCAAACGGGTTTGGATATGTCGGATAAGTATAAAGAAACCTCGCAAGGGGGGTTGGCTGTTAATTTTGTTGAGTGTTAAAGCGTTTGCACGTATCAATAAGCTAAATTAATGCCCTTGAAGGGAACTTAAAATGAAGTTCATAGTTAATATTTTTCAATCACTCCATCGGACTATTGTACCGTTTTTAGGGTCAGTTGAAAGTCACTTTCCAAAGCTTAAAACACATTTGGAAGAGATGTTGGTCAGGCATATAGACGAAAAAATAAAAAAGATAAAAGAAGATCCAGAATTCAAAGAAAAATTACTTCAATTAAAGAGCGAATTGTCTCAGAGTTTTGATGAATCCGTGTCTATTTCCTATCAAAAAGATTGCCCGGGAATGCTACAAGGAAGACCACACCTTGCTGATAAAGTTGTGGTTTCAGTTACGCGAGAATTTGATTCCACATGCCATCAAGAGGAAGTTTATGTGAGCTCTCTTTTTCAAGAAGCTGCGGCAAAACATATCAAAAATAGAGGTTTTGATGTGAAAAACTTCTCTCCTGCGGTATCTTGCACAATTGTGGGATAGAAGGCTTTGCGCAAGTAGGTTGTGGTTTCTACTGGGCGTATATATCAAATGTAGATTTGCGAACTTTTTTTACGGTATCTCTTGGATGATGACAGCGTGTAAGCCATTCGGGCTTTTGCCATCTGTTCATTAAAGCAGATATTTTGGGGAATTCTTCAAAATTTTCAATATCCAGAATGTCGATGTAAACGTGATTCGCATCACTGTGGACGTACATCATTTGATTGATGCGCTCTATCTCACGTCGTTCGTCCTCGTTAAAAAATCTATCTTCAAAAACAGGCCAGATAATCATATTGTGAAGGTTTCTAAGTGCCGGGGTTGGAAGATCTTTAATTTCCTTGAAGGCTTCGGAGGATTCCGGTTCCAGCCAGTTTATGCCCGGGATGCCGCGCCATCCCGGGGGATGCATTCCAGCGTAGTTTACTTTTGCAAGCTTGCCATCAAGGTCCAATATATACGCTGGATTACTTCTGTATAAGACAGGAGAGAACTTATCTCTTACGAATTTTTGAATAATTTTATGATCTTCACCTGATTGTAATTTCCATGTGCAAATAGCTTTTTCAGCTTCGGGATCCTCAATACGAAATGTCGCGAATTTCAGGATTTTAGGAGTTTTAGGCTTTTTATTGTCGCTTGCGCCCGTGAAATAGCGTGTCAGGTTTTTAACGCCATCTGTTACGCTAATAAAATTATTCAGCATTTCGGCACCCCGCTCTAGTATAAATTGCTTCCGGATAGGGAGTTCGTAGCATAGTTTTTTAAGGGGAGCAAGAATTATTTTTCATATTTCTTCTTGTGTGTATCCCTCTATACAATTGGGGAATGCCCCGATAAAATCGGGGCCATGTCGATGGACCGGGCGCAAATTGTTCATGAAAATTTTCTGAAAGCTATTTCGGAAGGAGACTTACCTGTATCGCAACAGGTCGAAGTATTGAAGAATTTCGGGCTTTCATCTCACGACGCTATCCGTATCTTCGAAAGCCAAGTTCTCTCCCGCCATTTGGATATTATCTCGCGTAAATTGCAGGCACAGGCGCAAGGATATTACACGATAGGCAGTTCCGGGCATGAGGGGAATGCGGCCATTGCAGCAAGCCTTCGTGTTGATGACATGGCGTTTCTTCATTACCGCGACGCGGCATTTTTGATTGAACGTTCAAAACAACGTGCTCAGAGTACACCTCTTTGGGATATGTTGCTCTCTTTCGCGGCCTCAAGTGAAGATCCGATTGCCAGTGGCCGGCACAAGGTTTTGGGCTCCAAAGACCTCTTCATCCCACCACAAACGAGCACGATTGCCTCACATCTACCTAAGGCTGTTGGCGCGGCCTATAGTATTGGGCTGAACCGTTCTCTTGGCCTTGAAGGCGACATGCCTGATAATGCGATTGCGGTATGTAGCTTTGGCGATGCATCGGTTAATCATTCGACGGCTCTAGGGGCGATTAATACAGCCTGTTGGACTGCTTATCAGGGTGCGCCCCTACCACTTCTTTTTGTATGCGAAGATAATGATATCGGGATTTCGACTTTCACACCGGAAGGTTGGGTGCAGGCGCAATATCAACATAAGGCGGGATTGAAATATTTTTCTTGTGATGGCCTCAATATTTTTGATACCTACCACGTGGCAAATCAAGCACAAGAATATGTGCGCAAAAATCAAAAACCTGCTTTTCTTCATTTTAAATGTATCCGGCTTTACGGCCATGCAGGTGCGGATATGCAAGCGGCCTATATGAAGAAAAATCAAATTGAAGAAACTGAAAGTCATGATCCGCTTTTATATTCTGCGGGTCTTTTAGTATCTGAAAATATTTTAAGCTTAGGCGATATTTTAAATCTTTATAATGAGGTGGGAGCGCGCGTAGAGCGTGTTGCTGAAGAAGCGATTAAACGCCCAAAATTAACGACTGCACCCGAAATCATGGAAAGCATTGTGCCACCGAAAAAAGAAGATGTGCGTGCAGCAAGTAAAGTTTCCGATCAGAAGCGAAAAGGACATTTTGACCGGGAATATGATGCGCAAAAACAGCTTGCTCATATGGCCAAGCTTATTAACTGGGCATTGCATGATGAAATGCTCAAATATCCGGAGATTGTTTTGGCGGGGGAGGATATTGGTCCCAAGGGCGGGGTTTATAATGTCACGGCAAACCTTCATGCTAAATTTGGCGGTGCGCGTGTGATTAATACCTTGTTGGATGAGCAAAGCATTTTGGGATTAGCCATTGGTATGGCGCATAATAATTTATTGTCGATTCCTGAAATACAGTTTTTGGCCTATCTGCATAATGCGGAAGATCAATTGCGCGGGGAGGCGGCGACACTTTCTTTCTTTTCCAACGGGCAATACACAAACCCCATGGTGGTACGGATTGCGGGGCTTGCTTATCAACGTGGGTTTGGCGGTCATTTTCACAATGATAACAGCTTTAATGTTTTGCGCGATATTCCAGGTGTTATTGTGGCTTGCCCCAGCAACGGTTTAGACGCGGCTTCGATGTTGCGTGAGTGCGTGCGTCTGGCACGTGAAGAACGGCGCGTTGTCGTGTTTTTGGAACCAATCGCCCTTTATATGACGCGTGATTTACACGAGGAAAAAGACGGCGGGTGGAGCTTTAAATATAGCGAAGCGGGTACTGTTTCCTTCGGTGAGATTGCACAACATGGCAAAGGGAAAGAGCTTGCTATTTTAACCTATGGGAATGGATATTATATTTCCCGTCAGGCGGCTAAAATTTTGGAAGAAGAGCATCAAATTAAACTCCGCGTGATTGACATTCGGTGGCTCTGTCCTTTGCCGGAGGAAAATATTTTGAAGAGCGTTGAAGGCTGCGATCATGTGCTCATCGTTGATGAGTGCCGGAAGACGGGCTCTGTTTCCGAAGAGCTGATGACGCTTTTGAAAAATAATCCAAAAGTAGAACGCTTATGCGCTGATGACAGTTTTATTCCGCTGGGCAAGGCTTATGCATCGACCCTGCCGAGCAAGGAAAGCATTACTGAAGCGGCGGTACAATTAGTGGGGAAGGCGTCATGAGTAAGCAAAGAGCGGTTGTTATTTGTCCGGGGCGCGGCACTTATAATAAGGAAGAGCTGGGTTATTTCCACAAATATCATGCGGATAGGCTTGATTTGTTGACTCAAATTGATGAATTGCGCGCGGCCCAAAAACAGGTGTCAATTTCCGAACTTGATAGCGCTTCCGAATTTATCATGAAGGAGCATACACGCGGCGATAATGCGTCCGCTTTGATTTATGCTTGTGCTTATGCGGACTTCCTTTCGATTGACCGCGATAAATATGACGTGGTGGCGGTCACGGGGAATTCTATGGGCTGGTATATTGCTTTGTCCTGTGCAGGCGCGGTTAATTTTAAGGTAGGTGCCAATATTATCAACACCATGGGGACCTTTATGCAAGAGGCACTTATTGGTGGGCAACTGATTTACACATGTGTGGGTGAAAACTGGCAGGCAATAGAGGGCGCACAAGAGGAGATTGAAAAAATTATTTCTCAAATAGACGGGCTTTATGCGTCGATTTATTTGGGCGGCATGTTTGTTTTTGGTGGCACGGAGGAAGCTCTTAAAGAGCTTGAAAAAACTTTGGAGCCGCGTGATCGTTTTCCCTTCCGGTTAATTAACCATGCCGCGTTCCATACACCACTGCAAACACCGATATCCGAAAAAGCGTTTGCACATTTTGATCGGGAAGAATTCCAAGTGCCAGTCGTACCTATGGTGGATGGAAGAGGCTTTCAATGGTCAAACTATTCAAGCGATGTAGAGGCCATGTTTGAATATACTTTTGGTCATCAGGTTATCCAAGCTTATGACTTCACGCGGGCGGTGCAAAATTCGCTCAAGGAATATGCGCCGGATAAAATTATTATTTTGGGGCCCGGAACAACGCTGGGTGGTGCGGTTGCGCAAAGTCTTATTGCCATTAATTGGCATGATATAGATAGTAAGGATGCGTTTATAGAACGCCAAAAATCAGATCCCTTCATTCTTTCCATGGGGATGGAAGAGCAAAGAGATTTGGTCATATAGAATATCTAAGCAGCCTTTTCTTGCCCCTGATTTTCATCTTTCAAGATGTTTTTATAGGTCATGTAATCTGCAATTTGATCAGGCCGTACGGTTTTAAGATCTTGCACATATTTCATCATGGTGCGGACATTATCGGCCACACGCTCACGTGTCATCTTCATGGCCTCGGCCGGTAGATCATCGGCGTTGGAAGATAACTCCACAAAGGCCGCAATAATACCGCCCGGATTGGCAATGATATCAGGGATAACAAGCGTACCGTTATCGAAAAGGATTTGATGTGCCTCATCTGTTGTAGGGTTGTTAGCTCCTTCGGACATGAATTTAGCTTTGACTTTTCCGGCATTGTCCTTGGTAAGTGTATCTTCTAGCGCGCAAGGGAAAATAATATCGACATCCTGATACAGGCAGTCTTCATAACTATCTGAAATTTTCGTGGCTTCTGCTTCCAAATTCTCCATGCTGGGCTCTTGGATAAATTCTTCCGTTGCGCCATTTTCAAAATGCCATGTGCCGCCATATTTGGGGTCGGAGACATATTGGAGCTTGCCGCCCATTTCGCTAAAAAAGCGCATAACAGCGCTTCCCATCGCACCGACACCCTGAACGGAGAATGTTGCATCTTGTGCGGACTTACCGTTTTCTTCCATGAGGGTTTTTCCGGCAACCGCCACGCCTAAACCTGCAATGCCAATTTTATCATAATCGGTGCCGCCTTTATCAACCGGCTTGCCGGTGAAGGATTTCCCATCGCCGAGCTCCTCAATTGTCCAAAGGGCGTTTAAAGGAGGCTTGCCTCCGACATCATAGCCAAAGCCGCCAAAAATTCCGCCATCAACGCACAAGACACCTTCTTCCTTGACAAGGCGGACGAAGCGCTTCCATTTTTTCTCATAGTCCGGCGCATCAGGATCGGCGTTTAAGCCTGATTTTGCACCGCCAAGTGGTAAGCCTGCCGCAGAGTTTTTTTCTGCCATCGCACGGGCAAGGCGTTTAACGTCATCAAGTTTTAAGCCTTTCATGATGCGCGATCCGCCTTTACCGCAGCCCTTACCGCCTTGAGAAAGAGGGCCGTCTTTGGCAATGGCGGTGTTCCATACAACGACAAACCCTTCAATACCCATAGCTTCATCTTTGACGGTGAGCTCTAACGCCGGTTCCATCGCGTCAAAGCGTGTTTTGAAGTCTTCAAGCTCGTTATAAAACTCTGCGGCATTATTCATTTTGTTTTCTCCCTTTATTCTTGGTCGCGTCTAAGGCAATATTGTTATCATGACGACACCCAAAATATACGCTTGTGAACCGATAGAAGTAAAGCTTGAGCCCGAAAAAATTTATTCTTTTTGTATCTGTGGTTATAGTGAGAAAAGTCCGTTTTGTGACGGCGCACATAAAGAAAAATGTCCGAATTTGAAATCTCATAAATTCAGTGTTGAGAAAGAAGGTAAATATTGGCTTTGTCAGTGTAAAAAAACCAAAAATCCGCCTTTTTGTGATGGTTCCCACAAAGACTTGAAGTAAGTCATGACAGAACAAAAAATACCCTATCAAGACCTTATCTCAATGGAGCTTTTTGAAGGGCGTGAGCCTATTCAGATTGATCTGGCATATGCGGATGCACATCACCCTGATAATGTTTTTGATACAGATATTTATCATTCCCAAGCACGGCTTTGGACGCATAGAGATGTGGCGGCGGTAACGTTGCTTGCGGCGCGCCGTTTAAATCGTGAACATCACTGGATTCTTCAACTTAAAGATTGTTTGCGTACGGTTGAGGCGCAAGAGGTTATGGCACAAACGGAACTGGTCAAAGCACACCCTGAGTGGCAGAAAGCCGGTCCTAGCCAGATGTTGGCCCCGCCGGGCAAGGGTGCGCACCCCCGCGCGATGGCAATGGATGTGTGTGTGCTTGGTGAAGATGGAGAGCAACTGGATATGGGAACGCGCTTTGATGCCTTTCCAGAAGATTTAAACGATAACCCTGCGGCCAGAGATTATACAGGGCATTCTCCGGAAATTTTGGGACGGCGAAAAATATTGGAGGAGGCTTTTTTATGGGCGGCAGAATCTCTTAATTTGCCTTTTATTCCTTATCCTGCTGAATGGTGGGATTTTAGGTTTACCGCTGAGTATTATAACCAGTTTGCGCCTTTAAGCGATCGGGACCTTCCACCGCAAATGCGGATGAGTTCTTTAGACGGACCTGATATCCCCGATTTGCCGGATGCGCATTTTGAAAGCCTTGCGTTGGATATCCTTGCTCTGGTAAACAGGCACGATGGAAGTTTTTGACCAATATAGTGATTTGCCTGAAAGCGCGCGCGGCGCGGTGATTGTGATTGGCAATTTTGACGGGGTGCATTTGGGGCATCAGGAGCTTCTGAATTCGGCGCGAAAAATTTGCGTTGAAGAGAAATCCTTGCTTGGCGTATTAACTTTTGAACCTCACCCCAGACGTTTGTTTCAGCCGGACTTGCCGCCGGGGCGCTTGACGCCTGCGGGTCTCAAGGTTGAGCGTCTTGAGAGTCACGGGGTGGATATGTTATTTGCGCTAAATTTTGATTGGAATTTTGCCAGCCAAAATGCGCAAAGCTTTATCCAGAATATTTTGATGGATGGGTTAAAGGCCAAACATATTGTTGTGGGCTATGATTTTCGTTTTGGTCAGCTGCGTAAAGGTGATGCGGACATGATTGAGGCTGCAGGCCTTCCGGTGAGCGTCGTGGAGCCGGTTGAAGATGATGGCGGTGCAAAAATCTCCTCCAGCCGTATTCGTGCAGCCATTCGCAAAGGTGAAATTGCGCAGGCTAATGCGCTCCTTGGGTGGGAGTGGGAAATTCAAGGCTCCGTCTTTAGGGGGGACCGCAGAGGGCATGAGCTGGGCTACCCTACGGCCAATGTGCTGCTCAAAGAT
Organism: Alphaproteobacteria bacterium; assembly: GCA_022763065.1. Lineage (GTDB taxonomy): Bacteria > Pseudomonadota > Alphaproteobacteria > Micavibrionales > Micavibrionaceae. Next base: position 30,365 of record JALEGH010000023.1, read on the forward strand.
ACGCTGCATCCGGCTTACGGCATTTATGCGTGCTATGTGCAGATCGAAGGGGAGAGCGAATGGCTCAAAGCGGCGACCAATATCGGGATTCGTCCAATGTTTGAGGTGGCTGAGGGGCAGGTAGAGGCCCATATCCTTGATTTTCCCGACCGTGATATTTATGGTAAAATCTTGCGCATTAAGCCTGTTAAACGCCTGCGCAGCGAAGCGAAATTCGATAGTCTTGAAGAATTAATCACCCAAATGGAAAAAGACTGCGCCAAAGCGCGTGAAATTTTGGTATGATCCGGAAATGGATATTCTTTTTCTCCTCATTAGTAATATTTTTCCACTCTATATTCTTATCGCTCTTGGTTTTATTGCCGGGCGATATTTGAATGTGAATTTGCCGTCGATGGCAACGATAGTTATTTATATTGTCGGGCCTTATGTCACTTTTGGTTCAATTGCCAAAATGGATATGCGGCTTGATTATTTTTATCTTCCTTTGGTGACGATGGTTATTTCTGTTTTATGTGGATTGCTCTTTTACAATGCCGGTAAGTTTTTTTGGAAGAGTAATGTTGCAAACCTCATAGGGCAGGCGGCAACATCAGGAAACACGGGATATTTTGGTTTGCCTATCATTCTGGCTCTGTTTGGTCCTGAATGGGCGGGGATTTATTTGTTTATGAATGTTGGGCTCATTGTTGGTGATTTTGGTCTTGGCTATTATATCGGGGCAAGAGGTCACGCCAGTGTTAAGCAGGCATTTATCAAGATGTCAAAATTGCCTTTGTTGCACGGTGCAATTTTAGGGCTTGTCTGGAATTTTTCAGGCATTGGGTTTGGGGACGTGGCAGACAACTATCTGGACTATGCTTATGGGACATGGACAATTGTGGGTATGATGTTGATTGGGGTTGCCCTTTCCAAACAACTTAGATTGGAAATTGATTGGCGCTTGATCGGATGGATGTTTTCGGCAAAATTTTTGGTATGGCCAGTTCTTATGGGGCTTGCAGTTGCGCTGGATATTTTCTTTTTTGGGGTCTTGCCCTCTGAAGTTCATCAAATGATGATGATTTTTTCTGTTGTGCCCTTGGCTGCGAATTTAACGGCCTTTTCCGCTACGCTTAATCTTCATCCTGAAAAAGCGGCAGCAGCGGTTCTTATTAGTACGTTTTTGGCTCTGATAACAGTTCCGGCAGCGGTGATGTTGGTACAGGCGCTTTCTTGATTGACGCTTGATTACAGGTCGTTTTTGCCCCATATTGGCGAGCATGACTGATACGAAAAATACACAAAATAAAGATAAGTTTAAAGACAGTGTTTTCTTGCCGAAAACCGAATTTCCGATGCGTGGCAATTTGCCGCAAAAGGAACCAGATATGGTTAAGAAATGGCAGGAGATGGACTTATATGCCAAAATCCGCGAAGCTTCCAAGGATAAACCCAAATGGGTGCTGCATGACGGACCGCCTTATGCGAATGGTAATATCCATATGGGCCATGCGCTCAATAAAATCTTGAAAGATGTGGTGAATAAAAGCTGGCAGATGATGGGCTATAACGCGCCTTATATTCCGGGGTGGGATTGTCACGGGCTACCCATTGAATGGAAGGTTGAAGAAGGCTACCGCAAAGAAGGCAAGAACAAAGATGAGGTTGAGCCGCTTGATTTCCGGCAGGAATGCCGCGAGTTCGCGCAAAAATGGGTGGATACGCAAAGCGCACAATTTGAGCGTTTGGGTGTGATCGGCGATTGGAAAAAACCTTATTTGACCATGACAAAGGATGCCGAAGCGCAGATCGTGCGTGAAATTCATAAATTTGTGGCAAATGGCGGTCTCTATAAGGGGCTTAAACCTGTTATGTGGTCGACGGTTGAAAAAACTGCGCTGGCTGAGGCGGAAGTTGAATATAAAGAACATAAGTCTGTGACCATTTGGGTGAAGTTTCCTATTGCGAAGGCATCACACGCGGCACTTGAGGGCGCAAGTGTGGTGATCTGGACCACGACGCCTTGGACTATTCCATCTAACCGTGCTGTGGCCTGCGGGGAAGAAATTACGTACGGCGTGTATGAGATTAAATCCGTGCAGGAGGAATCCCGTGTGCGTGTTGGCGATAAAATCGTGCTGGCGAAATCTTTGGCGGATAGTGTGAAAGAACAAGCCAAAATTGAGCAGTGGGATGAGCTGGCGACCTTAACGGGTGCGGAGATTGTGGAGACAATTTGTCAGCATCCATTAAACGGACAAGGCTATGATTTTGATGTGCCGGTGCTGGCGGCTGATTTTGTCGAGGAAACCGCCGGAACAGGCTTCGTCCATATTGCCCCTTCTCACGGGGCGGATGACTTTGTTTTGGGGCAGGCCAACGGGCTGGAAATTCCAGATAATGTGACCGATGATGGGAAATTCCGGGAGAGCGTTCCGCTCTTTGGTGGCCTCGAAATATATGACCAAGAAGGCAAAATGGGGCCGGGGAATTTTGCACCGCTTAAGGCCATGGATGACGCGGGGAACTTGCTTTCCAAAGGTTCACTTCGCCATGAATATCCGCATAGCTGGCGGTCTAAGGCTCCTGTCATCTTCCGTGCGACACCGCAATGGTTCATTGCAATGGATAATGATATCAAGCTGCGTGATACGGCGTTAAAAGCGATTAAAGAAACCAATTGGGTGCCTGCCAAGGGGGAGGCACGGATTACCGCCATGATCGAAGGGCGGCCAGATTGGTGTATTTCACGTCAGCGTGCTTGGGGCGTGCCGATTGCGTTGTTCTTGGCGAAGTCTGATGGCTCTGTTTTGAATGACGCGGATGTGTTTAAGCGCATTGCGGATGCATTTGAAGAAGAAGGCGCGGATGCATGGTGGTCGCGCGGGTCCCAAGAGTTCTTGGGCGATGATTACGCATCCGATGACTATACCCAAGTGTTTGACATCGTTGATGTGTGGTTTGAGTCCGGCTCCACCCATAGCTTTGTTGTTGATGCACGCGATGAGTTGGCCGTGGAGCAATCTGACCTTTATCTCGAAGGTTCTGACCAGCATCGCGGCTGGTTTCATTCATCGTTGTTAGAGGCTTGTGGCACGAAGGGTAAGGCGCCTTATAAGAATGTGCTCACTCATGGTTTTGTGCTCGATGAGAAGGGCTATAAAATGTCCAAGTCACTTGGAAACGTAGTCGACCCGCTTAAAATTATGGATCAATCAGGCGCGGATATTTTACGCCTTTGGACGATGACATCCGATTATGCCGAAGATATTCGTATCGGGAAAGACACGCTTAAAAATACGGGTGATTTGTATCGCCGTATTCGTAACACGTTGCGTTTCTTGCTGGGTGCGCTGGATGGCTTTACCAAAGCGGAGGTGATTGATCTGGAAGATGATCTGGAGAAATTACCGGAGTTAGAACAGCTTGTCTTGCATCAAATTCATGAAATGGATGACAAAATCCGCGCATCCATCAAAAACTACGAATTTGGTAAAATCGCGAAGCTTCTTCATGATTTTTGTAATGAAAATCTATCGGCTTTTTATTTCGATATCCGTAAAGACCGGCTTTATTGTGATGATGTTAACGGGTTTGAACGCAAAGCGACACGCACGGTTATGGGCGCGATTTATTTGCACCTAACGGCGTGGCTCGCACCTATTCTATCATTCACGGCGGAAGAAGCATGGCAGCACCGCCCAGAAGGCGTATTTGAAGATGTCGAAAGTGTGCATTTGCGGGAATTCCCGGTTGTGCCAGAGATTTGGCAGAATCACGCACTTGCGAGTAAATGGGATATTATAAAAGCTGTTCGTCATGACGTTCTGGCTATGGCAGAACCGCATAGAGCGTCTAAGGAGGTTGGGTCATCATTGGAGATTTCCCCCGTCATAAAAGTGAGTAGTGATTTCATTAAAGAGTTTGAAAATATTGACTTGGCGGAAGTGTGTATTACCTCATCTGTACAAGTTGAAGAAATACCGGCAACACAAGAGCGCTCGGTTACTTTTGCCAAAGCCGAAGGTGATAAATGCCAGCGTTGTTGGAAGGTTCTACCGGAAGTCTCTGGCCATCCTGAGCATCTGTGCCAGCGCTGCGACCATGTTGTCAGTGTTCAACAAAAGGCGGCTTAACCTCCTATGAATGCTCTTAAAGACAACCATTTGTTAAAACCTCTCATTGGTTTTGGATTAATTTTGGATTGGATCATTCTGGACCAAATTTCCAAATGGTTGGTGTTAGAGCATATTTTTAAGCCGCGATTTGGATTAGAGTCGCTGGGGCTCTTTGAATGGATTACCTCGGTGGAGCGCTTGGGACCTATTCGTATTGAGTTTTTGCCGTTTTTTAACCTCACTATGGTGTGGAATGAAGGGGTTAGTTTTGGCCTGTTTCAAAGTGGTAATCCGTGGCCGCTCATTATCGTGGCTCTCACAATTTCGGTAATTTTTAGCGTATGGCTGGCTAGATCGAAGAACTGGGTGGAGGCCATTTCGCTATCTATGGTGATTGGTGGTGCGCTGGGCAATGTGATAGATCGACTGCATTTTGGCGCGGTCGCGGATTTCTTTGATTTTCATGTTTTTGGATGGCATTATCCGGCCTTTAATGTCGCGGATAGCTGTATTACGCTAGGGATTGTTATTTTGCTCACGAATAGTTTATTGTTAGATCGGAAATTAAAAAGTAAAGAAGTTAAGTAAAATGAAGAATTTGAATATAGTATTGTTTATGATGGGCGCTTTGTTGAGTGTTTCTGCTTGTTCGAAGACGCAGGAGCAATTTGATTTTTCAAAAAAAGCGCCGGACGAGTTTGCAGTGGTTAAGCGTGCACCGCTTGAGATGCCACCAGACTATCAATTGCGTCCACCGCGTCCGGGCGCGCCAAGGCCTCAAGAGAGCGCAACGGATGAAAAAGCGAAGCAGGCCGTTTTCGGGATAGAAGATTTACAGGAAAACAAGCAGGAACGACAGCCGGTTTCTGTTGGTGAATCTATTCTTCTACAAAAAAGCGGCGTTGCTGAAACCAAAACCAATATCCGCGATATTATTGATCAGGAAACTGCCGAGATTATCAAGGAAGAAACGCCGACAGTTGATCGTCTTCTAGGTAAGGTTGGTAAAGAGATTGAAGCGCCCGCCGATGTGGTTGATCCCGTGAAGGAGACCGAGCGTATCATTCACAATTCAAACGCAGGAAAGCCTGTCACCGATGGTGAAACGCCAACGACCAAGCAATAGATATGTGATATTAACGTTAACGGCCCTGATGACGGGGCTGTTTTTCTTTGTTCTGCCTTTTGTTGCGCAGGCGGGTGTGTTTAATGCGCAGAAATTTACTCTTAAAAACGGTTTAGAAGTTGTGGTGATCCCGAACCACCGCGCCCCTGTTGTGACCCACATGCTCTGGTATAGGGTAGGGGCAGCCGATGAGCTACCGGGCCTGTCTGGTATGGCGCATTATTTTGAACATCTGATGTTTAAAGGGACGAAGAAGCTGGAACCGGGCGAGTTTTCCCGTACTGTCAAAAAGCTTGGCGGGAATGATAATGCCTTCACGGGGCAGGATTATACGGCTTATTTTCAAAGCATATCGGTGGAGCATCTGGGACGTATGATGAAAATGGAAGCCGACCGGATGCAGAATTTAAATCCGCCTGAAGCTGATTTTATATCCGAAAAAAAAGTGGTGTTGGAGGAGCGCAGGCAACGTACCGAAAACGATCCACGTGGGCTGTTTACCGAACAAATGCGCAGCAGCTTATTTGTGAACCATCCTTATGCTATCCCGACCATTGGCTGGATGGATGAGATCAAAACCTATGAGTGGGAGGATGTCAAAAGTTTCTATGAAACTTGGTATGCGCCAAATAATGCAGTCCTTATTGTGAGCGGTGATATCACTGCCAAGGAGTTAAAGCCTTTGGCCCAAAAAACATATGGGAAGATTAAGGCAAAAAAATTGCCGGAACGTATGAGGCCAAAAGTTGCTTCTGCTATTGGTGAGACAAAAATGACGCTTGAGCATAAAGCTATTCATCAACCTTATTTCCAACGACTATATCTGGCACCGGCCAGTTCAAAATTTAAAGAAGATGCTTTGGCGCTCTATGTTTTGGAAGAGATAGTAAGCGGCGGCCCAACAGCGCGGCTTTATAAAAATCTGGTGGTTGAGCAAAAAAAGGCAGTGTCCGTTGGCATGTCCTATAGCGGGGATTCTTTGGATTACGGAACTATCTGGTTTTCCGCTACACCTGCAACAGGTGTAAGCGTAGAGAATCTGGAACATCTTGTAGATCAGGAAATTGTAAAAGTGATAAAAGATGGCGTAACGGAGGATGAAGTTAAAGACGCCATTCAACGTCTTCAGGATCAGGCCATTTATGCCCGTGATAGTTTGGCAGGTCCGGCCATGATTTTTGGTCATGCGCTGACAACGGGCAGTACGATTGATGACATTGAAAATTGGCCGGAGGATATCGCGCGTGTAACCGCAGAGCAGGTACAAGAAGTTACTCAGAAATATTTGAGTCCTTATAACCCTTGGATAAGACCGCCTGTGACGGGTTATGTTTTTCCGCTTGATGGAGAAGAGGAGAAGAAAAAATGAGGCGCTATATTTTTCTTCTCATATTTTGTTTGGTTATTATACCCGTTTCTTCTGTCGCGAAAGAAGCAGATAAGGTCTTAGATATTCAAGAAGTGACTTCACCGGGTGGTCTTACCGCGTGGTTTGTGCAGGATCAAACGCTTCCCATTATTTCGCTGAAATTCTCTTTTAAGGGTGCAGGGGCGGTGAATGATGGACAGGAAAAACAGGGATTGGCGCGCATGCTCTCCAACACTTTGGATGAAGGTGCAGGTGATTTAACATCACAGGAATTTCAAAAATCCTTAAGTGATCATTCTATCACGCTGTCTTTTGGTTCTGGCCGTGATCATTTTGGTGGAAGCGTTAAAACATTATCGCGTAATAAAGACAAAGCTTTTGAGCTTTTAAAACTGGCATTGAATGAACCCCGATTTGACCCCGAACCAGTGGAACGCATGCGTCAGGCAAATTTAAAGCGTATCAAATCCAATATGGGGAATCCGGATTGGATCGTGGCGCGTCTATTCAATGATATTATTTATGAAGACCATCTTTATGCCTTGAATAGCGGCGGAACGCTCACAACACTTGCAGCTATTACGGCGGATGATTTAAGGCAGTATAAAAAAGACTGGTTGACCAAAGACAGGCTCCTCATTGCTGTGACAGGTGATATCACAAAAGACGAGCTGGGCCGTATGCTGGATGATGTTTTTGGCAGTTTACCGGAAAGTGGTAAGAAGAACAATGTGACCCAAATTGACGTTCAAAATCAGGGAAAAGTTTTTACTTATAATAAGGATATTCCGCAAACGATATTGGAAATGGCGTTGCCTTCTTTTCCCCTTGATGATCCGGACTATCCGGCGCTTAAAATTCTGAATTACATTTATGGCGGCGGTGGATTTGGTTCGCGTTTAATGGAAGAAGCGCGGGAGAAAAGAGGGTTGACCTACGGTATTTATTCCGCCCCTTTGCATCAGGAATATATGGATGCTGTGGTAATTTCAACCTCGACCAAGAACGAAACGGCAGAAGAAATTTTGGATGTTGTGAGAACAGAGATACAAAATATAAATGCTGAAGGTGTAACAAAAGAGGAGCTGCAAGATGCCAAATCTTATCTCGTAGGCTCACTTCCTTTATCTTTAAGTTCCACAGAAAAAATTTCTTCTATTATGCTCAGTCTTCAATTGCGTGAACGTTCCATTGATTATTTGAATCAATATAAGGAACGACTTCATAAAGTAACATTGAGAGATATTGGGCGTGTTGCGAAACGTATTTTGGATATAGAAAAAATGGTTGTTTTGGCGGTCGGCAAGCCGGAGGGATTTGAAAGTTCTCAAGAAATTAAGGAGCTTCCTAATGTCGAATAACCCAACACATAAACCGGAATGGGCGGAGTTGCAAAAACACTCTCAGAATCTCATGTCCCATTCTATTGCAGATCTGTTTGAATCTGATCCGGACAGAGTGGATCAATTTTCGTTTGACCTTGACGGTCTGTTTGTTGATTTCTCAAAACAGCACATGACGCGAGACGCGTTGGATACGCTGATTAATTTATCACGCCGTTGTAGTATTGAAGAAAAACGCGATGAGATGTTTGCAGGCGGCATTGTAAACACGACAGAAAATCGGGCCGTTTTGCATACGGCTTTGCGCCGTGCCAAAACGGATGAGGTTTTTGTTGGAGAGCATAATGTTATACCGGAAATTCATACAACTTTTAAACACATTCAAAAATTTAGCGAAAAGATCAGATTAGGAAATTATAAGGGGGAGACGGGAAAGCCCATCAAACATATTGTGTCTCTTGGTGTTGGCGGCTCGGAGTTAGGCCCGCGTCTTGTTTGTAATGCTCTTGACACAGAAAAGCAGGATAAAGATGCGCTCAAAATTCATTTTGTGTCGAACATTGACCCGGTAGATATAAGCAGGGTCTTCAAAAATTGTCCGCCGGAAGAAACGGTTTTCGTTGTCACATCCAAAAGCTTTACAACCCAAGAAACTTTGACCAATGCGTTGGCAGCCAAAGAATGGGTGCAAGGCTATTTACCAAAGGAGAGTAGCTGGCATGCCCATTTTGTCGCGGTGAGTGCAAATGTTCGGGCGGCGCAAGGTTTTGGTATTGCAGAAGATCAAATTTTCCCGATGTGGGAATGGGTGAATGGTCGTTTCAGCCTGTGGTCTGCCGTAGGACTGCCTGTTATTTTAGCTCATGGATTTGAGGTTTTTCAGGAACTCTTACGCGGTGCTCATACGATGGATGAGCATTTTCAAAATGCACGCCTTGAGAAAAACATTCCAGTACTTCTCGCGCTTGTAGGCATTTGGAACAATAATTTTTTAAGCGCGCAGGCGCACGCCGTTTTGCCTTATGCACAAAAATTGCAAGATTTACCAAGATATCTTCAGCAGCTTGAAATGGAGTCCAATGGAAAATCTATTGATTTGGACGGGCTCAAAATAACAGATTACAAAACCTGTCCTGTTATATTCGGTGAAGCTGGAACAATAGGTCAGCACAGCTTTTATCAGCTTTTGCATCAAGGAACGGGAATGGTTTCTTGTGATTTCATCGGCGTGGTTGAAGGCAGACAAACAGATCAAAATCATCATAAATTACTTTTGAGCAATATGCTGGCTCAAGGTCAGGCGCTTATGCAGGGGCAAGAGGCAGACGAATCCTACTGCGATTTTGCAGGCAGCAAGCCAAGCACAACCATTTTGATAGACATGTTGGATGCGTATCATCTGGGAATGCTATTGGCGCTTTATGAGCATAAGACTTTCATACAGGGTATAATATGGAATATTAACAGTTTTGATCAGTTCGGGGTCGAGCTTGGCAAGGAAATGTCGCGTAAATTGGAAAACAATGATCTGACAGATGCAGACGCCTCGACGCAGGCTCTTTTTTCGCGAGTTAATCAATAATATTCACGGATGATAAAAATCAGGTTATGATGGCGCCATGACAAAAACGACAAATCTGCAACGTTTGAACCAACGTGAGTTGGACGAAATTATTGAGCTTCACAAACGTTTTACGGATAGTAAGCCGGGCGGTAAGCGGGCGATTTTAAAATTTGTGGACCTATCCAACTTATCTTTGGAAGGGGTTGATTTGTCACATGCGGATTTTACTGGCGCTAACCTGTCCGGCACCAATATGACAGATGGTATTTTCACTTCCTGTTGCTTTTTTGCCTGTGATTTGCGTGATGCAAATTTGGAGAATGCAAATTTTAAACGGGCTGATTTTCGCGGCGCTTATGTGGCTGGTGCTAACTTAACTGGTGCGGATTTAGACTCGGCTGACTTGCGTGAGGGTAAAATTATGGAGCGCGGACAGGATGGCGGTCTTGATAATAGACAGCGCGGTGCCCAGACGCATGAGAATAATAATTGGAGCGCGATTTTTACCGGTGCGCAGCTCACAGAAACCAACCTTTCTGGTGTGAAAGCCAATGCGGCAGATTTTTCGGATGCGGATATGACAGGTGTATCCTTGAATGCGGCGGATCTTCAAGGGGTGAGTTTTGAAGGGGCCAATCTGACCAATGCGGATTTTACCGGCTCCGATTTGAGTAATGCTGATCTAAGAGATACGGTGATGAGCGGAACGGTTTTGAAATCGGTTGAGATGCAAGGCGCTAGAATTGATGGGGTGATGGAACACTCCGATATGGGTGAAACGCTTGAAGAGCGTGGAGCTGATCTGGAGGAAATGTTGGGCCAACATCAGGCATGGGTGTCTAGTGCAGGAAAATCCGGTGCACAAATGGATTTGAGCGGTATTGATTTGCGGGAGGTTGAAAATTTACGTACCTACCCCTTAACCGCGATTAGAGCGGTTAAGGCGAATTTTATGGATCAGGACTTGCGCCAGATTAGCCTGCAAAGCGCAATATTGGATGATTCCAGTTTCCGTGATAGCCGGATGATGGAGGCAGATTTGCGGGGTTCTTCCATTCAAAATGCTATTTTTACCCGCGCGGATTTATCAGATGCAAAATTAGGTGCCCTGAAATTTGACAGTCCGGATGGGAAAGGGATTCGTTTACAACGCACGAATTTGAGTGGTTCTAGCCTGCGATATGTTGATTTGCGCGGAACGGATTTGCGCGATGCGATTTTGATGGGGTGTGATTTAACCGGCGCGAAGCTGGAAGGGACCGATTTACGCCGTGCAGACTTGACAGGTGTTATTTTGACACATACGGACTTATCATCGGCGCATATAGAAGGCGCGATTATTGACTGAGGCGTTTTCTAATGAGCCTTGCGAAAAGGAATTTTATGAAGATTCGACAACTTCCTGATTATCTGGTCAACCAGATTGCCGCCGGTGAGGTGATTGAGCGTCCTGCTGCTGCGGTGAAGGAGCTGGTTGAAAATGCGATAGATGCGGGCGCTTCCCAAATTGATATTGATCTACGAGATGGTGGTAAGAGCCTTATTCTGGTGCGCGATGACGGTATTGGAATGAACGCTCACGATCTGGAATTGGCCACACAGCGTCATGCGACTTCTAAGTTGCCGGAGGATAATCTAAATCATATTGATCACCTTGGGTTTCGGGGGGAGGCTTTGCCCTCCATTGGTTCGGTTAGTCGTTTGAGCATCAAGTCAAAAACGGCCAATGATGATGAAGCATGGGAAATTCAGATTGAGGGTGGAGAAAAATCAGAACCCGCTCCGACTGCGCATAATAAAGGCACAACGATTGAGGTGCGCGATTTATTTTATGCAACGCCAGCAAGGCTCAAATTTTTAAAGACCGAGCGCGCCGAATATGCGGCGGTGAAAGATACGGTGACACGTATTGCTATGGCGTTCCCCCATATCGCCTTTAAGCTCAGTCATGATGGGCAAGTGAAATTAAATCTAGCAGCAGAGCAAGGGGATCTTCTGGATCAACGTCACGGACGTCTGAGCGCGATTTTAGGAAAAGATTTTGGTGCCAACAGTTTTCCTGTCGCGGCGCAGCGTGAAGAGATCCAATTACAGGGCTATGCCAGCCTGCCGACTTATAATAAGGGTACGTCGCAGCATCAATATCTTTTTGTGAATGGCCGTCCGGTGAAGGACCGCTTACTATTGGGGTGCGTGCGTGCGGCTTACATGGATGTTTTGCATCATGGTCGTCATCCGGTGGTCTCGCTTTTTCTTGAGATGCCGCCGGAGATGGTGGATGTTAATGTTCATCCGGCCAAGGCGGAGGTGCGTTTCCGGGATGCAGGCCAGATACGCGGCCTGATTATCAGTGCGCTTAAACATGGATTGATGGAGGCCGGACAACTCACTTCCACAACTTTATCGGATCAGGCGTTGGGTAAGATGGCGGTAGGGGGAACGGCAGGAGTGCGTTCCTCTTTGCCTTTTACGCGGGGGGCGAGCTCGGTAGTGCCGCGCTCTTACGCGCAAGGCGGATTAGCTGAAAATGTTCAAAATCTTTACAGTCCGCTTGATGTTAGGGACAATGATTTTGTGCCGCAAGCTAGAGCAGAAGAAGAACTTGAGATGCAAGAGCATGCGGAACTGGAAACTTACCCTTTGGGCGCGGCGCGGGCGCAAATTCATGAAAACTATATCATTGCTCAAGTTCATGAGGGCTTGGTGATTGTGGACCAGCATGCCGCGCATGAGCGTTTGGTGTATGAAGGTTTTAAGGCACAAATGGAGAGAGGAAAAATTGAATCTCAAGGGCTCTTGGTACCTGAAATTATTGATTTAAGCGATACACAAATTTCTCTCTTGATGATGCACCAAGAGGCTCTAGTAAATTTGGGGTTAGAAATTGAGCAATTCGGCAGCGATGCCATTTCGGTGCAGGCTGTTCCCGCTCTTTTATCCGATAAGGCATCTATTAAAGGTTTGGTGAATGATATTTTGGATGAGATTGAGGAATTTGATACGACGGAGAAGCTTCAAAAATCCTTGCATGAGGTTCTCTCTACTATGGCGTGTCATGGATCGGTACGTTCGGGCAGGCGTTTAAATGTCGAGGAGATGAATGCTCTTTTGCGCCAGATGGAAGATAATCCGCATTCGGCTCATTGTAATCACGGTCGTCCGACATTTATAAATCTGGATTTGAAAGATATCGAGAAGCTCTTCGGGCGGCGCTAGAGTGAAATAATTTGAACTTAAGGAGAAGATAATGAACAAAGAAAAAAATCTGGTTTTGGGAACATATATTGGCTTTATCATCGCTCTGATATCAAATTTTATACCGAGCGCTTCGGTGCAAATGATGGGCGGTCTTCTTTTTCTCCTTTTGTTGGTGATGACATATATCTGGCGTGCTAAATCAGTAAAGGAGGGCTACCGTCATACCCATATGGCCTATTTGATTAAAAGCTTTTGGATCGGGGCTTTGTTTTTGATTGTAGGGATTTTGTTGGCCGTCTTATTGGCGGATCATTCTGTGATCAATGCGGCAGTGGATTCTGTTGGCGCGGGTCAATTTTTAACAGAAGATGACATTAATCAAATTTTGATTGATTATACGCGGCGCAATTTAGGTGTGTTTATCATCACGCTTTGCCCCAGTCTTCTTTATCTGGGATATCGTTTTGTAAAAGGCGCGCTTCTGGCCAATAAAGAAGAGGTCATTGAAAATTTTAAAAACTGGTTTTAGGAGAGCGGGTTTTTCATGAATATTGGATTTTTAGCCTCCCATAACGGATCGTCTTCCTTGGCCATTACAGATGCTTGTTTGGCCGGAGAGTTGATGGCCTCTCCCACTGTTATGATCAGCAATAATTCAGAATCTAAAGCGCTGGAATGGGCAGAAAATAGAGGCTTAAAGACGTTTTGTATGAATTCTAAAACACATCTAGAAGCAAAAGATCTGGATCAAGCGATGGCGCAAAAGTTGCAGGATCATAAAATCAATCTGGTTGTTTGTTCCGGCTATATGAAATTAATCGGTCCTGAAACATTAAGAATATTTGAAAATAAAATTTTGAATATTCACCCTTCACTTTTGCCTAAATATGGCGGGGCGGGGATGTATGGCCGGAAAATTCATGAAGCTGTTAAGCAAAATGGAGATGCGCAAACAGGCATAACGATTCATCTGGTGGATACGCAGTATGATACAGGGAAAATTTTGGCGCAAAAGGTAATAGATCTATTGCCGGAAGATGATGTTTCAAATATCGAGGAAAAAGTAAAACAGGCCGAACCAGAATTTTATATCGAAACCATCAGAAAAATTATCAAAGGTGATATTGTACTCTAATCATTTTTGTCTTTGCTGCGTGATTTCATAAGTTCATAAATAAGATCTTGGTCCTTTTCGGGCATGGAAAAGAAGTTATTCACAACGTCAGCTTCAGCATAGTCATTGGCCCGATCGGAAAGCTCATTTGTGAGGGCAGGTTTTGGTAGTTCGCCTTGTTCTTTTTGAGCGTCGCCGAACATCATCCATTCTATCGGGAGTTCGAGAGTTTGCGCCAAGTGGTGAAGGTAGCGCGGTTGGCGTGCCTTGCCACTTTCCGCTTGTTGAATAGCTTGTTGCGTCGTTCCGGCTTTGGTGGCCAGCTCAATTTGCGACAAGTTATAATAGGCGCGGATATATTTCAGCCGGTCTGATAATTTTGGCATATTTTTTAGTTTCATACCCATAATCTACAGGAGCAAACTTGTATTTTCATGACAAGATTGCTTGTAAAATATATATTTTACTTGTATTATATTGTTATGAGTGGTGTGAAAAACTTATCAAATCTGGAAATATCAAATTTCTTGAAAGCTGTGTTACAGCAACTCGAAAATGTGAGTGTTTTTGAGACTCCTAAGGGATATGTGCCGCCATCTGATTTACAAGCCGGTAACGATAATGCCGAGTCTATAGAGTTAGACCCCGATGATCTGACATCCTAACAGATGTAGGGTAGAAGAGGTCTTTTCCCCGCCTGTCATGTTTCTTAAATGGGGCATGGCAGGCTTTTTTTTATGAATTATAGCTTTATAGGTGACGGCAATGACATCCTTCAACATGGTCGTTGACAAGTCCCATAGCCTGCATGAAGGCATAACATGTTGTGGGGCCGACAAAAGACCACCCCCTCTTTTTCAGGTTTTTGGATAATTTAGTGGAGGTAGGGGTGTAGGAAAGTTGTGAAAGAGTCATACGATCGTATGTTGCGGGGCGTTCATTTTGGTCAGGTTGAAATTGCCCAAAATAATTGGAAAGCGAATAAAACTCCTCCACGATTTCAAGGGCGCGGTTGGCGTTATTGATCGTGGATTCGATTTTGCCCCGGTGGCGGATAATGCCGGCATTTTGGACAAGTTCTTCGATTTTCGCGGGGCCATAAAGAGAAACTTTTTCAAAATCAAAGCCATCAAAGGCAGTTCTAAAATTTTCGCGTTTGCGCAAAATAGTCAGCCATGACAAACCGGCCTGAAATCCTTCGAGGCATATTTTTTCAAAAAGCCGTATGTCATCTGTGACAGGCTTTCCCCATTCATTGTCATGATAATGTTGGTACTGAGGGTCATGCCCAGCCCACCAACAACGCGGTAAACCGTCTTCTCCAATGATAAGATCATCAGACATGTGAAGCGGTATTAGCTGTTGGCCAGTTCAAGGAATTCCCCGGCAGCTTTGATGTCGCGCTTAAAAGCGGCACGTTCGGCTTCTTCATCTGGGCTGGCACCGTGTAGGTCTTCGTTATAAATCTCACCCTTGTAAAGCTCTTCCAGATAGCTGGCCTCAAATAATTCTTCAGGTGTGATGTCCCCTTCGCAAAAGGAGAGCGCTAAAACAAGAGAACCGCTCAATGATGTCGCGATATGTAGAGTTGTGAAATAGTAATCATCGAGTGCTTCGATATAATTCCAGACCCGCTTATGTGCTTCTGGGTCCTGTTTGATAGCATCAATTTTTGTGGTATGGTAAAGGGGAACTTCAAAATGCTGATCAAACCACTTGACCCATTTTCCCCATATTTCTTTTTGTTTTTTAGCGAGCTCTTCTGGTTCTTTCGCCCAGTAGCAAACAAGATCCGTGTCTAAATATTTCATGACAGATTCGGTGACTTTTTCTCGGTCCCTTATTTTATCAAGCGCGGTAGTAAGGATTTGGGTGAGCGGCATGGTGTCAGGCTTTATTTTATCTTCTTGTGCGCCCCATTCGGCAACAATCGCTTCGGCCAAAGCTTTTGTCGGGGCGCTCATATCCTGTCCCAAGGGTGTCTTAACCGTCTTGCCGTCCAGTTGAATAACGTGCCCGTCATCTGTTTTTTTGGATGAGGCGAGAGTGTAAAAGCGTTTCATCATTGAAAACGGATTTCCTTTGTCTGTTTGCATTATTATGTTCTTTTATTTCATGTTGCTTTGTAAAGGAGTGATTTTACGGATTTAAATAAATCTGGCAAGGGGACATGTTGCCATATTCAAGCAGGCAGGAAAATGGCTGGTCTTTGTGATATTTTCCCTTTGTCACAATATCGTAATCCTGCGGTCCGTATTCCTGATTGCTTGTATTAATCGTTGTCAGGGTCATAAGCATGTCAGAGCCTTTACGCACCATTGTCGCATTTAAATCTGTCTTACCGATTTGCAAAGAAAAAGGAAAGGCACTCGGGATTTTATAATTTTGGCCTTTTTTTTCTATTCTTATTTGAAATGTTGTATCTTGGGCGTCATAGGTTCCGTTTCCTTCTATGAAAGAGCCATATTGTTCAGGGCCGTTTAAAGTGTTAATCGAAATTTCATCAAAATGGGAGGCTTTGGGTGTCATAAATCCGGCAATAGAATGTAGATTTTTAATTTTTAAATCTCTTATATAACGTGTGTTGAAAAAAATACTCCAAAGGGGCGATCGCGCAAAGAACTCATCTATTTCTAAATCAATAATCGCCGCATTTTGACGGTTATGCAGCTTAATATTTTTCAATGAAATGATGATATTTGGAAAGAACTGAACATGGTCCAATATTTCAATAGAGGCATTGGTATTTGTGCGCTGCGATAAAAACTGTTCCAACCCTTCTTTGAGAGGGTCGGGATAGCGCTCCACTAGTTTCAGTGATCCTGCTAGGATGATAAACAAAATCAGTGTCACTAGAGGAACACGGATAAAAAGCCATTTCAGAAATTTTTCTTTGGTTCTGTTTTGGTCTGGGTGGGGCATATGTTTTCTATTTTACGTCCTGAAAAATATCGTCTCTTATTGTGGTGGAAAATCCAAAATTCTTCCAGCTTTTAATCAGAGCACCCGGAAGCGGGGCTGTGATTGTAACCATTTTACTATTTTTAGGATGAATAAATTCTACTTCGTGAGCGTGGAGATGAAGCCGTTTGGAGATATTGATACCGCCTAAATCAATATTGGGCTGGTTCGGGTCGTGTGCTTGGTCATTTTTAGAAAAATATTTAGGGTCCCCTATAACGCCAAAACCCATATGGGCGGCATGGATACGGATCTGGTGGGTGCGTCCCGTGCGTGGCCAAAAGGCAACAAAGGCGGCTTGTTTATGGGCGCGCTCTAACACGTCAAAATAAGTTGTGGCGTTTTGTCCTTCTTCTGGGTCGATGCACATTTTTTCCTGACCGGAACTGTTTTTTATTTTGCGGATCGGGGCGCGGATCTCACCTGAGTTTATTTCCGGAGCCGGTGCGCATAAGGCCCAGTAAATTTTTTTGATGTTGCGGCCTTGGAAAATTTTTCCAAGTTCACGTGCCATACTAGCGGAGCGCGCCAAAAGTAAAACCCCAGAGGTGTCTTTATCCAATCGGTGAACAAGGCGAGGGCGCACCGCTTCTTTGTCTTTCAGGGCATCTAACATGCCGTCAATATGGCGCGTAACCTTGCTGCCCCCTTGGGTGGCGATGCCAGCAGGTTTATTGAGGGCGATGATCCCTCCTTCATCATAAATAACAAGAGAGCGAATAAAATCTCTGTCCTTTTCGCTTAGCTTTGGTTTATGCGCGGGTTTTTTATCTTCGAGAGGGGGAATGCGGACATTTTGACCGGATTGCAGACGGGTATCGGGTTTCACGCGCTTGCTATCAACTCTAATTTGTCCTTTGCGCATCAGTTTTTGCAGGAGCGAAAAGGGCGTGCCTTCAAGATGTTTTTTTAAGAAACGGTCCAACCGTTGTCCGTCTTCATCTGGTATGACTTCTATGTGTTGAACGCGGCTCATGAGGTAAAAAACTGTCTGATAAGAATAAGCCCTGCATAAAGGGCGGTAATGGAAAGAAAGACGGAAGCGATAATATAGCCGAAACTATACAGGATAAGTCCACGCTCATAAAGCGTTACCGCGTCCAGCGAAAAGGCCGAAAAGGTTGTAAAGGCGCCCAAAAGCCCAACGGTGAGAAAAGCTCTAAGTTCAGGTGAGGGAGACCAGTAATGCGCAAAAAGCGCAATCAGAATGCCCATGAAAAAGGAGCCTATGATATTTACGCCAAGTGTTCCCCAAGGAAAATGAGCACCAAAAAAATGAAGCGAAAGCGCACCAAAGAAGTGGCGTAAAACCGCACCGATCGCTCCTCCACCTGCAATGGCTAAAATCATATTCATGTTTGGTTGCTTTCTTCTTGTTTTTTGTAACGCAGTTTTTGCCAGTACTCCAAACGTTTTTTAATCTCGCGTTCAAAGCCGCGCTCTGCGGGTGTGTAGAGTTCCTGTCGTTCCATATCTTCAGGGAAATAATTTTGTCCGGAAAAACCATCAACCGTATCCGGATCATATCTGTAACCGGCACCATATCCCAAATCCTTCATCATCTTTGTGGGGGCATTGAGAATATGCGAAGGCGGCATGTTGGAGCCGTGTTTTTGCGCCGCTTTCATGGCCTTGTTATAGGCGCGGTAGGCACCAATGGATTTGGGAGCCGTAGCCAGATAAATAAGCGCCTGAGCGAGCGCGAGTTCTCCTTCAGGGGAGCCAAGCCGCAAATAAGCTTCCCATGCGGCAATGCATTGGGGCAGGGCATGTGGGTCGGCAAGCCCGATATCCTCAACAGCCATACGGGTGAGGCGGCGTGCGATAAATTCCGGGTCTTCGCCGCCTTGTAACATGCGGGCCAACCAGTAAAGAGCGGCATCAACATCGGAGCCTCTCACAGACTTATGCAGCGCGCTGATCAAGTTGTAATGACTTTCATCGCTTTTATCATAAAGAGGGCTGCGTTTTTGCAGGAAATCAGAAAGGGATTTCTCATCAAGCGTATCTGGGTGGTTGCTTGCTAAAATTTGTTCCACCATGGAAAGCAAATAGCGCCCATCCCCATCAGCCATCGCTTTGAGTTGTTCGCGCGCATTTTTGGTTAAGTTTAGTTTTTGATCTGTTTCGGTTTCGGCGCGCAGGAGAAGCTTTTCAAGGGCCGTATCATCCAAACGTTTGAGAACAAGAACTTGCGTACGGGATAGGAGCGCAGCATTGAGCTCAAAAGACGGATTTTCGGTTGTCGCTCCAATCAGGATAATGGTGCCGTCTTCGATCACGGGCAAAAAGGCATCTTGTTGAGCCTTGTTAAAGCGGTGGATTTCATCGACAAATAAAAGCGTTGATACGCCGTTTTGTTTACGCAGGCGCGCACTTTCAAAAAGTTTTTTAAGGTCTGCGACGCCTGAAAAAATTGCCGATATTTGTTCAAAATGGTGGGGGGTATGATCTGCTATGATCCGGGCTATTGTTGTTTTGCCGCATCCGGGCGGTCCCCAGAAAATAAGGGAACTTAAGCGCTCTTGTTTGATCATTTTAGTAAGCGTGCCATCTGGTCCAACCAGATGATCTTGCCCGGCAATATCTGAAAAATCTTTGGGGCGCAAACGGTCGGCTAAAGGGCGGGAATGCCCATCCTCTTGGGTAGCACGAGGAGAAGTTTCAGAAGAAATATCAATCTGTTCAAATAAAGACGGAGCCATGTCCTATGTTTATAGGAAGGTGGGCCAAGATGCAATCAGCTATGAAATCAGGTAGTTTTCAAAACTGTCATCCCCGCGGCGCGGTGTAACCGCGCTTTATCCGGATCCCGTTCGTGCAAGCTTTTGCTACGCAAAAGCGCCAACGGGATGACGGTGGGGGTTAAGCTAACCCATTACCTAAAATTAAGGATGCAATTACCGAATGATAATCCGGTTTTTACGGCCATTACGCTCGGTCGTCATGGCAAAAGAGCGTGCTTGTTTGGCCTGTTCCAATTCCCGTTTTAAATCCCCGACATCTTCAATCTCATCATCATTGATGGCAAGAATAATATCACCGGCAGAAACGAGACGACTACCACGGGCCTGACGGTTGACCTTCAAGACAACAACGCCTTGTGTGTTTGTATCAAGGCCAAGCTCTACACTGACCTGAGGGTTGATATTTGCCACTGTCACACCGCTTAGAAGGTGATCCCCTTTGAGCGTTGTTTCATTGCGCGGTGGATCATCGGGAGGTGTCATGGTTTTCATGTAGAGGGTCTTTGTTTTTCCCTCCCGCAAAATTTCAAGATTGGCTTTGTCTCCTATAGGGACAGTGGCCAAACGGAATTTCATCTCTGCCGGGTCATTAACGCTCTTCCCATTAATGCTTGTAATGACATCACCAACCTCCAAGCCTGCTTTTTTGGCTGGACTTTTTTTGTGTAACTTGGAAATAAGTACACCACTAGGGCGGTTAAGTCCTAAGGAATTTGCAATATCAGGCGTCACGGCCTGTCCTTTCGCTCCAATCCAAGGGCGCATTATATTGGCATTCTGAGCACCGGATTTTTCTGCGGCGATAACGGTTTGTACCATCTCCGACGGGATGGCAAAGCCGATACCCAAGGAGCCACCGGAGCGCGAATAAATAGCGGTGTTAATGCCGACCACGCTGCCATCCATGGCCACAAGCGGCCCACCGGAATTTCCCGGATTAATGGCGGCGTCCGTTTGGATGAAGAAATTAAAATCATTAATGTTGAGCGAAGAGCGCGCAAGGGCCGACACAATACCACTTGTTACCGTTTGCCCGACACCAAAGGGGTTGCCGATCGCCAAAACCAGATCACCAACCTCAAGTGTTTCACTGGGTTTTAACTCTGCGCTTGGAAGCAACTCACTACTATCCGTTTCAATACGCAAAACTGCCAAATCTGAACTGGTGTCGGATAAAGAGACTTTGGCATCAAACTCACGGCCATCTTGCAGGACAACAGATATCTCATCAGCGTCTTTCACAACATGGGCGTTGGTGATGACAACTCCGTTTTTATTTACAATAAGACCGGTTCCTAAAGAGCTTTCCAGATGCTTGCGGGTGAAGGAGCGTCCAAAGGGAGACCCAAATTCACGTCCAAAGAAATGCTCGAAAAACGGATCATTGCCAAAGGGGCTATAACGCCTTGTAATGACACGCTTGGTATAAATATTAACAACAGCGGGAGAAACTTTTTTTACTAAGGGCGCGAAGGAGAGGATGACCTGCTCTTTATTTGTAGGGAGTAAGCGGTCATAGGCCGAGGCCGGGGTGAAGGCTGTCATGCCAACGCCAATCAAAATAAGGGCAGATAAACCTAAAATCAACCGTAACATAAGTTGTTTTTAATGTTTGATCTAGGCGAACTCAAGACAGAAATTTGGCAAAGATGGGGCAGTTTCGAGCCGTCTACCGGTTAGAGGCAATCCGGTCAAATAGCGTTCTTTTTTCGTAAGTGTAATAGGCCGGGTTTCCGTGTGCGATGGCGTCTAGAGAAGGCGTTTTCTGCCTCATCCGTGTCCGGTATATCCAGTAATTGGCCATGACGCGCTCGACAAAAGCACGCGTTTCTGGATAAGGGATCATTTCCACAAATAAAAGCGGGTCGGTGATATGGGCATGTTGTTCTTTCCACCTAGCCAACGTTCCCGGTCCGGCATTATAGGCAACCGTCAAGGAGACAAGGTCTTGGTTTATAGAAGGAAAATTTAACAACCGTTCGATATAAGTTTGTCCGATTTCGAGATTGGTTTCAGGATCTTCCAGATTAATATCTGTTTTCTCATTCGCGTAGATGCTTTGGCCATTGATATAATGCGCTGTGGCAGGCATGAGCTGCATCAGGCCAGTTGCGCCGCTTGAGCTTTTAGCGCCCGTTCTGAAACGGGATTCCTGTCTTGCGATCGCATAAAGCAGCGCGGGATCAATACGCTCTCCCCCCTTTGGAATCCATGAAGGGACGGGATAAAGCGCGGTGTTATAGATTTTACCTTTTTTATTCTTTATCTCTTGCCCAAGATCCATCAATAGCGCTGGCATATTGTAATGATGGGCCAGAGCTAACATGGATTCTCTATCTTGTTCTTCAAAAGAAATATTTCTTAAAATCCTTTCACTTTGCGCATATTTTTTCTCTTTTATGAGATTGTGTGCTTCTTTCCCGCCATCGTATTTTTTTAAGGCTTTAAGATATCGTCTTTTGTAACGGGGCTCAGACCAGTTCAAGGATATTTTTTGGCCCAGTGCTCGTGTTGCAATAAGGCCGTAAAAAGTACGCGGATGAGCTGCGGCCAGTTCCAAAAAGTAGCGTACCTGATCCGTTTGCCCGCTGCGCATATAGGCTCTGGCCGCCCAATAACTAGCGGCGGAAATTGTCCATTCGGAAGCCTTAGAAGATTTGGCGGTGGTCTCAAAAGCTTGGGCAGCTTTTAAAAACTCTTCTGATTGCCAGTGAACCAGTCCTAAAACCCATCCTGCCAGTGGCACATTTGGACCAGAGCGTTCCAATGATTTCTCAGCTAGATCTTTGGCAATGTTAAGTTGGTTTTCAAACAGATAGGAAAACGCGATTAAAGAGCGCAGATGATCAAAATTTTTCGGACTTAGTTTTTCAGATATCCCGTCTTTTTGAAGTAAAGAAAGTGCGTATGTTGGCCTGTTTAAACGCACATGCTTTTCTATGTTCTTCATAAAATTTTGTTGCCATCGCTTTGTTGCTCTTTGGATAGAGTGCGGCGGCTTGCTGGCAGGAATATTTTGCGCAAGGGATGTACGAACCGGTTTTAATTTGGGAGTTGGCGCAATAACTTTCGTTGCAAGTGGTTTGGTTTCAGGTACCGGAATATTTTGTGCAAGCGGCTTTGCCTTTCCTGTCACGGGAGGAACCGTGAGTAATAAAGCGAAAAGCCCTACCCAAAGTGGAATGGCTTGCTTGGTGTTATTGATGGACATAATGGGGTTTTTCTACAGGATTTGGGCTTGGGTGTCCAGATAGGGGTAGAATATTTCATGGTTATGTCATTTATGACGGCGGAATTGATATTTTTTATGCCAACCTTTCTTTAACCATGAGCATATCATGCCAAACGGCCCGTTTTTGTAGAGGCGTGCGCAGCAAATAAGCGGGGTGATAGGTCGCGATTGTCGGGATATGGATGGTTTCGCCCTCTATTGTTGTCATTTCGTAATCTTGGAATTTGCCGCGCAAGCGTGAAATGCCTTCTGTGCGTCCCAGCAGGGATTTGGCCGAAACGCCGCCGCAAAGAATAAGGATTTCCGGCTGGATCAGGGCAATGTGGCGTTTGATAAAAGGCATAGAAATATCAATTTCAGCGTCGGTGGGAGTTCGGTTCCCCGGTGGGCGCCAATTGAGGATATTGGAGATATAGACCGATTTTTGCGGATCTTCTGATTTTCGGTTCAGATCAATACAGCCCAAAATTTTATCAAGGAGCTGACCGCTCATCCCGACAAAGGGCTTGCCTTGCCGGTCCTCATCCGCCCCTGGTGCTTCACCGATGAGCATTACTCTGGCCTCTTTATTCCCATCGCTAAAGACCATGTTTGTTGCGGTTTTGCGCACTGATAAGCCTTCAAAGCTGGCGATTGCGCTTTGCAGTTCACCTAAAATTGTGCAGGATGCGGCAAGCTTTTCTGCCTCAATGATGGCCTCGGCTGCTCCTAAAATTTTATCTTGAGGAAGGGCGGAAGGGGGAGGAGGGGCAGCCGTTATAACTGGTTTAATGGGCGCTTGGGTGGCAACTGAATCTGACAAATGATTTTGTGATTTTTCTTGTATATGGGTTCTGGGCGTTTCTCCGAGGAGCATATCTATACCCTGATCCGTGTACCATTCCAGCGTAGCTGACAGGGCTTGTGTTAAAACCGGATATTTTAAGGTATTTGGAGAGGTATTTTCTGTCATCTTTTGTATCATCAGGGGGCCGTTTTTATGCTATCCTTACAATCCTGTTTTTTAAAATCAGGTTTTTTTATCATCTTTGAATCACCTGATAGTTTGGCATATTTATAAAAGAAAAGAAATATGAAGGGCATCTGAATAAATGACACAAGCCGTAAGAGCAGATCGTGAAGCGATGGAATATGATGTGATTATTGTTGGTGGCGGGCCGGCAGGGCTTTCTTGTGCGATACGGTTGAAGCAGTTGAGCGCAGAAAGAAGTCAGGAGTTATCAGTTTGCGTTCTCGAAAAAGGCTCTGAAGTCGGTGCGCATTTACTCTCAGGTGCGGTGTTTGAAACCCGTGCGCTGGATGAGCTTATTCCGGATTGGAAAGGTCAAGGGGCACCGCTTGATTGCCTAGCGGGAAAGGATCAATTTTTATTCTTGAGCAAGGAAAAGTCTTTTTCTCTTCCCGTACCGCCAACCATGAAAAATCACGGCAATTATATTATCAGTCTGGGGCAACTTGCGCGCTGGTTGGCGCAGCAGGCGGAAGGGCTGGGGGTTGAGATTTTCCCTGGTTTTGCAGCCGCAGAGCTTCTTTGTAACGAAGAAGGGGCCGTAGTAGGCGTGGCTACAGGTGATATGGGGCTCGATCAGGACGGTAATAAAACTGATATGTTTGAACCGGGTGTGGAACTTCATGCTCGTCAAACTATTTTGGCTGAAGGGTGTCATGGTTCTCTAACCAAGCAGGCCATTCAAAAATTTAATTTGCGTGAAAATGCTGACCCGCAAAGCTACGGTTTGGGGATTAAAGAAGTATGGGAGGTGAAGCCGGAAAATCATCTTGAGGGCTCTATTACCCATACGATTGGCTGGCCGGTGGATGCGCAAACTTACGGTGGGTCCTGGATTTATCATATGAAGGATAATCTGGTTTCTATCGGGTATGTGGTCGGGCTTGATTACCAAAATCCTTATCTGTCGCCTTTTGAAGAGATGCAGCGTTTTAAAACACATCCGAAAATTCGGGAATTGCTGGAGGGAGGACGGCGTGTGTCTTATGGTGCGCGCGCGCTGGTTGAGGGAGGGCTGCAGTCTCTTCCCAAACTCACCTTTGCAGGAGGGTGTTTGATTGGTGATAGCGCGGGCTTTTTAAATGTTGCCAAAATCAAAGGCAATCACGCGGCGATGAAGTCCGGCATGATTGCCGCAGAGTCTATTTTTGAAGGGCTGGCGCAGGAAACGACACCGCACGTAGGGTGGGAATGCGATTCCTATGCGCAGAACTTTAAATCCTCGTGGTTGTATAAAGACCTTTATAAGGTGCGGAATTTCAGACCTGGGTTCCACAAGGGGCTATGGTTCGGGGTTTTGCATTCCGCTTTTCAAACTATTGGCGGGTGGAGGTTGCCTTACACTTTGCCGCAACATGCCGACCACGCTCAGCTCAAAAAAGCGGATCAGTGTCAGCCTATTGAGTATCCTAAACCGGACGGAAAATTGACTTTTGACCGTCTGACAAGTGTTCAGCTTTCCAATACCAATCACGCGGAAAATCAGCCCTGTCACTTGCAATTAAAAGAAGCAGATATTCCTCTTCAGGTAAATTTGCCCGACTACGCCGAACCCGCACAACGTTATTGTCCGGCAGCGGTGTATGAAATTGTTGAAGAAGGTGGCGTGCAGAAATTTCAGATTAATTCTCAAAATTGCGTGCATTGCAAAACATGTGATATCAAAGACCCGTCACAAAATATTAACTGGATCGTACCGCAAGGCGGAGATGGTCCGAACTATGGTAGTATGTAGGATTTAAATACATGTCGAAAAAAAATAAAATCATTTTACTGTTATGTTTTTTAGGTGTTTTCGCCGGTTATGCAGGCGGGGAGTGGATTGTACCACGTTACTTTCACCCTGCATCTGAAACAAAATTGACGCCGCAGGATATTATTATCGCTTTGGGGCAGCAGACAATATATTACCGTCAGACCGCAACAGGGAACTATCTGGCGAGCCAGCATGCACAGCGGCAAAAAGACTGGGAAAAGGCGAGCGATTATCTAGCGCGTGTTTTAGAAAAAGATGCGGATAATATTGAGCTGCAAAAACATGCGATGGTTTTGGCGATGGGGGCAGGACAAGTCGGGCGCGCCATTTCTTTAGCCAAAGAAATTTATAAAGAAGAGCCGGAAAATTTATTGGCCGCACTTTTTTCTGCGCTTCAGCATTTTGAAACGGAAAATTATCTGGCGGCCAGAGAATCTTTATCGACGCTGGAGGAAGATAATATTGCTTCTTTCATCGTACCGATCCTTAATCTTTGGATAGAGGCGGCAGAAGGGAAATTTGACCTTTCTGATTTGGAAGAAAACCCGTTTTACGCTTATCATACAATGCAGGTGGGAAATTATATCAATCGGGGTCCAGAGGCGATTTTGTTTGCAAATGATTCTCTTGATAAAACCGATCTGGATATTCGGGATGTATCAAAGCTGGCTGATATGTTTGCTGTATTGGGAAAAAAGGAAGAGGCGCTGGAGCTTTATCAGATCCTAAAAAACAAAGGTGTGGAATCAAAGGAAATGAAAGAAAAGCTGGCTGTTATTGAAGATCAGGAAATCACGGCTGAAAAAATTAAGGAGCTTATACCGTTCAATCTGGCATCTAGTCCTAAGGAAGGTGTTGCGCTTGTTTTTCAGGATATGGCTGAGATTTTATTCCGTGAAAAAAGCGATGACAGTGCAGTTATTTTTGCGCAAATGGCGCTTTATTTAAACCCATCTTTGGAACGCAGCTTGATGTTGATTGGCGGCGTTTTGGCACGCCATGAACGCTACGAGCAGGCGATTGATTATTTTGAAAAAATAAAACCTGATCAACATTCTTATAAAACGGCGCAGCGTAATATTGCGGATTTGTATGTAGAACAGGAAAACCAGGAGCAAGCTATCAAGGTTCTAGAGGGGCTTTACACCAAATATGAAGATATTGATTACCTGATCCAGATTGGTGATATTTACCGTTATGAGGAGAGCTATAAGGAATCTGTCGAGGCTTACAGACGGGCTTTGGCGAAGTGGGAAGAGGAAGATAGTGATATTCCGGCGGAATATTGGTTTGTCCTTTATGCGCGCGGTATGGCGTATGAGCGATTAAAAGATTATCAAAGCTCGGAAGAGGATTTACTGCAAGCGCTGGAACATAAACCCAATCATCCTTACTTGCTTAACTATTTGGCCTATAGCTGGGCCGATCAAGGTAAAAACTTAGAAAAGGCGCTGGATATGTTGCGTCAGGCCTCGTCTCTTATGCCGGATGATGGTTATATCGCA
>JALEGH010000024.1 GCA_022763065.1 Alphaproteobacteria bacterium
CGCGTCATTAACAATGTTAAAGGAGCGTCTACTGTCTTCCAGAAGGTTGGCAAGGGAACAGCTTCTACCAAATCTACTCACGTGTACAAGCGTAGTGAGGATAAAAAGCTGTTTTCAAGCGGTTTTCAAATACCGGATGTGCCTGAGCCAACTCGTAAGCCCTCGAGAAAACAAAGTACCGGGCAATATGAGGTCAATGATTAATGAGCCCGCAATTTCCTCTCGACTGATTTTATAAGCCATGTACACTGTATGGGTCTTTTGCTTTAAAAATTTGTTTCAAAAGGGAAAATCATGGCGCAAAAAACAGCTATTACAATTGCCAGAGGGGATGGCATTGGCCCGGCCATTATGGAGGCCACGCTTAAAATTTTGGAGGCGGCGGGGGCCGGCCTTAACATTGATGAAATCGAAATCGGTGAAGCCGTCTATAAGCGCGGCGTGCCCAGTGGTATTGAAGATAGTTCTTGGGAATCATTGGATCGTACCAAGGTATTTTTGAAGGCCCCCATCACAACGCCGCAGGGTGGCGGTTTTAAAAGTCTGAACGTGACGGTTCGTAAAACTTTAGGGCTTTTTGCCAATGTACGCCCTTGTGTGTCTTACCATCCTTTTGTCGAAACCGGTCACCCCAATATGGATTTGGTGATTATCAGGGAGAATGAAGAGGACCTTTATGGTGGAATTGAATACCGACAATCACAACAGGTGATGGCGTCTCTTAAACTTATTTCACGCCCCGGTACTGAGCGGATTGTGCGCTATGCTTTCGAATATGCGCGGGCTAATGGTCGTCAAAAAGTGACTTGCATGAGCAAAGATAATATCATGAAGATGGCTGATGGCCTGTTTCATAAGGTTTTTGACGAGATCGGGCAGGAGTACAAGGATATTGAACAAGACCATATGATCATTGATATCGGTACAGCTAAGGTGGCGGCCAATCCGGGTATGTTTGATGTGGTGGTGTTGCCTAACCTTTACGGAGATATTGTTTCTGACGTGGCGGCGGAAATTACCGGTTCTGTCGGGCTTGGTGGCTCATCCAATATTGGCGCCGACTTTGGTATGTTTGAGGCGGTTCACGGGAGCGCACCGGATATTGCAGGGCAGGGGATTGCAAACCCTTCCGGCTTGCTTTTGGGATCTGTCATGATGCTGGTACATATCGGGCAGGGTGATGTGGCCACGAAAATTCACAATGCATGGAAGAAGACGATTGAAGACGGAATCCATACTGGTGATATTTACCGTGAAGGGATGAGTAAGGTCAAAGTCGGCACGGATGATTTCACAAGCGCGGTGATTGAGCGCTTGGGTGAGGTGCCCGAAACGCTATCACAGGAAAATTATAGTGCGGGCGGCAAGGGGATTACTTTACCGCCGCTTAAAACTATTCCTGATGAGAAGAAGGAGCGTGTCGGCGTTGATATCGGGTTGAATTTTCATGGATCGCCGGATGCGCTGGCGGCGCAGGTCTTGCCGTGCCTTACAGAAAATTTAGAGCTTCATATTATTTCCAACCGTGGTGTGAAAGTTTGGCCGGATGGTAATCCGCAAACTTTTTGTACCGATAACTGGCGCCTTAGATTTATGGGCAAGGGAGGGGAGCCTGTGAAAACGTCCGAAGTGGTGGAACTTTTATCGCGCCTGAATAGAGCGGATATGAATTTTACTAATGCCCTGATGCTGCATGAATTTGACGGTCAGCCCGGTTTCACCAAGGCGCAAGGGGAGTGATTCTAATCCGCCTGTGCCGCTTTCAACGTATTTTCCATTAGACACGCAATGGTCATCGGACCGACACCGCCGGGGACGGGGGTGAGGGCGCTGGCGACTTCTTTTGCCGTGTCAAAATCAACATCACCGCATAATTTACCGTTTTCCATACGATTGATTCCCACATCAATGACAATTGCGTCCGGTTTAACCCAATCATCTTGAACCATTTTAGGGCGGCCAACGGCAGCCACGAGAATGTCAGCTTGTGCGCAAAGTTCGGGTAGGCTTTGTGTGCGTGAATGCGCTGTGGTGACCGTACAGTTTTCTTGCAACAAAAGCTGCGCCATTGGTTTACCAAAGAGATTGGAGCGGCCAATGATAACAGCGTGCTTACCGCTTAAATTTGTTTCAACGCTGTGAATGAGCTTGAGTGAGCCTTGCGGTGTGCAAGGCACCAGCCCGTCATTGTGGCCTAAGAATAACTTTCCGGCATTGGTCGTTGTCAGGCCGTCGACATCTTTTTCCGGTGCGATGGTTTGAACGAGATCTTCCTGAACTTCTGATAGATGATCCGGCAAAGGAAGCTGTAATAAAATGCCGTGGACATCCGGGTTTTCATTTAAGTTTTTAATGACGTGGCGTATTTCTTGTTCGCTCGAGCTTGCGGGCATTTTATGCTCGAAACTTTCAATTCCCACTTCCTTACAGGCTTTTATTTTACTGCCGACATAAACTTGCGAGGCCGGGTCATCTCCGACCAGAATGACAGCCAGTCCCGGCGTTATGCCAGAAGTTTTCAATTTCTCCACTTCTTTGGCCATATCGGCCCGAAGATTTGCGGCAATAGATTTACCATCAATGATTTGTGCGCTCATGGGAATTTCCTACATGGAGCTAAAGAAAACATATGCAACGGCGTTTTTGGCAATCGAAATTCCGATAATGATGATAATCGGTGTGATATCAATGCCGGCGATGGCAGGAATATATTTGCGCAAAGGTTTATAAACCGGATCGGTCAAGCGTTGGAATAGACCAATCAAATTTCTGGCTTGTTCATTATTTGTATTGAGGACACCAAAGGCGATCAGCCAGCTCATAACCACCTGAATGATGATAATCCAGAAACAAATATCGAGGGCGAAAAGAAGTAATTTTCCAATGAGTGCGAGCATGATTTTTCCTTGTTTTTGTAATGCTTTGTACTTTTTTAGCGAAGTTATTGTATAATGAAAATCCAAACTTGTAAAAAGGAAGTCTGTTTGTGTCAAAACTATCCCGTTATTCCTTAAAAATCATCCTGTTTACGGGGATAATGTTTTTGTCATCCGGTATACAAACAGGTGTGCAAGCGCAGGTCGAAAACGCGCCTATTAAATGCCAGATCAAGGTAGCGCCCAGAATTAATGTTACGCCCTCCAAAAGCAATGTGCGTTATGACTTTACGCGCTCTAAAGCGGAGCTTAACAGATTTGATGTCGATACAATTTCCCCTTATGGCCCGCGTCACAAAACAACGGTTAGTGGTCTAATGAGTGGTGCGATCAGGGTTCAAAGCCGCGTGAGTTTTATGCATGAAACTTACGCTCAATTAGGATTGGGCTGCGTTTATCTAAAATCTGTCGATGTAAAGGTGCATATCAACCCGACAATCTATATTGCGCGGGAGTATAAACAGGGCTCTTGTATGCACACGGCCGTGTTGGTGCATGAGCGTAAACATGTGCGCGAAGACCAGTTGATTGTGAATAAATACGCTAAAATTATTGGTCAGGCCATCAAGGCGGTTGTGAATTCTCAAGATGGTGCGTTTGGTCCTTTTGAGACGGAGCGTATCCCTTTTGTACAGCAAAATGTTCAAAACTCGATTCAAAAAATTGTTAAAAAATATAATCAAAAAATGAATGAAGAGCGTCAGGAGCGTCAGCAGGCCATTGATACCCTCGAAGAATATGAATCCATTGGAGCGCGGTGTAAGGATCGCTAGGGGGTTATAAAAAAATCGCCGTCCCTTTTGGTGGGCGCGGCGATTTTATAGAGATTGATCTGACGGTTTCAATATCTATAGTCTTTTAAATTTGCGCTTGGACGTCGTCATGTCGTTCCTAAAATAGTCAGTTCTATTCGTCGTCACTCATTTCTTGTCCAAACACAAATTTATGTGACTAAATAATTTAGGGTTCAAATTGGAGACATGTGAATTCCTATGTTTTTCAGTATCTCCCAAGATTGTGGCAAAATTAGGCACCTTTTGTGCCGAGTTTGAGGAAATTTAGGGGGGCAAGCGGATTACCTCTCATGTCATCCCGCCCGCCGCTTTTGCGCTCTTTTTGTTTGGAAGCGTTCGTGCTACACTTTTCCCGTATTTGCCGGATCAGGCGCTTTATAAGAGCATTTTTCATCATTTTTTAGGAGGTTTTTGTTATGACACGCACGGGACAGGATAGTTTGCAAACGCGCCAAACGCTGAAAATAGAGGGGCAAAAATATGAATATTTCAGCCTCAAAAAAGCGGCGGAAAAGATAGGTGATATATCTAAATTGCCCTTTTCTCTCAAAGTGTTGCTCGAAAATTTGCTTCGGTTTGAAGATGGGCGTTCGGTCACGGTAGAGGACATTCAAGCCATTGCCGATTGGCAGAAAGAAAAATCTTCCACCAAGGAAATCGCTTACCGTCCGGCAAGGGTTTTGATGCAGGATTTTACTGGTGTACCTGCCGTTGTTGATTTGGCGGCCATGCGTGAGGCAATGGTCTCTCTCGGCGGTGATGTGGAGAAGATCAATCCGCTTTCCAGCGTGGATCTCGTGATTGATCATTCCGTCATGGTGGATGAATTTGGTAATGATAATGCCTTTGAGGCGAATGTAGAGCGTGAATTTGAGCGCAATGGGGAGCGTTATGAGTTCCTTAAATGGGGGCAGGGAGCGTTTGATAATTTCCGCGTGGTGCCACCGGGAACGGGCATTTGTCATCAGGTCAATTTAGAATATCTGGGGCAATCTGTGTGGGTAGAGAATGATCAAAACGGTGATGTTATTGCGTTCCCTGATACATTGGTCGGAACGGATTCCCATACAACCATGATTAATGCACTGGGCGTGCTTGGCTGGGGCGTTGGCGGGATTGAGGCTGAGGCCGCTATGTTGGGTCAGCCTGTTTCGATGCTGATCCCTGAGGTTGTTGGGTTTGAGTTGAAAGGAAGTTTGCAAGAAGGTGCGACAGCCACGGATTTGGTGCTTGTGGTGGTTCAAATGCTCAGAGAGCTTGGCGTGGTGGGTAAATTTGTTGAGTTCTATGGTGACGGGCTTGATAATTTGAGCCTTGCGGACCGCGCAACGATTGCGAATATGGCGCCGGAATATGGCGCGACTTGCGGTTTTTTCCCAATTGATGAGGAGACCATTCGCTATCTCAATTTTACAGGTCGTGAGGGGCCCCGCGTGAAGTTGGTTGAAGCCTATGCCAAGGAACAAGGGCTATGGCGGGAAGAGGGGAGCGCTCCTGAATTTACCAAGACCTTGACGCTGGATATGGCAACGGTAAAACCTAGTATTGCAGGTCCCAAGAGACCGCAAGACCGGATTTTATTGTCTGATGCCAAGAAATCTTTTGCTGCACTAGATACAAAAGGCACAAAAACAGATGTGGCAGATGCGGATTATGATCTGGAAGACGGTGATATCGTGATTGCTGCTATTACAAGCTGTACCAACACCTCCAATCCTGATGTGATGGTGGCCGCAGGACTGGTTGCGCGTAATGCAATGGCCAAGGGTTTGAAGGTCAAGCCGTGGGTGAAAACTTCGCTGGCACCGGGATCGCAAGTGGTCACAGAGTATTTGGAAAAAGCCAACTTACAGGATGATTTGGATGCGCTTGGATTTAATCTGGTGGGCTATGGTTGTACAACATGTATTGGTAATTCCGGCCCGCTACCTGAAAATATTGCGGCGGCCATTGATAAAGGCGATTTGACTGTGGCGAGTGTGCTTTCAGGTAACCGGAATTTTGAGGGGCGGATTTCACCGCATATCCGGGCAAACTATTTGGCTTCCCCGCCGTTGGTCGTGGCTTATGCGCTGGCGGGGTCTTTGAATGTTGATCTTTATAATGATCCACTAGGGCAAGACAAGGACGGCAATGATGTTTATATGAAAGATATCTGGCCGAGTAACGCCGAAATTCGCCAAACGGTGGAGGCGTGTATTACCAAGGAAATGTTTGTGGAGCGCTACGGCGATGTCTTTAAAGGGCCGAAGCAGTGGCAGGTGATCGGGGGGGACAACTCCGGCAAGACTTATGATTGGGCACCTGGTTCAACATATGTGAAAAATCCGCCTTTCTTTGAGGGGATGAGTAAAACGCCCGAAGAAAGTGGCAATATTATCGGCGCGCGGCCTTTGGCGTTGTTGGGCGAAAGCGTGACAACGGACCATATCTCACCGGCAGGTGCGATTAAAAAAGACGGACCTGCGGGGGAATATTTGTCCTCCCATCAGGTGGGACCACGGGACTTTAATTCCTTTGGCGCACGGCGCGGCAATCATGAGGTGATGATGCGCGGTACCTTCGGCAATATCCGCATTAAAAATCTGATGTTGGATAATGTAGAAGGGGGCTATACCAAGCATATGCCAGACGGCGCGCAGATGAGTATTTATGATGCGGCGATGAAATATCAAGAAGAAGGTACGCCGCTCATCGTGATTGCGGGGAAAGAGTACGGTACTGGGTCTTCGCGTGATTGGGCGGCGAAGGGAACACGGCTTTTGGGTGTTCGGGCTGTGATTGCAGAAAGTTTTGAGCGTATTCACAGATCCAATCTTGTTGGAATGGGTGTACTACCCTTGGTCTTTAAGGACGGTACAACGCGGGAAAGCTTGGCGCTTGATGGGTCGGAAACATTTGACCTCACCGGATTAGAAGATGGCCTCTCACCGCATCAGAATGTAACGCTCACCATTCACCGCGCAAGCGGCGAGAAAACCGAAATCACGCTTATGTCACGCATAGATACGCTCGATGAAGTTGAATATTATAAACATGGCGGGATATTGCATTATGTGTTGAGGCAGTTAGCGGCTTAACAAAGCTTCCTACATTACCCAGTCTTTTTGTTCCAACTCGCCCTCTTCGATCATTTTTTCGATTTGGGGTTTGAGGATGCTGAGTGCTTTTTCTTCGGCTTTTGCAACCATTTCTGGGAATGTAGGTCGGTCAGGACGGTAGGAAACCTCAAAATTTTGCTCATATTGGCTAATGGCGCGGTTCAAATTCGCTAGACGTCTGGTGGCGCGTTTATGTTTGCGGTCTTCATCGGAGTAGGCTTCAAACAGATGATATTCCTTTTTACGGTTCATGAGGCCGACTTGAAAGGCGAGTTGCACAGCCTCTAAAAAAGCGGCAGCCACGGTCAGGGTTGTATGCACATGAATGGACATCGCATTATCTTTGTCTAAAGGCTTTGCCGTGTAGTTAAAGGTGGTGGCCCCTGTCGCGGCACGAATGATAATGCCGCATTTGGCTTCTTCATCTTTAATCGAAGCTATAAAGGCGATATTGGAATCATGATCAATTTTGACTTTTTTACCGGCTTGAGAGAAGGCATCTTCGGCAAAGGCGACAGATTGGGCATATTCTTTTTTATTGTTGGCATCGCATTGTTCGATGATATCGAGGAAGGGGTGATGCTCTCCTTCCTGGAAAACAGCGCGCCCTTTATAATAAACGGCGCACCAGATATCAGGGTTCCAGTCTTTTTCGTACCCTTTAATGACATCATGCCATAGAGTTTTCCAAGAAAAAGGAGCCGCGCGGTTGGCGATGGTACCACGTTCAAAAAATTCTCTTGTTATGGCGGCGGCCAAACGGGCGCAGCTATGCATGTTTTGAGTGCGCACGATGAAGGTTTCGTTATCAATGCCATCGCTGCTGATGAGGGGGACAACGATCCGATTGCTCAACGCAATCACAGGCTCCTCTTTTTTGCTTTTGGAAGGAGCCAGATCAGTGATTGTAAATTTTTCACGTAACAGAGATGTTTGGAATTCACTCATAGTATCAATAGGATACCACAAAGATTGAAATCTACGAGCTTTTTCTGTTCAGGCGAAAAGCTTAAGCAGCTAGGCGCATACCCATTGATCTGCTGCGGTTGTAGTTATATTGAGCGTTGAGGTAACGTGTTTGAACTTCCGGCTTTGGCTCGTCAATATCGAATACTTTATTGGAAAACATGCTGCCGAGGCTGTTTTTCTGACCGAGTGTGAAATTATTCTGGTTGGCACCCACTTGCTTTTTGCTGAAATTATATTTGTGGAGCTCTGAGGAGATTTCCGCCGCGTCCATCGCCATATCGGCCATTTGACCAACTTCGCTTGTTAAGCCGCCGAAAATGGCACCCAATAGAAGTGATCCTTCTGAATGCTGCTGCGCTGGTTTTTGGAAAGTGATACTCATTTTTTGCCCCTTTAAATATCAGTAATGTCCCTATAGTCTTAGAATAGCGCGGGGGCGGTAAAGGGGTTTTTAATTTAACATAAAATTTGAACTAAATTAGTGTAATGCATTGATTTTAAACGATATTTTTATTTAAAATTCGATATCTGCGAGGGGTTCG
Organism: Alphaproteobacteria bacterium; assembly: GCA_022763065.1. Lineage (GTDB taxonomy): Bacteria > Pseudomonadota > Alphaproteobacteria > Micavibrionales > Micavibrionaceae. The sequence goes on from JALEGH010000024.1 coordinate 8,343, forward strand.
TACCAGTCTTGCAGCATCCCGGCTTCAAAGCGGCTGGGGTGGTTAAAGGGGCGTTTGAGCGCCGCATTGAAATATTGTTTCACAAGGGCCTGAAATTCGGCTTCAATATCTTTGTTATGATGGGCGCACCAGCCTTCAAACCACAGAGTTCCGGCGCGCACATGGGTAATTTCGTCATCATGGATGATTTGCAGCATATCGGCGGTTTTATCGTCATTTTGGGCGCGCATGAGGGCAATCATATTGGGGGTGACATCCAACCCGCGCGCTTCTAAAACCATAGGCACAATGGCCAGCCTAGCGGCAAAATCATGCGCGGTTTTTTCCGCAGACTCCCATAATCCGTCATGGGCAGGTAGATCGCCATAGCTGGCATCAAAATCGGCGAGGCGGTCATTGAGCATCAGGAAATGCTTGGCTTCATCATCGGCAACTTTCAGCCAGTCTTCATAAAATTCTATGGGGAGCGAAAAACCTTCCGAAGCCTCATAAAAATGTGAAAAACGCGCAATGATGTCCCATGCGAGATCAATGGCGTTGAGTTCAATATGTGCAATGGCATGAAGCAGTGCGATTTTAGATTGTGTCGTACCGGCTTTACCGCGCTTGGGCATATCACGCGGCATGAGGAGCTCTGGCTCTGAGGGTCGTGCAGGGCGATCTGGAAGGTCAGGAATGACATGAACGCCCTTGATGAGTCCCTCGTCATATTGTTCTTTGAGCTCACGCGTCTTTTGCGCTTTTTGGGTGGCATCTGGCGTTTGTAAAACTTCCAACGCCGCGTCGCTTAAGCTTTTTACTTTATTCATGTTGTGAACTTCTCTACCCTATCACTCAGAAGAATTTAAACTGACAATAAGGGACTTCTACCATGCGTACAAAAAACATCATAACAATTTTAAGCCTTCTGGTTGTCGCAGGAGTGTTATTTATTGTTTTTGCTTATAACAACATGCATCCTAAGGCCTATGAGACGATCTTGATTAATAATGCGGGGGAGGAGATAGGCACGGCAATTTTTGTTGAGATGAATGACGGCGTTCAAATTACAGTGCAGGCGCAAGGCTTGGCACAAGGAGCTGGAACCCATGCCATCCACATTCATGAGAAGGCAGATTGCACACCGCTTGAGAGTTTTAAAAACACAGGCGGGCATTTTAACCCGGCAGGCAAAGATCACGGGCTTCATTCCGCCAATGGTCAACATGCAGGCGATATGCCCAATATCATAACAGATGCCAATGGAGATACAACTTCCGTGATGGTGAACCACCACATTACCTTGCAAAAGAAGGATATCGGGCAGGAGCGCTTTAGCGTGTTTGACGCGGATGGTTCGGCCCTCATCATTCATGCTGGAGAAGATGATTACAAATCACAACCCAGTGGTGCGGCAGGCCCAAGGATTGCTTGTGGAAAAATAAAAAGCCCTTAAGAAATATTAAGGGCTTTAAAAATATATTAGGTTGTAGGTTGTCTATATTAGCCTAACCCGGTTACTTTTAGGGAGGTCACTTTACCAACGCCATTGGCACCGCGTTGTGAGTTATTGTAATAATCGGCACCTTCAATCCCCCAGGTTCCTTTTGCTTCGTTAACAAAGAACCCTTTAAGTTGAATACCATCCACACCTGGCTGAATATTTTGTGTATCAGCGTTCATTTCGAACTGAACTTTTAGTGCAACGCCTGGAATCGGCTGCGCGGTTATTGTTCCAATATTGCCGTCTTGTTCAAAGCTCTGTATTGTAGTTCCTAGGTCAATTTTCATCTTTCTATACTCCGTTAATTCGTTAAATGAAAGTTAATAGCGCGATGCTATAGAGTTTAAAAAATTATGTCAATAATTATTTTTCAGAATCTTGTAATTTTGGAATTACTGTCTAACGATGAAGGTGGTTGAGTGGGGGTTTTTGTCACTTCTCATCCCCCATTTTGAGGGCATTGATGAACGAGGTATAACGCTGTTTTATTGGTCATCTCTTTGCCAAAATTGTGGAGCATACAGGTTTCCACCTTTGTCTGCATAAGCAATTGCATATATGAGGTCACCTTCTGCCCCAGGAAGATTGTGGCAGGCCCCATATCTAACTGTTATAACATCGCCTACTGTCTCGTTGTGGTAGTTCTTTATGATTTTAAGTTGGATCGTAAAGCCGTTATGAGGTTTTACATCCAACTTACCCTCATACGTTATTCTTTTAATTATACCTTTTACAGATATAACCCCATCAAGGGTTGGGTGAGGAATAACGTGCACTACATCCTCCTCTGTCACAAGCGGCACATCCATCAAACAAGCCTGTGCATAAGGAACGGGGATCAACAGTAAAGCTAACATAAGAATGGGCAGTTTAAGCATATTTTCTTCCTGACTACACAAAGCGTCTCGTATGGTATTATACCATTCACCTAGTAATATGACAAAACTCTGTGGTGTAAATATTTTCAGATTTATTTTTCATCTCCCATTTTGAGGGCATTGATGAAGGCGGATTGGGGGATTTCGACATTGCCGTATTGGCGCATTTTCTTCTTCCCCTTTTTCTGCTTTTCAAGGAGCTTGCGTTTCCGGCTGACATCCCCGCCGTAACATTTGGCGGTCACATCTTTTCTAAGGGCACTGATATGCTCTGCGGCGATAATTTTCCCGCCCAGACAAGCCTGCACGGCGATTTTAAACATCTGCCGGGGGATGAGTTCTTTTAAGCGCTCACAAAGCTGTCTCCCGCGTTTTTCAGCGGCATCCTTATGCACAATCATGGCCAGCGCATCGACAGGTTCTTGATTAACCCGGATTTCAAGCTTCACCAGCTTGTTTTCCCCATATCCGTCCAGCGCATAATCAAAAGAGGCATAACCGCGTGAGATGGATTTGAGCCGGTCATAGAAATCAAACACAACTTCATTGAGTGGTAGACGATAAATGAGCATGGCGCGATTTCCGGCATAGGTGAGCTCGACTTGCTCGCCCCTGCGATCTTCACAAAGTTGCAGCAGACCACCTAAATACTCATCCGGTACCAAAATGGTGGCTTTGATCCACGGCTCTTCAATGGAATCGATCTTCACCACATCGGGCATGTCGGCAGGGTTATAAAGCTCTATTTGCTCCCCATTGGTCAGGTTAATCTTATAAACAACGCTGGGGGCTGTTGGGATGAGGTCGAGATCAAATTCCCGCTCCAAGCGTTCCTGAATAATCTCCATATGGAGCAGCCCCAAAAACCCGCAGCGAAACCCAAGGCCAAGCGCTTGGGAGGTTTCGGGTTCATAATGTAGCGAGGAATCGTTTAAGGCCAGCTTGCCTAAGCTGTCGCGCAGTTTCTCATAGTCTCCGGCATCGGCCGGGAAGAGGGAACAAAACACCATCGGTACCGAAGGCTTGAAGCCTTGGAGTGCTTCTGTACAAGGCTTGCGCTCATCGGTGATGGTGTCGCCGACTTGCGTTTCGCTAATATCCTTGATGGAGGCGGTGATAAAGCCCATCTCTCCGGGGCCTAGTTCATCCAGCATCACTTTTTTAGGGGTGAACATCCCGACACGGTCCAGCTCCCGCACCGCACCCGTGGACATGAATTTGACCTTTTGACCTTTACGCAGATATCCGTCTATCACGCGGACCAAGACGACAACGCCCAGATAAATATCGTACCAGCTATCTACCAAAAGCGCCTTGGTCGGCGCTTCCGCGTCACCTGCATGTGGTGGAGGAAGCTTGGTGACAATGGCCTCAAGCAATTCTTCAATATTTTCTCCCGTCTTACCGGAAACAGGAATGGCCTCATCGGCTGGTAGGCCGATCACATCCTCGATCTGGCCGCGCGCCTTTTCAATATCGGCGGCGGGCAGGTCAATTTTATTGATTACAGGGACAATCTCATGATTGTTATCAATCGCCTGATACACATTGGCGAGCGTTTGCGCCTCGACTCCTTGGGTGGAATCAACAACAAGCAAGGAGCCTTCACAAGAAGCCAGCGAGCGCGAAACCTCATAGGAAAAATCCACATGGCCGGGCGTATCCATCAAATTGAGCTGATATTCAATGCCGTCCTTGGCTTTATAAGCTAAACGCACGGTCTGGGCCTTGATGGTAATGCCGCGCTCGCGCTCAATATCCATGTTATCAAGCACTTGCTCACTCATTTCGCGCTCCTCCAGCCCGCCGCAAGTTTGAATGAGCCGGTCGGCAAGGGTACTCTTTCCATGGTCAATATGGGCGATAATCGCGAAATTTCTTATTTTTTTTAAGCCCGCAGCCTCGCCGCCTGATTTCTCAGGCGGCGCGTCGGGTTTAAAAACGGTTTCTTCTTCTTTTGACATGGAAAAAACAATACGGACCTTGCACCAAAAGGCAAGAGGGAATAAAAAGGGGGCAGGATTTAGATGTAATTACAAAAGAAGGAAAGAATCATGAAACGCGGAACAAAAAGAGCAGTCGGTTGGGGCGCAGGCGTAAGTATCGGCGTTGTCTTTGTGCTGTTGACATTTATTTTGGTGGTGGGCCTCTCAGGCGCGCAAAAGGCCGCGCCCGAAGGCGACGAAGGCTTTAAGCTTGATCTAGTGGATCATGTGCAAGAGCATCACGCGCCGGAGCGTCATTAGGGGGATAAGACGTTCATTCCGCTACGGGTATCGACAGGCTCTACTGACTCTATAGTGACTTCTCCGACCTCAACTGTAACTTCAGCAGCAGCTTTACCAGCAGTAGCTTCATTGGCTTTGTCTTTCAGACCTTCTTCCTTTAAATCTTCAAGGTTTTTGCCTGCCCGTTCAACGGCAGCGCCGCTAGGGTCATACATATCATTCATGGGGGACCTATAGCCCGAAGGTCTTTCATCATCTTTCGCCCAGCTCGCGAGGCCGTCTTTCATATCCTGTTTTGCTTTTTCGAATCCTTGTTCCATGGAAATACCCGGTCCGGCGTAACCGTGTTTTTGCAAAATATCAGCAAACGGGCCGAGTTGAAGCTGAAGGATGTTTCCCATCAGGGCAAGTCCACCTTCCATCACTTTCATCATTTCCGGATCCATGCCCTCTAATTGTCCGCTAAGCTTCATCATCTCCATAATCTGGCTTGCGCCTTCCTGAGGGTTTTTCATCAAAAGGAAGAACATGGCCATCCCTTCTTTGGCCCCCATGCTGGCGGGAAGTTCAACCCCCATTTCTTTGAGTAGTTTCATAGAACCGAGCTGATCCCCATTTTTCTGAAGGTCTAGCAGTTCTGACACATGGGAGAAATTAAAATTCGGGTCTTCTGCTACTTTGTTTAAGACATCCGTGAATATTTTTCTTCTCGTCGGGTCTTTGAGCATTTCCTCAATGTCCTCAACATTGAATGACCCATCTCCGGCATTTTGTAATGCTTCAAGCCCGGGCTTGAATGTTCCGTCATTAACAATGGCATTGTGAAACGCATTTTTAAGCGCTTCGTCTTGGCGCATAATATCGGCAATGCCCGCCATGCCGGGTTGTTTAGCCAAAGTGTTAAGCGTGTCGTCGGGAGAGTTCATGACCTCATAAAACTGTCGTCCAATCCAACTCAATTCTTCAGGTTGAGGAGATTCCACAAGCCGTTTCGCATTCGCTTCGCTGGACCAGTCAAGAGCTTCTACCTCTTTTTTGACAGGTTCAGGGACAGAAGGGGCAACGGGTGTGAGGTTGCCTGCACCGTCAGAGGCTTGGCTAAAGGCGCTAGTAACCGAGTCCCAACCCGGCAGAGCGTCGGCGATGCCATCATGCACCCACTCAAAAAATCCTTTTTCCTGTCCTGTTGCTACCGGTGCGTCTGCCATTTAGTTTTTTCTCTTCAATTCCTTATGTTTTATGCTTAACCAAATTATACAAAAACCGACTTCTTAAATGCAAATAATTGGGTTTTTACGGGGAAACAAATTCCATTTCCTGTCTGGAGGTTACAGCAGGTGCTCTTGGAGTTTGTTCTGGCGAAGAACCTTCCGCTTTGGTGTTGAACAAAGAAGTTACACCGCGTCCAATGGTATCTCCCAGAAGATACCCACCAAGTCCTACGGCTCCACCAGCAATATATCCGGCGGCTGTTCCTACAACTGGCACGGGGATGAATGTTCCAACAACAGCTCCTACTTTCGCACCTACAGCAATAGCAGGTGCGGCAGCCATGAAGGTTCCGGTTAACCCACCTGCAAGACCTGCTGCATTGTCTACAGCACCATTTATATCACCCTTGACAGCGCTTTTTACAACATCAACCCCTGGAAGCACATCAGTTGTTGCGTCGACAATGGAAGCGGCTTTTTGGAAAGCTGTTTGTGAAGTGCTCTCAGGTGCAGCTTCTGCGGGAGAGGTATTGCTATCAATTGCAGCAGCCCCTACACCAACGCCAGTAACAACAGCACCAAGCTTTAGAAATTTACCAAGTCTGGTTTTGCTCAACGCGCCTTTTATTCTTCCCAATATCCCGCCTGTAGACTTTGCCGCTGTTGGGGCGGCTTGGCTCATGCCCTTGGCTACATCTATACCTGCCTTTTGTGCGGCGGATTTTCCGAAAGCTCCTTTTATTGCTCTTGTTGTGGCTCCGGCAACTTTCGCCCCAGCGTATACGCCTGCACCAGCTACACCTACAGTTGCGGCAGTTCCAACTGGATCTTTCATTCCTAGGTCCAGAACTTCGCCTCCTATTTTTGAGACCGTTCCGCTATCCCCGTTTTTCTCTCGTTCTCCAGAAGAAGAGAAGGCTTTCGTAGGGTCTTTTAGTGCTTCGGACCAATTTGTATTGAATAGGACTTTAAAAAACTCAGCTATTCCGTAGAAAAAGCCTCTTATACCGGACGAGATTGCAGCAAAGCTTTCAGTTTGTAGGGTGTTTTCTGCAAGGCGAGAAGCCACGCCACCAGGACCGCTTACACCGCCCCATAGTCTACTTAAACCCGGTATCCTATCAAGCCAACTTCCAACGTCTGCCATCTGTCTTTCTCTCCTTAAAAAACTTGTTTAATTTAACTATATCCTACTTAATGGCGTGGTTTGAACACAAATCAAGTTGGATAGTTATTTATTTTCAGTGGGTTAAGCGTATCTGGCGGTTTGGGTGTTTTGTGCCGAATCTACGCTTTCCCCTATTCTTCCGCCAATTATATGGAAATTTTATTAAAGGGGGGTTAATGGGTCCTGCTATCAAGTCGCGGGATGACGGCTTCATAAAATAAGCTTTAATGCTTGAAATGCCGCATGCCGGTGAAAATCATGGCCAGACCGCGCTCATCAGCGGCCTTGATGACTTCTTCATCACGGATAGAGCCGCCGGGCTGTATCACGGCGGTCACACCGGATTCGGCGGCGGCAATAAGCCCATCAGCGAAGGGGAAGAAGGCATCTGAAGCCACAACGGAACCCTTGGTGAGTGGCTCTTCCAGTCCTAGGCCTTTCGCGGCGTCTTGCGCTTTTCGTGCGGCAATGCGGGAGCTGTCCAGACGGCTCATCTGGCCTGCGCCGATTCCTACGGTGGCACCATCTTTAGCATAGATAATGGCGTTGGATTTCACATGCTTGGCAACTTTGAAGGCGAAGAGCATATCGCGGAGTTCTTCTTCCGTAGGTTCGCGTTCTGAGACGACTTTGAGCATTTCAGGATCAAGCGCGCCAAAATCGCTATCTTGAACTAGAAGGCCGCCAGCCACACGGGTGACCATGCGGCGCTTTTCACGTGGGTCAGGCATACTGCCTGTTGTCAGGACGCGGATATTCTTTTTGTCCTTAAGGATGTCAAGCGCGGCGGCTTCTATATCCGGGGCGATGATGACCTCGCTGAAAGTCTCAATGATGCGCTTTGCGGCATCTGCTGTGAGGGTGCGGTTGAGCGCGATGATACCGCCAAAGGCGCTGACAGGATCGCATTTAAGGGCGGATTCATAAGCCTCCAGAACGTTCTCGGCCGTGGCGACACCGCAAGGGTTGGCATGCTTGATAATGGCTACAGTCGGTTCGTCAAATTCCGCGACGAGCTCAAACGCGGCGTCTGTGTCATTAATATTGTTATAGGATAGCTCCTTGCCCTGAATTTGGCTGGCGCGTGCGGCACCGGGGCGCTCCGATCCATCAACCATATAGAGTGCTGCGTTTTGGTGCGGGTTCTCGCCATATCTCAGGCGCTGTTTGAGCGTGCCGGAAAAGCTAATCCGGCGGGGGAATTGATCGCTCCCGATCTGGTTGGCGAACCATGTCGCAATGTTCGAATCGTAAGTTGCGGTGAGGGCATAGGCCGTGGCGGCAAGCTTTTGCCGTGTTTTAAATATGGTGGCCCCATTATGTTCGCGCATTTCATCAAGCACTTCTTTGTAGTCCTGTGGATCGGTGATGATGGTCACAAATTCATGGTTTTTGGCGGCGGCGCGGATCATTGCCGGTCCGCCAATATCTATATTTTCAATGCAAGTCTCATAATCTGCTCCACTGGCAACGGTTTCGGAGAAGGGGTAGAGATTCACCACCACCATATCAATATCGGTAATGTCGTTATCGCTTTGGGCTTGCACATGAGAATTATCAGAGCGACGGGCGAGGATACCGCCGTGAACTTTGGGATGGAGTGTTTTGACCCGACCGTCCATGATTTCAGGGAAGCCTGTATGGTCGGAAACATCTTTGACGTCCAGACCAGCTTCTTTTATTGCCTTGGCCGTCCCGCCTGTGGAGAGGATTTCAACATTATGCGCGGCGAGCTCTTTGGCAAATTCAATAAGGCCGTCCTTGGCAGAAACGGATATAAGCGCGCGTTTAATCTTCACCTCGCGCGGATCGCGGATGGTTTGGGATTCCGGAGAAGGAGAAGAGGCGGTTTTAGTCATGGGTTGAGTGTCCTCATGGTTGATAATTAGGACGCCAATATATCAGAGAGGTTTTGAAGAGAAACAAGAAATTATTTTACATAATATAAAATAAGACGTATAGTTATGTTCTGGTTAAAGGAGATTGGGAGTTATTTTGGTGATGGATAAAGCAGTGAGAAATTTATTAGCTGGAACGGCAATGCTTGCAATGGGGGCTGCCGCATCTTCTGATGCGTCGCAGGCATGTGGTGGTAATCGTGGAATGTCGCATGATGATCAGGTCATTGCACAAGTCGATCAAATGAAAGGGACTTCGGTTGCAAAAGCACTTCAAGGCCAAGGCACAATAGAAGCGCGTGCAGGAGCGCGTTGTATAGGTGCTCCCCTTGTGGCCCGCTTTAGCATGTCTTCGGAGGCAACTCCGGAGGGCGTGTGTGAAGCCCTTAAGGGAGTTGAAGCGAGAACGCC